>JAITGN010000131.1 GCA_031280565.1 Accumulibacter sp. | reverse complement strand
TTCTCCTCCAGTCTGCGGATGAACAACGCCGCCGCGTCGAAGCCCGTCTGCCGGAAGATTTCCACCATGCAGGTCGGGCTGGTGAGGTTGATCTCGGTCAGATGATCGCCGATCACGTCCAGGCCGACCAGGAACAGTCCGCGCGCCGCGAGAACGGGCGCGAGTTCTCCGGCGATTTCACGGTCGCGCTCCGTAAGCTCGCGCGCGATGCCGGTTCCTCCAGCGGCCAGATTACCCCGCGTTTCTCCGGCTTTAGGTATTCGCGCGAGACAGTATGGAACGGGCTGCCCGCCGACGAGCAGGATGCGTTTGTCGCCTTCGGCGATTTCAGGAATGAAACGCTGCGCGATGATCGTTCGCGTCGCATTCCGCGTCAATGTCTCGACGATCACATTCCGGTTCGGATCGTCCCTTCGGACACGGAAAATCTGGCTGCCTCCCATTCCATCAAGAGGTTTGAGAATCGCGTCGCCCTGCGCGTCGATAAATTCGTGAATCAGTTCCGGCGCGCGCGCGACCCGCGTGCTAACCGAGAACCGCTGAAATTCAAGGACAGACAGCTTTTCCGAATGGTCACGCACTGCGCGGGGACGGTTGACGATACGCGCGCCCTCGGCCTCAGCGCGTTCGAGAAGCCAGGTCATCGTGACGTACTCGATATCGAAAGGAGGGTCTTTGCGCAAAACCGTCGCTGAAAATTCGCGCAAGGGCAAAACACGGCGCTCAATTTCGGCGAACCAGTTCGCGTTGTCGTCGCTGATTTCCAGGCGCGCCGTTTCGGCGCAGACTCCTTCCGCGTTCGACCAGAAAATCGCTGCCTGCTGGATGCTCCATATTTCATGGCCCGCATCGCGGGCGGCACGCATCATGGCGATACTGGAATCCTTGGGAGCCTTGAGCGATTTCAAAGGATCGAGGATGAATGCGAAACGCATTATGACGGCTCCGCGAGAGGTTTGTTGCGCTCAAGTTCGATCGCCGCGGCAAGATGCGCGAGACGCGCGATGATCCCGTACGTATAGAAGCGGTTGGGGGGGGCGTTGGGCGTCTGGTTACGGTCGGGAAACGAACAGCTCGTTTCAAAAGCGATAGGTTTGAAATACATGCCCGGCGCATTGAGGTTTTCGTCGACTCCCCGGCTGTCGTGAACGCGATAAAACCCGCCGACAACAAAACGGTCGATCAGGTAAGCAACCGGCTCGGCGCTGCTTTCACCGATTCGCTCGCAGGTATGTACGCCTTCCTGAATAATGACCTGGGTCACGTTCAGCCCTTCCTTGATGACCGACATTTTGTTTCGCTGCCGCCGGTTGAGTCCGACGATTCCGGAGACGTCCTTGACAGTCATTACGCCCATGCCATAAGTGCCGGCGTCGGCCTTGACAACGACATAAGGCGTTTCTCCGATGCCGTATTCCCTGTACTTTTCGCGAATCATGCAGAGTGACGCTTCGACATTGGCAGCAAGGCATTCCTCTCCCTGACGTTCGTGGAAATTTACGCTGCTGCACACGGAAAAATACGGATTGATCAACCATTGATCGATACCCGTCAGTTTTGAGAATTCATCCGCGACTTCGTCATAGGCAATGAAATGGTTGGATTTCCGGCGCACTGTCCATCCGGCGTACAGCGGCGGCAGAACGGATTGTCCTTCGATATCCCGCAATATACCGGGGATTCCGGCAGAAAGATCGTTGTTCAGCAAAATCGCGCACGGTTCGAAACCGGCAAGTCCGATACGCGCGCCGTCGCGGATGACCGGCTCCAGCGTCAGGGTGTTTCCGTCGGGCAGATCGAACGGCGTCGGCGCGGTGATCTCGGATAGAAGCGATCCGATGCGTACCTCCAGTCCGGTGAGTTTCAGGAGATTGACCAGCGTCGAGACATTCTGAAGATAGAAAAGATTGCGTGTATGGTTTTCGGGAATCAGCAATAGTCTTTTCGCATTCGGGCAGATTCGCTCAATGGCGTGTACCGCGGCCTGGGCGCAAAGCGGCAGAAATGCCGGACTCAGATTGTTGAAACCGCCGGGGAAAAGGTTCATGTCGACCGGCGCCAACTTGAAACCCGAATTGCGTAGATCAACAGAGCCGTAAAAAGGCGGTGCGTGTTCAAGCCATTTGAGGCGAAACCAGGATTCGATGGCAGATGACGCGTCGACGAATTTTTTTTCGATATCCAGCAATAAGGAATTGTCTGGAGCAAGCGTTGAGGGATTGACCATGAGTGTTATCTCCTGTTGCTTTCATGAACCTCACGCGTTCCGGCACCGGAGGCATGAGGGCAGAAGGAACGTTGCTATCATCCTGTGCCGGGCAGAGAGGCGAATGCGTGGAAGATTGCGGGTAAAGGCGCTTTTTCAAGGCTACGCTGGGTAAACAGGAAACGTCCGTCGCAAATGAAGCCGAGGTCTGCCCAATCCGTGCCGTTCAGCGCATCGGTCAGCGCGTGGATGTCGGTTCCTGGATTGTACGGGAAAATGGCAAGTACAGAACCATCGTAGTTCGGGCAGCCGTGTACAAAAAAAGGTTTTTCATGGCGCGTTTTGCAATTAACGTAGATGCGCGGCTGTTTTGACTGGAACCAGGATCGCCCCCAGTGCCACCAGTTGGTTTCGTTGAAATGCCGTATCCGGCGCGCGATCAATTGCCGTTTGTGCGGAATCAGGATTTCGGGCGGTGGATCGCCAGGCGAGCACCAGATCATCCGCCGCGTTTTTCCAGTGGCGAGCGTCGAAGAACAGACGAATTCACGGTTACCAGCCTTCTCGTCCGTGTAAAGCCTGTCCGCGCCCGAAACAGCGCCGACTTTGACGAAAGCGATGTCGGAGAGCTGCAGGGCGTATTCGTTTCGGGAGAACAATATCTGGCCGTTTTTTTCGGAAAACCGGCAAGGTGTCCATCGCGGCGTTTCAAGCGCTTCAAGTCCATCCGTATATCCCAGTTTCGCGTATCGGGCATGGCGCGAAAAATCGCCGCGCTCGAAGCGCCAGATGGCGCAGTTTGGCGTCACCTTGCCGAAAGGGCGTAAATCGCCGAGATCAATGAACTCGGTGACCGTTCCGGAAGCGAACAGCGCCTGGTTGAGGGGAGCCGCGGAGGACGCTTTCAGCAGATCGCGCGGAGTGATGAAGATAAGCTCGCCTCCCGGCTTGAGATGATTCAGGCATTTTTCGATGAAAAGCAGATAGAGATTGGCGCGTTTGTCGAGAATGCTTTTGCTGGCGAGACAGCGCGTGCCGGATGAAATGTCCCGATAGCGAACATAAGGCGGATTGCCAATGATCGTATCAAACAGTTCGTTCTCGGGCAGCGCGAAGAAATTCATGATTTCCGCTTCTGGCGGCGCGCAGCGGGGATCGATTTCGATTCCGCGTCCTCCCGGAAAATGCTTGAGGAAAATACCCTCGCCACACGCTGGCTCGAGAACGCGTCCGGCATTGCGTGCCAGCTTGAGCATGCAATCGACAATCGCCTGCGGCGTGAAAACCTGCCCGAGGCGCAACGCGTCGCCATCTGGCATTGTGGTGGCGGAACGCCTTGAACTCATGTTATTCAACGAGAAACCATTGATCGGAGGGATGAAAGTATATCCATCCGCCGGAAAAAATGGCGGAAAGGGCGGGACATTTCCAGAGGCCGCGATTCGCGAAAGAATACGCGAGGAAGTTCATCAGAAAAACGCGAGCGCAGTATATACTGTGCCGGAAGCCTATCCGCCTGAATCCATCCTTCGTGAATAGTCCGCAATCCAAACCAGTTCGTATCCTCGGCATTGATCCAGGATTGCGCTCGACAGGATTTGGCCTCATTGAGATGTCTGGAAAAAAGCTCGCCTATGTTGCCAGCGGATGTATTACAACCAATCCGGCGGCTTCCCTTCCTGAGCGTCTCGGGACGATCCACGCTGGTTTGCGGGAGTTGATCGCGCAATATCGCCCTGACCAGGGCGTCGTCGAAATCGTTTTTGTCAATGTAAACCCCCAGTCGACGCTCTTGCTTGGGCAGGCGCGTGGAGCGGCCATTTCAGCGATGGTCGCCGGCGGATTGACGGTTTCCGAATACACAGCGTTGCAGATCAAACAAGCTGTTGTCGGCAACGGTCACGCCGACAAGGCGCAGGTACAGCACATGGTTCGCCGTCTGCTGGCGCTTTCCGGCGAGCCTGGGGCGGATGCCGCGGACGCGCTCGCGTGCGCGATAGCGCACGCGCACGGCGGTCAGGGGATCGGCCTGGGTGCCGGAGCGCTTGCCACAAAAGGGTTCCGCATGCGGAACGGACGCTTGATGCCGAATATTCGTGTAATGGATAAACGATGATAGGACAGCTTTCAGGAATTCTGCTGGAAAAAAATCCGCCCCAAGTGCTTATTGACGCGCATGGCGTCGGTTACGAAGTCGATGTGCCAATGAGCACGTTTTACAGCCTGCCCATGCCTGGCGAAAAAATAACGTTGTTGACGCATTTTTCTGTGCGTGAAGATGGGCATTTCCTTTATGGTTTCTGTACGCGTCAGGAACGGTCAGCGTTCCGGCAACTTCTCCGAATATCCGGAATCGGAGCACGGACGGCGCTGGCGGTACTTTCCGGGATGTCTGTCGGCGATCTGGCACAGGCCGTCACGCGCCAAGAGGTCGGGCCGCTTACCAGAATCCCCGGGATCGGGAAGAAAACAGCGGAACGGCTGTTGCTTGAACTCAAAGGAAAATTCGATGACAACCTCGCGGCAGCCGCATCCCGCGCCGGAGAGGACGGCCGCTCGGATATTCTGAATGCGTTGCTTGCGCTGGGGTACAATGACAAGGAAGCAAAAGCCGCCATGCAATCGATTCCGGCCGGGCTGTCCGTCGCGGAAGGGATCAGGCTGGCGTTGAAATCACTTTCCAGGGCATGAGTGACAATGTACTCGATTCAGAAGAATATCATCCAGATCGTTATCGTTTCCTTTCTGTTGATCGGATGTTTCGCCGTTCTGACGCCGTTCATCGGCACACTGCTTCTCGCTATTGCCCTGTCAGTCGCCACAGCCCCGTTACGCGACCGTTTGCTCAGGCTTTGCGGCGGACGCCGCAGCCTGACGGCTACTATCTTGTGCTTCGTGCTGGTCGTTGTGCTGATTCTTCCGATGGCGCTTCTGTCAACATCGTTCGCAGACGCCATTGAAACGATCCTGGATTACCTGCATCCTTTTTTCGAGAACGGTTTGCCTGCGCATTTGCCGGACTGGGTCGCGGAGATTCCCCTGATCGGCACGTATGTCAGCGAGTATTGGCGCGGCCTGGCGGGCAACTACGAAGAAACGAATGAGCTATTGCGCCAGTTTCTGGCGCCGACCCGCCGTTTGGCGCTTTCAGCGATTTCTCTGTTTGGTCAGGGACTGATGCAGCTTGGAATGGTTATCTTTTTTACCTTTTTCATTTACCGCGACGCCGATATTTATTCTAGAGCCTTATATACGGCGAGCACGAGGCTGGCCGGTGATCTCGGCGAGCGGATGTTCAGGTTGGCGAACGGCACCGTGACTGGCGTCATGATCGGCATCATCGGAACGGCCGCCGCACAAGCCGTCGTTGCCCTGATCGGCTTTCTCATCGCCGGAATCCCGGAGGTTCTCATGTTGAGCGTCGCTACCTTTTTCTTCTCCATGGTGCCGGTCGTCGGCGCTACCCTGATTTGGGGCGGGGCGGCGATATGGCTTTATGGCAACGGGCAGACCGGCTGGACTGTTTTCATGCTGTTCTGGGGAATATTTTGCATTAGCAGCGTCGACAATTTCATTAAACCCATTCTGATTTCGCGCACATCGAGTCTTCCCTTGCTGCTGATCGTCGTTGGCGTGCTCGGCGGCGTTCTGGCATTTGGTTTCATCGGCCTGTTCATCGGGCCGACCCTGCTGGCGCTGAGTCAGGCGCTGATCAACGAATGGCTGGATCGCGCCGAGTACGAAGAGTTTATCAACCGTGATTGAGGAAGACCGGATCGACACCGTCGCCGAAGGCGACAGACGCCTGATTTCCGCAGGCGCGGAATCGCCTCAGGAAGAAGCGTTCGAACGTGCGTTGCGCCCAAAACGCCTGGCTGATTATGTCGGCCAGGCGCGGATCCGCGAACAACTATCGATTTTCATCGAAGCCGCGAAGCGCCGCGGCGATATGCTTGATCATGTTCTGCTTTTTGGTCCGCCGGGCCTGGGCAAAACAACGTTGGCCCATATCATCGCCGCGGAGCTTGGCGTCAACCTTCGCCAGACGTCCGGGCCGATTCTGGAGCGCGCGGGCGATCTGGCCGCCATTTTGAGCAACCTTGAGCCGCATGACGTGCTTTTCATTGACGAAATTCATCGTCTGAGTCCGGTTGTCGAGGAAGTCCTTTATCCCGCGCTCGAAGATTTCCAGATCGATATCATGATTGGCGAAGGACCGGCCGCGCGCTCAATCAAGCTCGATTTGCCGCCTTTTACGTTGATCGGCGCAACTACGCGGGCCGGCATGCTGACCAATCCGTTGCGTGATCGTTTTGGAATCGTCGCCAGACTGGAATTTTACACGCCGGAAGAATTAACCCATATCGTCAGCCGTTCCGCCCGGCTGCTTCAGGTCTCGATTGATTCCAGCGGCGCGCTGGAAATCGCGCGCCGTTCGCGCGGAACGCCGCGCGTGGCGAACCGGCTGTTGCGCCGAGTCCGGGATTTCGCCGAAGTCAGGGCCGCGGGGCACATTACGCAACAAGTCGCTGATCAGGCGCTCGTCATGCTTGATGTCGATTCCGCGGGACTTGATGTCATGGATCGTAAATTGCTTTCCGCCGTGATCGAAAAATTTGGCGGAGGCCCGGTTGGCGTCGACAATCTTTCGGCGGCTATTGGCGAAGCGCGCGATACCATCGAGGATGTTCTTGAGCCTTATCTGATCCAGCAGGGTTTGCTTCAGCGGACTCCACGTGGCCGTGTGGCGACGGCGTCGATCTATCGTCATCTCGGCCTCGAAACGCCGCTCTCGCCGGCCTCAAAAGACTTATGGCGGGATGCGTCATGACAAGGCGGCCTGTCTGGACAATACGAGTCACGAATTATGGTTGACAGCGTTTTCTCTGTTTTTTCCATCCCTGTCCGGGTTTATTATGAGGACACCGATGCGGGCGGTGTCGTGTATTACGCCAATTATCTGAAATTTCTTGAGCGTTGCCGCACGGAGTGGCTTCGTTCCATCGGGCATGACCAGATTGATCTGTTGGGCGATCCGGGAATCGCGTTCGTTGTGCGCGGCGTTAGTCTGGAATACCTGAAACCCGCGCGGCTTGACGATCTTGTCCATGCTGGGCTGCGCGTCGACAAAATCACCCGTTCCCAGCTGTTTTTTTCGCAGCGCATTTGGCGCGAAGTGGCTGAAGGATGCCGCGAAACGCTTGTCGACGCTAAAATACAGATTGTCTGCGTCAACGCGGCGCAGATGAAAATCGTTTCAATTCCATCTTCATTGCGCATCGCGCTGGAAAAAAACCAATGAATGTTTCGCAAGACCTTTCAATTCTCCGCCTTATTCTCGACGCCAGCGCCGTTGTGCAAGCCATTATGGCCCTTCTGGCCTGTGTCTCGTTTATGTCCTGGTATTACATATTCCGCAAATGGTTCGCTGTCAACAAGGCGCGTGAGCAGACCGAGGATTTCGAGCGGGATTTCTGGGGCGGCGGCGATCTCGAGACGTTTTTTGAGGAAACGACAAGCCCGCGCCATAAGAGCGGCAGCATGGAGCGCATTTTCGAAGCCGGTTTCCGCGAGTTCAAAAAGCTTCGCCGCCAGACGAATCTCGAACCGAAAGATGTTATTGACGGAGCGCGACGCGCCATGCGCGCGGCCTGCCAGCGCGAAGTCGACAGGCTTGACTCCAGTCTCGCGTTTCTCGCCTCGGCGGGATCGGTGAGTCCTTATGTCGGGTTGTTCGGCACCGTCTGGGGAATCATGCACGCTTTCCGTGGACTTTCCAATGTCGGTCAAGCGACGCTCTCCGCCGTTGCGCCGGGCATCGCCGAGGCGCTTGTCGCCACGGCCATCGGTCTCTTCGCCGCGATTCCCGCGGTAGTCGCCTATAACCGTTTTTCCCACGAAATTGACCGGCTCGCGGCGCGCTTCGAATCGTTCATGGAAGAATTTTCCAATATCCTGCAACGTCAGATGCGCTGAAGAGGAATCATATGCGCCCCCGCCGCTTGAAAAACGAAATCAATGTCGTCCCGTATATCGACGTTATGCTCGTTCTGCTCGTCATTTTCATGGTGACAGCGCCAATGATGACGTCAAGCGTTGATGTCCCTTCGGTAGGAAAATCCTCGCAGGCTCCTGGAGAGGCGTTGCAGATCGTCATTTCCGCCGACGAATCGCTTTCACTGATTTTTCCGGGACAGCCCAGGCCGCGCAATATTCCGCGCGAAGAGCTGATGCGTACTGTTCTGGATGCGCGGCGGCAAAACCCCGGGCAACCCGTGCTGATCGCTGGCGACAAAAGCGTCAAATATGAAGCGGTGCTTAAGGTCATGGATGAACTGCAACGTCAACAGGTCGAGCGGATCGGCCTGCTTGTTCAGCCGCTTGCCGTAAAGACCGGCAAAAAATAATCCGCGAGGCATTTCCCGTGGATAGCTATTATTACCCGCGCGTTCCCGAAGAAAAAACCAGCGTTACCGCGCTGGTTTTTTCCCTGCTCATCCACACACTGTTTGTTTGCGCGCTGTTTCTTGGAATTCAGTGGAAACGCCAGGCGGGAGGCGCGGTTATGGTGGAGGTCTGGCGGCCCGGCCCGCCCGGAGGCGGCGCGGCTGGCGGCGCGCGCCTTCCCAGGGATGCTGCGGCCCAAGGGAAACCGCCGGAACCGCGCCCAGAAACGTATCGCGAGCCGAAACACGAACCGCTGGAAAGCAGACAGCCGCTTAAGCCGGATATCGTGATCAAAGAGAGCGAGAAAAAGAAAGGCATTAAAAAAGAGGCTGAAAAACCGCTGCTTCCGGAACGTGACAAACCGGCCTCGAGAATGGATTTTTCGCGCGCGCTCAATGAGGAGCTGCGCAACCGGCAACGAGCAGCACAAGAGCGTGAAGTGCGTCAAGCCATTGAAGAAGCATTTTCAGACCAGCCAGGCGGCGCGGGAACCGGCCGGGGCGGAGGATGGGGTGGAGGAGGTGGAGGAGGCGCGGACACCTCGGCATACGAGGGGAGACTCCGCGGTAAAATTCGTGGAAATGTTGTTCTTCCCTCGGGAATTTCCGGAAACCCTGAAATGACTTTCAGCGTAACGCAATTGCCGTCGGGCGAAATCGTGGCGGTCAGGCTGATACAGTCCAGCGGCTACCCACCGCTTGATGAGGCGGTCGAACGCGCCATTCTCAAATCGTCTCCCCTGCCCAGACCGGACAACCCGGCGCACTTCCAGCGGGATATAAAGCTTCGTTATCGTCCTTTTGAAACGCGCTGAGGCGTTCGCGTCAAAGCGGCGCGCCCTTTGCGCGCCGAGCCGCTATAATAGAAAACCTGACCGGTTTTTAACGTTTTCTCATGCGACGATTTTTCTTATACAGAGCGCGCGGGCTGATCGGACTGGCCGTCTGTTGCGTTGCCTTGTTCGTCTTGCCGGCGCGCGCCGAGCTGGTTATCGACATTGAAGGGGCCGGCGCAAGACGTTTTCCAATCGCTATCACCGATTTCGCGGGCGATCCCGACGCGTCGCGTCTGCTCGTCTCCGTCATTCGGGGAGACCTCGAACGCACAGGCATTTTCGAGTTGATTTACGCTTCGGGCGTTTCGATGGATGAATCCGCGACACCCAGATACGCCGACTGGAAATTTCGCGGCGTGGACGCGTTGGCCGCGGGCAGCGTCAATCCAGCCGGTGACGGACGGCGGGAGACGCGCTTCCGCCTGTACGACATCAACAAGGGAACCGCGCTGGCCGGTTCGGCATTCATCACTTCCTCAATGCCGATGTTGCGTCTCGCCGGACATCGTATTGCAGATGCCATTCATGAAAAACTGCTCGGAGTTCCCGGCACGTTTTCGACGCGTGTCGCGTTTGTTGTCAAGAACGGTTCAAAGAGTTACGAGTTGCATGTCGCCGACGCGGACGGACAAAACGAACAGGTCGCGTTGCGCTCGAAAGAACCGATCATCTCGCCCGCCTGGTCGCCCGACGGGACGCGCCTGGCGTATGTTTCGTTTGAAAGCCGGAAACCCGTGGTTTACGTTCATTCGCTCGCTTCGGGAAAGCGCAGCGCGGTTGCCAATTTCAAAGGATCGAACTCGGCGCCTGCCTGGTCGCCCGATGGAACGAAACTGGCAGTCGTCCTCTCGAAAGAAGGCGGGTCGCAAATTTTCACTATCAACGCAGACGGATCGGGAGCGCGGCGGGTCAGCGCGGCGAACAGCATCAACACCGAACCGTTTTTTTCGCCCGATGGCCAGTTTTTGTATTTCACGTCCGATCGGGGAGGCAGTCCACAAATCTACCGCACCAACGTCAATGGAGGCGAAACGCGGCGGGTCACCTTTCAGGGCAGCTACAACGTATCGCCGCGCATTTCCCCTGACGGGAAAAACCTGGCTTTCATTACGCGCGGAGAAGGCGGTTTCCGGCTTGCCATCATGGGCCTTGAAGACGGTCAGGTACGGATTCTGACCGATTCAGGCAAGGATGAATCGCCTTCTTTTTCACCCAATGGCCGCATGATTTTAATCGCTACCGAAATACGCGGCCGCGGCGTTCTTTCCGCTGTATCGGTCGACGGCGGTGTCAGACAGCGGCTTTCCATATCAGCGGCCGATGTTCGTGAGCCGGCCTGGGGGCCGTTTAATCGCTGATTAAAACCCAATTCGCAGGAGAATTTCGCATGAAAACCATTTCCATTTTATTGATCCTGTTGCTCGCCGGATGCACAACGACGTCCGACGGCCCCGAACAGCCCGGCGCGCCGGTTGAAGGACGTGTCTCCACTGTGACAGCAGACACGATCGAGGGCATGGATTTGCCCTATGAGCTGAGAGATCCAAGAAACATACTCTCGCAACGCAGCGTTTATTTCGATTACGACAGTTTTGAAGTCAAAAGGGAATATCAGCCTGTCGTCATGGCGCATGCAAAATTCCTGGTCGCGAACCGCCACTTTAAAATCCTGATTCAGGGAAATACCGATGAGCGCGGCAGCCGTGAATACAATCTGGCGCTTGGGCAGAAACGCGCCGATGCGGTTCGCAAAGTTCTCACTGTGCTCGGTGTTCACGAAGATCAGATTGAGGCGGTCAGCCTCGGCGAGGAAAAGCCGAAAAACGAAGGGCACGACGAAATAGCCTGGGCCGAAAACCGTCGCGGCGACATCCTTTACAACGGGGAGTTTTGAGATATGCCGCGGCATCGCCTCCCTTCGGTTTTGACGGCGGGTCTTGTTTTTTTCGTCATGTTTTGCGCATCCGATGTCCGGGCAGGCTTGTTCGACGACGACGAAGCGCGCGGACAGGTTCAGAAACTGACGAAAAAACTGGACGAATGGGTCGATACAATGACAAAAACACAGTTCGACCTGGTTACCCAGGTTCAGACACTGCGCGAAGAAAATGCCCAATTGCGCGGACAGGTTGAATTGCTGTCATTCGAGCTGGAAAGCGAAAAAAAGCGCCAACAGGATTTCTACATTGATCTTGATACGCGTCTTCGCAGATTCGAGCCGCAAACCGCCGCGCAGTCTCAATCGTCCTCCGGCGCGGGAAAAGGGGGGGGCGCGCCATCCGAGCCGCACGACTATGAAATGGCGCTGAATCTTTTCAAGAACGGCAAGCTGAAAGACGCTGTAAGCGCGCTTGAATCCTTCAGCCAGCGCTATCCTGACAGCTCGCTGGTTCCGAATGCGCGATATTGGCTTGGCAACGCGCATTACGCTCTGCGCGACTGTAAAAAAGCCATCGAGGTATACAAGCAATTTCTCGTGCAATGGCCGCGGCATGCCAAATCGCCCGACGCCATGGTCAGCGTCGCCGCTTGCCAGCAGGAACTGGGGGACACGAAGACCTCCAGGGAAACGTTTGAAATGGTGTTGAAACAGTACCCATCCAGCGCAGCGGCGGCGACCGCGAAACAGCGCCTGAAAAAATAGCCGGGGGACGTTTCTCGACGTGGCGCGATGCTGAAAATCAGCGAGATTTTCTATTCCCTGCAAGGCGAATCAACTCGCGCGGGCCTGCCGACGGCGTTTATCCGTCTCGCGGGGTGTCCCCTGCGCTGTGTCTGGTGCGATACGCCGCATGCCTTCTCGGGAGGCGCGCGTATGAGTGTCGCCGACATTCTTCAGCGCGTGGCGGCGTATTCGGCGCATTTCGTTTGCGTGACCGGAGGCGAACCGCTCGCCCAAGCGGAATGTCTTTTTCTGCTGACTGCCCTGTGCGATGCGGGATACGATGTCTCGCTGGAAACATCCGGTGCTTTCGATATTGCGGGTGTTGATTCACGCGTTTCGCGGATCGTCGATTTTAAAGCGCCGGACTCGGGCGAATCCGAAAAAACCCGCCGCTCGAACCTTGAACGGCTCACGGTACGCGATGAAATGAAATTCGTTCTTGCCAGTCGCGCCGATTACGAATGGGCGCGGGAAACGCTCACTGAATATCGGCTTGACGCGCGTTGCGCCGTGCTTTTTTCGGCGGTAGACGGAAGGCTTCCGGCGCATTGTCTGGCGGACTGGATTCTCGAAGACCGTTTGCCTGTCCGTTTCCAGATCCAGATGCACAAAGCGCTTTGGCCGGGTGAACGTGGAAAATGAGCGCTTTGCCGGCGTTGTAATTGAAAAAACCATGCCCTCAAAATGACTACAAGCCTTTCATTCCATCGTCCGCGCGCCGTAATTCTGCTTTCCGGCGGACTCGATTCAGCCACCGCGCTGGCTATTGCCCGCGAAACCGGTTTCGACTGTCATTGCCTCTCGCTGGACTACGGTCAGCGCCATCGAGTTGAACTCGACGCGGCGGTTCGTGTCGCCCGGATGCTGGACGCCCGGGAACACCGGATTTTCCGCCTGTCTCTGAGGGATTTTGGCGGATCGGCTCTGACCGATGACGCGATTGATGTTCCAACAGAAGGCATCCGTCCGGGAATTCCGGCGACATACGTTCCCGCGCGCAACACAATCATGCTCTCATTGGCGCTGGCCTGGGCGGAAACTCTGGAAAGCCGTGACATTTTCATCGGCGTCAACGCTGTCGATTATTCCGGCTATCCGGATTGCCGTCCGGAATATGTCGCAGCGTTTGAAAAACTGGCCAATCTTGCGACAAAAACAGGGGTCGAAGGCAACCGGATGACGATTCACGCGCCGTTGATCAAGCTCTCGAAAGCCGAAATCATCTCCCGTGGCAAAGCGCTGGGCGTCGACTACGGAATAACGCTCTCGTGTTACCGGGCCGACGCCGATGGCCGCGCGTGCGGCGTTTGCGATTCCTGCCGTCTGCGACGGGAAGGTTTCTTGAGTGCCGGAATCCCCGATCCGACGCGCTATTTTCGGGAATCACCACCCCGTCGCGTATAGACAGGGCATTTTTTAAAAAATCTGAAAACGCGAAATTATTCCAGAATCGTTTCAATGAAACACCCATGATTTCTTGATAGTTACGAAAATTTTCAAAAGAAATCGTTATAGCACGAAAACTGACAAACGTTCTCAAGCGATTTTACTGTTAAAACAGGCCGAATTATGGCGATCTATAAAATAGCTGATGACGTTCTTAACGGATATTGCATTTGATTTTCGAATAAAATGCTTGGAAAACGTTTGTTTATATTATGAAACGGGGAGGCGTGTTTTTAATTTCACCTTCCACCTGATAACTAAAGTCCCTCGACCCCCTCCCGTCTCCACCAGCGGATTATCACGTCCCTTGAGCTTTTGCGTCGCGGGCGCGTTCGCATCCCAGCGCGTTCCGTCCGGACTGGTCTTGGAAACAAAGCGCGCATGGGTTGATTCCACTAGTTCCTGCCCAATTTTCATCAGCGTCGTTTTGATTCCTGCCGGAGTCGCCCCGTCCGCCAGACGCTCAAGCGCGGCGGTGACTTTTTGAGTGTCGGCCTTGATTTCGATCACGGCTTTTCTTGCCGCAAAAACGGGGGATTTTCAAATGGCGTGTCCGGATCGCGCGGCCGTTGCTTTTCGCCACAAATAAAACTCCCCTCATCATCCGTCTCAATCCATGCATACTGGATTGCCTCGGAATAAGGGAGGCCGCAAAACGACTTCCCTGGAGGGCTTTCCAGAATGAGAGAGCCGCTATAGTAGGGGAGTTCAAGCCGACTTCGGAACCGAATTGAGCCATCGGTCAATACTGACATGAATAGTTTCATCGTGTCCTCTTCGCCCTCTTATTTCCGAATGCGGCCATGACAGCGCGAACCACCTCAAAGCTGGCCGGGAAGGCCAGAGCAGCATTAATGCGCGATGCCGTGGCTGGGACTCACGCCCTCCGCCAAGCGCTCAAGCGCGGCGGTGACTTTCTCGGTTTCGGCCTTGATTTCGATCATGGTCAGACCAGGATGCCACCTACCGTACTGCCGTCCGCGTTAAAGGTGTCAGGCCAAAGCTCATGCTCAATCTGGTTCCCTTCCGATTCGCTAAGTGCGCGCCCCCGCGCGATTGCGTTTCGAAGTGCCGGGATCATGACCTCATCCGGAATGGCCAGCCCAGCCCAAGTAAAAGGTGGCGAAACGTTGAACTTTTCGCAGTAATCCACTTCCGCCGCAATACGTTCTTTTGAAATCATTTCAGCAGCTCCCAAAAAGCCCGGCTCGTTTCAGGCATCAGGCGTTCGACGATATCTCGCCAAAATAAATCATTTCCACCATGAATGTCAAAGAGATCGGCAAAGGTTTCCAGTCCCCGCATAAATCGCCCACGGCGATAATACGAATCCGAGTGGCCAGCGCCGCTTTTATTCCAACCGGCAACCTTGTTCGATGTCACACTGCCGAACAGGTCGGACAGGTTGACGAGTTGGCCTTTGTTAAAGTTCTCAACTCGTTCCTTGCGATTTTCTATTTTGCCCATCAAGGCGTCCATCATGCTCTGGGCGTCTCTGTTTTCGATGGCGACAACGATCCGGCGGTAGCGGTCTGCCTTGGCGACGCCTTGCAATGTGTGCGGAAAAACAGCGTGTTTTTCGACAGCTTCCCGCGCTTGTGCGTAATCCAGCCCCACGGCCTTGTAACGCGCGGCCAGCCAGCTTTCTTTGTCTGTCGCAGCCAGAAATTCTTTGCTTGACCTCTCGTCGGCGGCTTTGAGCTGGTCGCGGCGCGCGGTGGTGGGCTTGCCCTCGCGCCCATGCCCCCCCGCGGCGATCAGCGACTTTTTGTCCTTTTCTATGGCCTCGACAAAGGCTGGTTCTGCGCTGGCGTACCCTCTTTTTTTACTTTTCCCGATGATCCGGTCAACGCGGTGTCCATACGCCCTCCGCCAAGCGCCCCAGCGCGGCGGTGACTTTTTGAGTGTCGGCCTTGATTTCGATCATCAGAATTGGGCGTGCCCAATGACGTTGCCTGCCTCGTCGCGGATAACGCCGTCCCAATCGTCGCCCAGTTCCGGATAAAAATCGGCGAGTTCGGGCGGGAGATGCCAGTGTCTCCCGACAATCGCGGCGATGTCCGTCCGGTTTTTGGGCGAGGTCAATGTCCATGAACACGGCATCGGGTGCGCCGAAATGGTTTTGCCTTCAAAACATTCGTGCACATGGGCAACATCCCGGCCGGAAATCTCCCCGGTCTCATCGTCCCAATCAAAGACAAGGGATTGAGCTTTCGGGTTCCCCGAGGTCGGAGCACAGTCGAAATGATGTAACACGGTCACGGTCTCCAGTGGAACAACAATCCCACAATGAAATCGAACATTTCCCGATCCTCAGTATAAAGTTTTCGGAACAAACGGCCCTTCTCCCAACGCCTTCCGGAGAGCATGGTTTGCATCGCCATTGTCATGACTTCCAGCGGTGTACCATCATACTCCTTGCCCCAGTAAGCCTCAATGTAATGATCCTTTCGCGTCATTTCATCGTGCCTATAGCGGGATTTTGGTTCCAGCACCTTCAGGCTTTGCAAGGCTTCGCCCCGCGTCCGCCGCCGGTGCATTTCCATGAATTTCGCCTGAAGGCCCGGCAGTGCGCTTTGCAGCCGGTGCGCGTATTCGTGGATCGCGTTGGGAATATCCTCCCACCGAACCGCAAGATAACCGGCGTTTTTCCTGATGGTGACTACGCCGAAGTCCGAAAGCCGGGTCGTTTTTCCAATCAGGGCCGGATCGCTGATGCTTGTATGCCAGCCGCGACCATTCGCGCCCGTCAGCCGCGCGTATAACGGCCCGAACGCATTGGCCGCTTCGACCCAGGCGCGCGGATACTGGGCAGACGCGGCCCGCACCAGTACGGCCCCCGCGCCTTTGCTTGACACCGTAGCTTCCAGACCCGTTCCCACGTCGTCGCGCAAGCGTTGGGTGAGTTCCCCGTAGAGCGCTCCGGGCTCTTCCGGCAGGCTTTCCGTAATCTTCCGGCCCGCCGCGATGAATTCCTCCAGACTTTGCGGAACGGACGCGGGGCTGGCGTTGTTTCCTTGGACGTGCCTTGTTTTTAAGGCATTTCGCAACCCTGTTCCGGACAAAAGGTATAATCCGGCCTTCGTCTTCAGTTAAAATTGCGGATTGGCTGCGAGAGTGGCGGAATAGGTAGACGCACTGGATTTAGGTTCCAGCGCCGCGAGGCGTGGGGGTTCGAGTCCCTTCTCTCGCACCAGAGAACTGTTTGGCGCTTGCTGGACCGACAGCCCGAATCATTTAAAACATTCAAGGATTTTCAATGGAAGAAACAAAGCTGACGGAGAATGATAAAACCGGGACGCTGCCGGAAGCGCGAACGCCCAGCGCTCTCGAGCGCTGCATTGACCTTTCGGTGGCTAGCGACGATCTTGAAAAGGATATCGTCCTGCGCCTGAAACGCATTGGAAAAACACTGAAATTGCCGGGATTCCGGCCCGGCAAAGTGCCGGAAAAAATCGTGCGTCAGCAGTATGGAGAGCAGGCGCATCATGAGGCATTAAACGCCGCGCTTGAGAAAGCTTTCGGCGAGGCGGTAAACGCGCAAAATCTCCGCGTGGCGGGGTATCCGAAAATCGCCCGGAAAGAAACGGGTGACGCCGAAAATCCGGCGCATCTTGAATTTTCCGCTGTCTTTGAGGTCTTTCCAGAGGTCAAGCCGGGGGATTTGACGGGCATCGAGATATCCCGTCCCGTGCTGGAAATCGGACAGGCCGAGGTGGATAAAACCCTGGAAATCCTGCGCAAGCAGCGTATCCGCTACGATCTTGCCGACCGTCCGGTTCAGATGGGCGATCAAGTGAAGATCGATTTCTTCGGCAAGAAGAATGGCGAGCCTTTCCCGGGCGGTGAATCGAAAGACGCGGTATTCATCGTCGGTGAAGGAGCGATGCTTCCGGAATTCGAAAAAGCGATGATTGGCCTGAAGGCAGGGGAAATACGCTCTTCCGAAATTACTTTCCCCGAAAAGTATTTTGCGAAAGAGCTGGAAGGTCAAACGGTGACTTTCGATATCACGCTCAAGGAAACGCGCCAGCCGGTGTTGCCGGAACTTGATGACGCGTTCGCGAAAGCGCTGGGCATCGGCAATGGTGATGTCAATGCGATGCGCGCGGAAATCGAGGCCAATTTGAAGCGCGAGGTCAAGAAACGTTTGCAGGAACGCACCAAGGAACAAGTGATGGACGCGCTGCTCAAGGCGACGCCGCTCGATATTCCGAATGCCCTGATCGAAATGGAAACGCAGGGATTGATGCAGGCGGCCATTGAAGACCTGGAACGACGCGGCGGCGCTCAGGTCAGGAACTTGCCGGTAAAGCCCGAGTGGTTTGCCGATAAGGCGAAACGCCGCGTCGGGCTGGGGTTGATTCTCGCCGAGCTTGTCAGAAACAACGGACTGAATGCCCGCCAGGAACAGGTTCGGACTACAGTCGAAGAACTGGCGCAGAGTTATGAAAAGCCGGAAGAGGTTGTCCACTGGTATTACGCGCAGCGGGATCGCCTGGCCGATATCGAGGCGATTGTCATCGAGGGCAATGTTGTCGCGTGGGCGCTGGAGCGGGCGACAGTCGTCGATCAGCCGGTCGATTTCGATGAGCTGATGGGACAGAAGACGCGTCCCTTCGCTTCTCCGCCGGTATCTCGTGGAGACGCGATATGATTTCCTGTTCCGGCCCTCTCACGCCCCAGGCGCTTGGCCTTGTTCCGATGGTCGTAGAGCAGAGCGGCCGCGGTGAGCGGGCATATGATATTTATTCGCGCCTTCTGAAAGAGCGTGTCATTTTTCTGGTAGGGCCGGTCAATGATGCGACAGCCAATCTCGTCGTCGCGCAGCTTCTTTTTCTCGAGGCCGAAAATCCGGAAAAAGATATTCAGTTTTATATCAATTCGCCGGGCGGGTCAGTGTCGGCCGGAATGTCGATTTACGATACGATGCAATTCGTCAAGCCCGATGTGTCTACGCTCTGCATGGGTCAGGCCGCGTCGATGGGCGCTTTTTTGCTGTGCGCAGGGGCCAGGGGCAAACGTTTCGCGCTGCCGAATTCGCGGATGATGATCCATCAGCCAATGGGCGGCTTTCAGGGACAGGCTTCGGATATCGCGATTCACGCAAAAGAAATTCTTGCATTGCGCGCGAAACTCAATGAGATCATGGCGTGCCATACAGGCCAGCCCATTGAGCGTATTGAGCGCGACACAGACAGGGACAATTTCCTGTCGGCGCAAGAGGCGGCGGAGTATGGCCTGATCGATAAGGTGTTGGCGAAGCGCGAGGCGGAATGATCGCGGCTGATTTTCGAAAATCTGTTGAAACCGGAGCAGAACGGAATGGGTAACAGTAAAACCGGTGACTCTCCGCTTTGTTGCTCGTTTTGCAACAAAAACCAGCATGAGGTCAAAAAACTGATTGCCGGACCGTCGGTCTATATTTGCGACGAATGTATTGCGCTGTGTAATGACATCGTCCGTGAGGATGGCGTGCGGGATGATGGGAAATTCCTGAAAAGCGACGGGCTTCCGAGGCCGAAGGAGATTTCCGCGATTCTTGATCAGTATGTGGTCGGCCAGAATGTCGCGAAACGGATATTGGCTGTCGCGGTCTATAACCATTACAAACGTTTGCGTGATCGGAGCAACAGTGGCGCGGATGTTGAGCTGGCCAAGAGCAATATTCTGCTGATCGGCCCGACAGGTTCCGGGAAAACGTTGCTGGCGCAGACGCTCGCGCGCATGCTGGATGTGCCTTTTGTCATGGCGGACGCGACGACGCTAACCGAGGCGGGCTATGTCGGCGAGGATGTCGAAAACATCATCCAGAAACTGCTTCAGAAAAGCGGAAACGATATCGAGAAGGCGCAAAAGAGCATTGTCTATATCGATGAAATCGACAAGATTTCGCGGAAATCAGAAAACCCGTCGATTACGCGCGATGTTTCGGGCGAGGGCGTGCAGCAGGCTCTCCTCAAACTCATTGAGGGAACGATTGCGGCCGTTCCTCCCCAGGGCGGGCGAAAACACCCCAATCAGGATTTGATTCAGGTCGACACGACCAATATTCTGTTCATTTGCGGCGGCGCTTTCGACGGGCTTGAAAAGGTGATTCGCAGCCGTTCCGAACGCGGCGGTATTGGTTTCAGCGCCGAAATCAGAAGCAGGAATGATAAAAGCGGTAACCAGGTGCTGAACATGGTCGAGCCGGACGATCTCATCAAGTTCGGATTGATTCCTGAACTGGTCGGGCGTCTTCCTGTTGTCGCAACGCTTGAGGAGCTTTCGTCCAGCGCGCTGGTTGAAATACTTGTCGAGCCAAAGAACGCCCTCGTAAAACAGTACCAGAAACTGTTCTTGATGGAAGGAGTCGAACTCGATGTCCGGCCGGAAGCGCTTACGGCAATCGCGGCGCGCGCGCAGGAGCGCAAAACAGGGGCACGCGGCTTGCGTTCGATTCTGGAATCGCTCCTGCTCGACACGATGTATGAACTGCCAGGGATGGAGAATGTCACAAAAGTCGTCGTCGATGAAAACACGGTTGCCAACAATGTTCAGCCATTGCTCATCTATTCCGACTCTTCCGGCCAGGCTTGCGGATCAAGCTGATTTTTTGCCGCGATCCAGCCTGCGCGAGTAAACCGCGCGGGCAAGGCTTCTGCCGCTGGTTTTTCCGGACATCAATTGGAGCATCCCTCCATTGAAATATGAGATGATGTCCCTATCTTGAGTTTTATCCACCAACATTTCAGGCTGTCAATGACCTCTCTTTCCGCCGAATCCGCCGAGTTTCCATTGCTTCCCCTGCGGGATGTCGTCGTTTTCCCGCATATGGTAATTCCCCTGTTCGTCGGCCGTCCAAAGTCGATCCGCGCGCTGGAAACCGCCATGGTGGCAGGCGTCGGCATCATGCTGGTAGCCCAGAAATCGGCGACCAAAGACGATCCCGATGCCACCGATTTGTATACGGTTGGCTGTCTGTCCAATATTCTGCAAATGCTTAAATTGCCGGACGGCACGGTCAAGGTGCTGGTTGAAGGAACGCGGCGGGCGCGGGTCGAGGCGATCCATCCGCGCGATGAGATGTTCGCCGCGACAGTCCAGCCTGTCCCGCTGAGTGACGCGGTCAACAATGAGGCCGAAGCCCTGCGCCGCGCCGTGATCATGCAATTCGACCAATATGTCAAACTCAATAAAAAAATTCCGCCGGAAATTCTGTCTTCGATAACGAATATTGAGGATGTGGGCCGTCTCGCGGACACCGTCGCGGCGCATTTGCCGCTCAAGCTCGAACAGAAACAGGATATTCTCGAAATTTTCGATATCCGCCCTCGAATCGAGCGCCTGCTTTCCCAGCTTGAAGCTGAAATCGATATTCTGCAAGTCGAAAAGAGAATTCGCGGCCGAGTCAAACGCCAGATGGAAAAAAGCCAGCGCGAGTATTATCTCAACGAGCAGGTCAAGGCGATCCAGAAGGAACTGGGCGAAACCGAGGACGGCGCGGATTTCGAGGATCTGGAAAAACGGGCCAGGCAGGCGGGCATGAGCAAGGAAGGCATGACGAAAGTCCAGTCGGAACTCAAAAAACTGCGCCTGATGTCACCGATGTCGGCTGAAGCAACGGTCGTCCGCAATTTCGTCGAAACCCTGATCGGATTGCCGTGGCGCAAGAAGACGCGTACCAGCCGGGATCTGATCAAGGCGGGAAAGCTCCTTGATCGCGACCATTGGGGGCTGGAAAAAGTCAAAGAACGGATTGTTGAGTATCTTGCCGTTCAGCAGCGCGTGGAAAAGCTCAAAGCGCCCATCCTTTGTCTGGTAGGTCCGCCGGGCGTCGGCAAGACCTCACTCGGTCAGTCGATCGCCAGCGCGACAGGACGCAAATTCGTCCGCATGAGTCTTGGCGGCGTGCGCGACGAGGCGGAAATTCGCGGGCATCGCCGAACCTACATTGGCTCAATGCCCGGAAAAGTCCTCCAGAACATGACGAAAGTTGCTGTAAAAAACCCGCTTTTTCTTCTCGACGAAGTTGACAAGATGGGACAGGATTTCCGTGGCGACCCCGCTTCGGCGCTTCTCGAAGTTCTTGACCCGGAACAGAATTCAACTTTTGTCGATCATTATGTGGAGGTCGAATACGATCTTTCCGATGTGATGTTTGTGGCGACGGCCAATACGATGAACATTCCCGCGCCGCTCCTTGATCGTATGGAAGTTATCCGGCTGTCAGGCTATACCGAAGACGAGAAAATCAGCATCGCGCAGCGTTACCTTCTGCCGAAACAGATGAAAGCCAACGGGCTGAAAACGTCGGAATTGACGGTAGCGGAGAGCGCGTTGCGCGACATTGTGCGTTATTACACCCGCGAGGCGGGCGTTCGCGCTCTTGAGCGAGACATTTCGAAAATATGCCGTAAAGTTGTAAAGCGCCTCCTGACAAAGCATATCCAGAAGCGGATCGCGGTGACATCGCGCAATCTCGATAAATTTCTCGGCGTCCGCCGGTACTCTTTCGGCCTTGCGGGACGCGAGAACCAGATCGGTCAGGTGACAGGACTGGCATGGACAGAGGTCGGCGGCGAGCTGTTGACCATCGAGTCCGTTATCCTGCCGGGCAAGGGAAAAACCATCACGACGGGAAAACTTGGCGACGTCATGCAGGAGTCCGTTCAGGCCGCGATTTCGGTTGTCAGAAAACGTTCGCGTTCGCTTGGCATCGCCGAGGACTTCTATCAGAAGAGCGATATTCACATTCATTTGCCGGAAGGCGCCATTCCAAAGGATGGCCCCTCGGCGGGCATCGGTCTTTGTACCGCGCTCGTGTCGGTACTGACTGGTATTCCAGCGCGCTGCGATGTGGCGATGACAGGCGAGATCACCTTGCGTGGCGAAGTGCTTCCGATTGGCGGACTCAAGGAAAAACTGCTCGCGGCAGTGCGCGGCGGTTTAACCCGGGTATTGATTCCAGAAGAAAATGTCCGCGATCTCGCGGAAATTCCGGACAATATCAAGAACCGGATCGAGATCGTTCCAGTGAAGTGGATCGACAAGGTTCTGGAACTCGCGCTTGAGCGCATGCCGCAGCCATTGCCCGACGAGGATGTTCCCGTTTCCGTCGAAGTGGCTTCTGAAGGCGTGTCGGCGCAATCGGTCGTACATTGACCGTTTCGCGTGAAAGCGAATGCCCTGCCCGACAGCGGAAATTCCCGGACGACTGGATACATTCAAGAGGTGAATTGAGCGTCTGGAGTTCTGGCTGTTTTTTATCGAACGGCCTTTCAGACTGGAAGGTTTCGCTTTCTCCTTGAGGATCGGGCCGGACATGGGAAAAACCATTTGCCATCATATTCCCTGAAAAACTGAAAAATTATATTGTTATTGGCTTGAAATCGTATTTTCGGTATGATTCAGGATACGGGGAAATTCCATGTCAAATAATCTTTTTTTCGAGATAGGATTTGACACGGAGCTTCCCCGGTTGTTATAAGGCTGTCGCCTATTTTTTCTGTTCAAATAAAGGTGGTTTCTGTGAATAAATCTGAACTGATTTCAAAGATTGCCAAATCTGCGCATCTTTCCGAAGAAGATGCCGCACAGGCTCTTGATGTAGTGTTTACGACAGTAAAAAACACGCTGAAACGCGGTGAAGACGTCAAACTCTTCGGCTTTGGAACTTTTTATGTAGGGAAACGCGCGGCGCGCAGAGGCGTAAATCCGCGCACCGGCGATGTGATGAAAATAAGGGCATGTAAATTGCCGAAATTTCGTCCTAGCGTAGTGCTCAAGAACGCATTAAAATAGCCGCCCTGATCGACGCATGGGTGCTTAGCTCAGTTGGAAGAGCGCTAGCCTTACAAGCTGGATGTCGGCGGTTCGAACCCGTCAGCACCCACCACATGCTACCCGCATGCGTTGGCGGTTTTGGGTTCTTTTTGCTGTTTTTTGCTTTTTCGGAGTGGTAGTTCAGTTGGTTAGAATACCGGCCTGTCACGCCGGGGGTCGCGGGTTCGAGTCCCGTCCACTCCGCCAGTAACCGCAAGGCGAACGGGAGTTCGCCTTTTTTGTTTTTCGGGTCATTGATCCATAGATGACTGGGTAAGTGTCGGGTTTGATGGGAAAAGAACATGTTTGATGTGCTCCATAGCGATAAAAAAATCGTCAAGTTTCTGCTTCCGCTGTTTCTGGCGCTGATTGCTCTGCCATTCATTTTTACTGGAGTCATGGATCCCGGAACGCCAGGTATCGGGAAGGGCGCGAATATGGCGAAAGTCGGCGGCGCGAAGATAAGCGATCTCCAGTTCGATCTGGCGCTCAGAAACGAGCAGAACCGGATGCGCAACAGGCTCGGGGATGCGTTCAAGCCCGGCATGGTCAACGATCCGTTTTTCCGTCAGGAAGTGCTCAATGACCTGATTGAACGGCAATTGCTGTTTCAGGAAATAGACCGCCGCAAACTGTGGTTGAGCGCCGACGTAGTACGCAGCGCGATAGCCGCGATGCCGGACTTTCAAGAGAACGGCAAATTCTCCAAAGCGCGTTACGACTGGTTTCTGCAAAGTACCGGCCTTCAGGCCGAGACTTCGATACGTGAGGATTTGATGATCAGGCAATATCTTGACGCTATCGACTCGGCTTTTGTTTCGAACATGCAGGCAGAGGCGTTGTTGCGTTTGCAGCTCGAGGAGCGGCAGTTTCATGAAATCCGGATTCCGGCGGAACGGTTCTTCGAATCAATTGCTGTCGGAGAGGACGATGTCCGAAAGTACTATGACGCCAACAAGCCCTCGTTTGAAGAACCTGAAAAAATCAAGGTGGAATACGTCGTCCTTTCGCAGGACGATATTTTCTCAAGGATAATCCCCTCCGAGTCCGAGACGAAGGTCTGGTATGACGATCATCAGGATCGTTACCGGCAGGAAGAAGAACGTCAGGCAAGGCATATTCTGATCAAGGCGGAAAATGCCGAGGAAAAGGTCAAGGCGAAAAGCAAAGCCGGGCAGATTCTGGCCGAGGTAAAGAAAGCCCCCATGAAGTTCGGTGAGTTGGCCAAACGTTATTCTCAAGACGTGGGTACCGCGCCGAACGGCGGCGATCTGGGATTCTTTCAGCGTGGCGCGATGGTCAAACCTTTTGCGGACGCGGTTTTTGAAACGCTGAAAAAAGAGGAAATTTCAGGGCTGGTCGAATCCGATTATGGTTATCACATCATTCAACTGATGGATATCCGCCCGGAAAGGCGGCGTCTCTTCGACGAAGTTCGTGGAGAGATCGAAGACGAAATCAGGCGGCAGACGGCCGCGCGGAAATTTGCCGAATCTGCGGAATCCTTCAGCAATGCGGTATACGAACAGTCGGACGATCTGCAATCTGTCGCCGGGAATTTCAATCTCAAACTGCAAAAAACGGATTGGTTTCCCAGAGACCGCGAAAAGCTGGAAGCGCTGGGTCTGGGAATACTGGCGAACGACGGTGTCTTTGAACGAATTTTTTCAAAAGACGCCATCAAGACGAAACAGAACACCGAAACGGTGGAAATTGGGCAAAACGCCTTTATCGCCGCGCGGGTCGTCGACTATGATCCGGCAAAGCTCAAGCCGCTGGAAGCCGTAAAGGCAGACATCGAAAAGCGCCTGCGTTTGCGCGAAGCGATGAATTTGGCACGAAAAGCGGGAGAACACGCGCTTGAAAAACTCGGAAAAGGCAGCGAGAACGGCGAAGACGCCGCGTTGAAATGGTCGCCCGTAAGGACGATCGTGCGCAACAAGGTGCCGCCTAATTTTCCGCAGGCCATGGTCAAGGCGATTTTCGGGGCGGATTCCGGAAAAATTCCGGCGTATAGCGGCCTGGTTGACGGAGAGGGCTACACGATTTTCAAAGTCGTCAAGGTCAACGCGCCGGAAAAAACAGACGAACAGGATGTCAGGAACATTCTTCGGGAATACAACGCGATTGTGGCGCAACAGGAACTGTCGGCGTTCATGACCAACCTGCGTAAACGCTACCCCATCGAAATCAACCAATCAAGGCTCGTCGTCACGGACGACTGAAAGAGGCGGTGTGATTTAAGCGATCACCGGATATGGCTTTTCGGTTGTGAGCCATATCCGGTCAGGCTGGATGTTTCAGGCAGGAAGAGGTTCCGCGTTGCCGAGCGTCGTCGAATTGAGGCCCCCATCGACATAAAGTATCTCGCCGGTAATTCCGCTCGCCAGATCGGAAAGCAAAAAAGCCGCCGCGTTCCCGACTTCGTCGGTCGTCATATTGCGCCGCAGGGGAGCGTTATGCGCATTGTAGGCCAGCAGCTTTCCAAAATCGCCGATGCCGGATGCGGCCAGTGTCCTGATCGGGCCAGCGGATAGGGCATTAGCGCGCACTCCCTGCGGCCCGAGGCAAAACGCGAGATAGCGGGTCGCCGCCTCAAGGCTGGCTTTGGCCAATCCCATCGTATTGTAGTTCGGCATTGTGCGCTTCGCGCCAAGATAGGTAAGCGCCAGCAACGCCGCGTTTTTCCCTTTCAGCAACATGGGACGCGCGGCTCTGGCAAGCGCCGGGTAACTGTAGGATGAAATATCATGCGCGACGCGGAAAGATTCCCGCGACAGTCCATCGAGAAAATCGCCCGTAATGGCTTCGCTCGGCGCGAAAGCAATGGAATGCACGAGTCCGTCGAGTCCATCCCAGTGGGCCGCGAGATCGGAAAAAAGTTTCTCGATTTGCGCATCGTCCGAAACATCGCATTCGAATACGAGCGAACTGTCAAATTCCTCGGCGAATTTCTTGATGCGATCAAGAAAACGTTCGTTCTGGTAGGTGAAAGCCAGTTTGGCACCCTCGCGATGGCAAGCCTTGGCAATACCATAGGCAATTGAGTGTTTCGACAGCACCCCGGTAAGCAGAATGCGTTTTTCAGCTAGGAATCCCATGTATTCTCCAATAACAATGAATTTCCGGAAATCGTCCGGTGGAACCGATTATTGATTTGGGGACGTATTATACAGTGTGAAACCGGATTCTTTTACTAGATGAACGTCGAGTGATTCCTCCAATTCGAACTATCGTGCGGCGGCATACAGGCGAGAAGCAATAGCGCGAACGCCGTGAACATCCTTGAAGATTTCCGGGATTCCGCGCATAATGGATATGCCAAAGGCAAGACGTGCAGTTCGGCGCTGTCAATCCATTCGACGAAGCCTGGAAGCTGCCGAGGCGATTCAACCAGGCATCGCCGGATTGAACGCCGCGGAAATCCTCCACTTTTGGACAGGAGAGGACGTCAAGGCGCGGAGCAGACCGCCTGTTCCCTTTCAGTCCGCCGCCAAAAAAGCGGCGCTTCGCGCTAAACTCCAGTCTATGTCCAACCGGTCGTTTTTTCTTTTACTTCTGTTTTTGTGCGTTTCCGGCTGCGGTAATGAGCAGAATGACCCCTATCCCCCAGAGGAAAGAGGGAAAAACATCCTGTATTCCGCTTTTATTGAAAGGCCGAAACATCTTGATCCGGCGCGATCGTTTGTTGAAGACGAAAGCGTTTTCATCGCGCAGATATATGAGCCTCCACTGCAATATCATTACCTGAAGCGCCCCTATACGCTGATCCCCGGAACGGCGGCTTCGGTGCCTGAGCCGGAATATTATGACGCTTCCGGCATAAGACTGCCCGGCGACGCGCCGTCTTCGCGGATCGCTTCGAGCGTTTATGAAATCCGGATTCGCCCCGGCATTTTTTACCAGCCCCATCCAGCGTTTGCTGTCGACGTTGACGGCAAGCCCGTCTATGGTGCGCTTGATGCGAGGAAACTCGCCGGAATCGATTCCATTGCCGATTTCAGGCAAACAGGGAGCCGCGAACTGACGGCGGATGACTATATCTATCAGATCAAGCGCCTGGCGCATCCCCGCTTGCATTCGCCAATTTTCGGTTTGATGGCGGAACGCATCGTCGGACTGGAAGAGTTTGGCCAGCGATTGCGGCGGGACGCGAAAGATTTGCCGCCGGGCGCGTGGATCGATCTTGACCGTTACCCGCTCGAAGGAGCGATACGCGTTGACCGTTATACATGGCGCATAAAGCTGCGGGGGAAATACCCGCAGTTTCTGTATTGGCTCGCGATGAATTTTTTCGCGCCCGTGCCGCGCGAAGCGGACTGTTTTTACAGCCAGCCTGGGATGGCGGAGAAAAACCTCACGCTTGACTGGTATCCGGTTGGAACAGGGCCTTATATGCTGACTGAAAACAACCCGAACAGCCGCATGACACTCGAGCGTAATCCGAACTTTCATGGAGAAAATTATCCTTGCGAGGGAGAGGATGGCGACAGGGAAACGGGATTTCTCACCGATTGCGGCCGCGCCCTGCCCTTCATTGACAAGGCGGTATTTACGCGCGAAAAGGAAAGCATCCCGTACTGGAATAAATTTCTGCAGGGTTACTATGATGCTTCAGGCATTTCATCGGATAGCTTCGATCAGGCTGTCCGCCTGAATGTGGATGGCGACGCAGGACTTTCGGACGAAATGCGCGAAAAAGGCATTCGCTTGTTAACCAGCGTGAACACATCGACTTTCTACATGGGATTCAACCTGGCTGATCCGCTTGTCGGCGGAAACGATCCGGACGGCCGCGTCAGCGCGGAGCGAGCGCGCAAACTGCGGCAGGCCGTATCGATAGCGATCGACCAGGAAGAATTCATCTCGATTTTCATGAACGGACGCGGAATTCCGGCAATGAATCCCCTGCCTCCTGGCATCTTTGGCTACCGCGACGGGCAAGCCGGAATCAATCCTGTTGTTTATGACTGGACTGAAGGCGGGCCGCGCCGAAAACCAGCCGGGTATGCCAAAAGGTTGCTGGCCGATGCCGGATGGCCGAATGGCCGCGACGCGAAAACCGGCGAGCCGCTGGTGCTCAATCTTGATACAACAGCGGGAGGGATGGGAGACAAATCGCGCCTTGATTGGCTGACGCGGCAATTCGCAAAACTGGATATTCAGCTGGTGGTACGTTCAACCGATTTCAATCGTTTCCAGGACAAACTCTTCAAAGGGGCCGCGCAGCTTTTTTATCTCGGATGGAACGCGGATTACCCGGATCCGGAAAACTTCTTTTTTCTTTTGTCCGGCAATGAAAGCACCTTGCTTCGCGGCGGGGAAAACAAGGCGAATTATGTCAATGCGGAATTTGACCGGCTGTTCGCTGAAATGAAAGACATGAACAACACGCCGCGGCGTCTGGAAATCATCGCGCGGATGAACCGGATTCTCCAGGAAGACGCGCCATGGGTGTTTGGTTTTCATCCAAAAACCTATGCCCTGAGCCACGCCTGGCTCTATAACCGCAAACCGAATAATGTGGCCAACAATACGCTCAAATACCAGCGTATCGACGCCGCCGGACGCGCGCGGCGGCGGCATGAGTGGAACGCGCCGGTTCTTTGGCCTCTGGCGTTGATCTGCGGCGCGCTGGCATGCGCGATTGTTCCGGCGGCGGCGATTTATCGCCGGCGGGAACGCGCGACAGCATGCGCGGATGCGCCGCGGGGAAACTGACATGTTTGCCTATCTCGTTCGCCGCCTGCTTTACGCGTTTCCTATTCTGATCGGCGTCAATTTCATTACATTCGCGTTGTTTTTCGTCGTCAATACGCCAGACGATATGGCGCGCATGCAGCTTGGCGTCAAGCGCGTCACCCCGCAGGCGATCGAAAAATGGAAAGCGGAGCGTGGATACGACAAACCGTTTTTCATAAACCGGGAGGCGAAAAACCTTTCGGTACTGACCGATACCATTTTTTTCGCCAAATCGGCCCGGCTTTTTGCCGGGGACTTTGGGCGCGCCGAAGACGGGCGCGACATTTCGAAGGAAATCGCATCCCGCATGGGCCCGTCGCTAGCCATCGCGGCACCGACTTTCGCGCTCGGGCTGTTCGTCACGGTAAGTTTCGCGTTGATGCTCGTTTTTTTTCGGGCCAGCCGTCTTGATTTTTGGGGCATTGTTCTCTGCGTGGCAATGATGTCGATTTCGGGGTTGTTTTACATCATCGGAGGACAATACCTGGTCAGCCGGCTGTGGCGGCTTGTGCCGATCTCCGGATATGGCGGCGGAATCGACGCCTGGAAATTTGTCATATTGCCGGTCGCGATCGGCGTCATTTCGGGCGTGGGGGCGTCGACTCGCCTGTACCGCGCCTTTTTCCTTGAAGAAGCCAGCAAGGACTACGTCCGCACGGCGCGCGCCAAAGGGCTTTCCGAAACGGTGGTTTTTTCCCGTCATGTGCTGCGAAACGCGCTGATTCCGATCATGACGAGCGTTGTCGTCGTTATCCCCTCGCTGTTCATGGGATCCTTGCTTACCGAATCTTTCTTCGGCATCCCCGGACTGGGCAGCTACACGATAGACGCTATTCGCGCGCAGGATTTTTCCGTCGTTCGCGCCATGGTGTTCATCGGTTCGGTGCTCTATATCGCGGGCCTGACCTTGACCGATATTTCATACACGCTTGTCGACCCGCGGATACGGCTCGAATGAAAACAACCTCCCTCTGGAACAGACTCTTTCCTGAATCAGACGCGCGTTTTGAGGAACGGGGAATACGGCAACGCGGTTGTGCGTCATGAATTTCACTCCTGTCTTGCTCTGGTCCGACATCTTGCTCTGGCTGCTGATTTTCGCGGCGATTGTCTTTGGCGTTTTATCGGGCAAAAATCCGTTGATGCGGACAGCATGGCGCCGCATCGGGCGCAATCGCGCCGGAATCGCCGCGGCGACGGTTCTCGCCGTATTCGTGTCAATCGGTCTGCTGGATTCACTGCATTATCGCCGCCGCCTCGAAAACACGCCTCCCAGGCACTCCGCGGTCTATTCCGTCGAGGCGCTTTCGCTTCTTGACGCGATTGCCGCGCCACTGCGCGAGCGGAATGAGAAAACCTATTCCGCGCCGCTGGCAGCACACGCCTATGCAAAAGAGACTTTCGAAACGCGCGGTGCCGACGGGCGTTATCGCGCCCTGCGCGATTTCCCGCGGCTCCGCTTTGGCGGAGCACATCTCGGTGAAGATGAAACAGCCCGGCGCCGCGACATCCTGAGCAGGACGCTGCGGGCCGAAATATTTGCCATCGCGTTATTCGCGCTGCTCGCGGGCATCGTGATCCACAGGTTGAGATGCCGTTATTCCTGTGAAAAGAAAGCGGAAATTTCCTTTGGAAAAGCATGGAAATCCATCTGGGCGGGCGAAACGGAATTTTCCTGGAATGCACTGCTGGGAACTCTTGGCGCGCTGCTGGCGCTTTTATTGCCGGCCCTGGCTTTATGCGTCGATTATCATATTTTCGGAACCGATAAAGTCGGGCAGGATGTTTTCTACCAGATTCTGAAAAGTATACGCACCGCGCTGGTCATTGGACTGCTAACGACGCTGGTGACATTGCCGCTGGCGGTTCTGTTCGGCATTTTTTCCGGCTATTTTCGCGGCTGGATCGACGACGTGATCCAGTATATCTACACAACGCTCAGCTCGATTCCCGGCGTATTGCTGATCGCGGCGGCGGTACTGATGATGGAAGTCGTTATCGACACGCATCCCCAGTGGTTTGCCACGGCGGTGGAAAGAGCCGACGCGCGTTTGCTGGCGCTGTGCGGAATCCTTGGATTGACAAGCTGGACAAACCTGTGCCGCCTGTTGCGCGGCGAGACGCTCAAATTGCGCGAACTCGAATACATTCAGGCGGCGCGGGCTTTTGGCGTCGGTCATTCAAAGATCGTGTTCCGGCATATTTTACCCAATCTGACGCCCGTCATCGTTATCGCGCTTGTCATGGATTTCTCGGGGCTGGTGCTTGCCGAAGCGGTGCTTTCCTACATCGGGATCGGCGTCGATCCGGCAATGACCAGTTTTGGAACGATGATCAACAACGCGCGGATGGAGCTGGCGCGCGCCCCTGTCGTCTGGTGGTCGCTGGCCTCTTCCTTCGTTTTCATGTTCGCGCTGGTACTGGCCGCCAATCTGTTCGCGGATGCCGTGCGCGACGCGTTCAATCCGGAAGGAGAATAAACGGCGATGTTTTCCGGAACCTGTTTCATTCGTGCGAAGGAAGCGGAATGAGCGGCGCTCCGTTGCTTTCGGTGGACGATCTGAAGGTTGGTTTTGTTTCCGGGCGCAAGACGCTGACAGCGGTTTCCGGTGTTTCATTCAGCGTAAAAAAAGGCGAAACGCTGGCCTTGATCGGCGAATCGGGCTGTGGAAAATCAGTGACAGCGTTATCCCTGCTGCGCTTGCTGCCGCCTGCCGGGCGTATTCTTGGCGGAAGCGTGCGCTTCAATGGAAACGATCTTTTGCGACTGCCGGAAGCTGCGATGCGCGGCGTGCGTGGCCGCGGAATATCCATGATTTTTCAGGAAGCCTCGGGCAGTCTCAATCCTGTCCTGACCGTTGGCCGGCAGATTACCGAAGCGCTGCGCCGCCGCCCTGGGCTTGAGGGCGTTTCCGTCAGCGCGCGCACGCTGGAACTGCTGGACGCCGTTGGAATTACCGGCGCAAAGCGGCGTCTGGATGAATATCCGTTTCAGCTTTCCGGCGGAATAAAGCAGCGCGTAATGATCGCAATGGCGCTCGCGGCGGATCCGGAACTACTGATCGCCGACGAACCGACGACCGCGCTCGACGTAACGATACAGGCACAAATTCTCGATCTGCTCTTGCATTTGCAGGAGGAGCGCGGAATGGGCATTTTGCTGATCACGCACGATTTTGGCGTTGCGGGGCGAATGGCGCGGCGCATCGGTGTCATGTATGCCGGCGAGATTGTCGAGGAAGCGGCGCGCGAAGATTTTTTCAGATATCCGCGCCACCCTTACACAAGAAAACTTTTTGCGGCGCTGCCCGACGGAACACGACGTTCGGACTGGCTCGAAACCATTCCGGGACAGGTTCCATCGCTTTCCGAACTTCCGGAAGGCTGCCGTTTCGCCGCGCGTTGTTCCCGCACGTCCGAAATATGCCGTGATGTTTCTCCGGCATGGACAGACGCGGAAAACGGAAGCCGTATCCGGTGCCATGCGCCGTGGGACGAGCCGGTTTCCCGGAAAAGTCCTGAGGAAAAAACAACGCCCTTGAGGCATTTTGATTCGTCCCCCTCCTCCCCGCTTCTCACGGTTAAAGATCTATGCGTCTATTTTCCTGTTCGCGGCGGTATTTTCCGGCATACCGTCGGGCAGGCGCGGGCGGTCGATGGCGTTTCTTTTCGCCTGGAACGCGGGCGGACGCTGGCGCTGGTCGGCGAATCGGGCTGCGGCAAGACGACAGCCGGAAAAGCCATTCTTCAACTGATTCCGTCGAACGGCGGCCAGGTAGAACTTGACGGGATCAGACTCAAGGGACTTTCGGGCGAAGCATTGCGGCGCACACGCCGCCGCATGCAAATGATTTTCCAGGATCCTTTCGCCTCGCTCGACCCCAGGATGCGGGTGGGCGAGATCATCTCCGAAGGTATGAAAACGTTCGATACCGCTAGTGTCGACATGGCCGACGCTGTTGCCGCGCTGCTTGCCCAGGTTGGTTTGCCGCGCGGCGCCGAATCGCGTTATCCGCATGAGTTTTCCGGCGGTCAGCGCCAGCGGATCGCCATCGCGCGCGCCATCGCCGTTCAGCCGGAGCTGATTATCTGCGACGAACCGACTTCGGCGCTTGATGTTTCCGTGCAGGCCCAGATTCTCAACCTGCTGAAATCCCTGCAGAACGAGCTGGGGCTTGCATACCTCTTCATCACGCACAATTTTGCTGTCGTTGGGCATCTTGCGCATGAAGTCGCCGTGATGTACCTCGGACGCATCGTCGAACGCGGCGAAACCGGCGAAGTGCTGAAATCGCCGGCGCATCCCTACACACAGGCGCTGCTGTCCTCGATTCTTCCTGTAGACGGTGTTTCAGGAAATACCGGAAAGTTTTGCCTTTCGGGAGAAGTTTCGCCGCTGGCACAGCCAGCGCGGGCTTGTCTTTTCCATCCACGCTGTCCGCGCGCGACTGACGCATGCAAGGAAATTCCTCCGAAAATGCATGCCCTCTCCACAACGCATTCAGCCGCCTGTCATCTGCCCGGATAACGTTTGCCGAAAACTCATTTCGCTTGAAGCCTTCCTCTTTCCGGAAAAAGAGAGGCAACTCTCCCTTCCGTCCAGCCACGCCGGATATGAATTACGCTGGACATGGGTTAAAATACTCCCGTCATCGCGCTAACAACGTTTGCATTCATGGGTTTCTTTGTCATGTGTTCCGTGGGGAGTTGAAAATACGTTTCCTTAGATCACTGGTTTTTCCTTGGCTTACTTTTTTTATCATTGGCAGGCCCATCAGCGGAGTCATCTGCCTCATTCTCCAAATTACGCTGATTGGCTGGCTTCCAGCGGCTCTCTGGGCGGTATATGCCTTGAGTCAATACAAAACCGACCAGAAAATACAAAAAGCGCTTGAACAACGCCAGGACTAGGCCGTTTTTCCCGGCAATGGATGGCTCGCCCCGAAGCTGGAGCGGGAACAGAAGCCGCTGAAAACGACGCTTTTTCCGGAAAGCGCCAGACTTGACAGCCGTTCTATCATTCCGCTCAAAAACATACGTTCTCTAGCTATTTTTTATCGTATAACAAAGAAAACCCTCTAAAAGCATATCTATTCAGACAAATAAAAAGAAGAACAAAAGAAGGATTTCAATAAAATCGCTTGAAAACGTATAGAGAATTTTATGTATCTTCGTTTTTTTTCCGAAAATTGTAAAGGGTTCCTTGTTTTTCAGGCGATACAGAGGGCGTCATAAGAGTTTTTATAACTCTTCGCAAAGTTTGTGACGAGGCTGTCGAACAGATTTCTCCTGTCATTCGCGGCAAGCCTGTCAAAGCATGGACGACCCACATTGCCGTTCGCGCTGAGCCTGTCGGACTACCGGTGGCGCATATCCCCGTTCGTACTGAGCCTGTCGAAGTATGAATGGGCGCTCCAAGGTGTCAATGCCCTTCCAATCCTTACCCTTCGACAGCCTCAGGGCGGGGCAGGGCAAACGGATTGGAAAGAGCAAGCATAAATGAGAGAAAGCCGAAACGGGAATATCTTCTGAAAGAGCCGCGAGTCGACTATCCGGCATCATCCTGGACGAAAACCCGCTTGCCTTCCCGTCTCCGCATGTCGCGTCGGCGTTTCAATGAGGGCATTCCGGCCCAGGGCGAACATCGCCCAGACGAAAAGGATGGGCAAAATGATGGTTTCGAGCACGAAAATCGCCATCAGACGAATGACGCGGTCGACCGCGTTTTCAGCGGCCCGCTTCAGGTTTTGCAGTTTGACACTGGCTTCAGCGAAGGCCTCGACCGTCGTACTCTTGAGTTTTTCCCAGACGCCCTGTTTTTCTCCCTCACCGAAAGTCCCCAGTTTGCCGGCCTCGCTCTGCGCGGTCTTGAGCACTTCCTGACTTTCGTAGTAATCGGAAGCCAGGAAGTGTTTGAAGACCATATCTGTCGCCATCAACGAGACAGGCATGGCAAAGCGCGTGATAATGAGCGCCAGAAGCAGCCGCGCCAGCCAGCGCGGCTCCGTTCCCCGCAGATACAGAACGCTCCATGCCGCGGCGATCAGTGTCAGAATCACTGAAATCGCCCAGGAAGCGCCGACCATCAGCAATACTTTTTCGATGCCGAATGCGACCATGGCCATCAACATCACCTGGGAAAATTTTTCCACCAGGTCGTTCAGAGGCTCCAGAATCTGTCCGGGAGTCAGCGTCACGCCGATTCCAGCGGGCGTCGCCGCGATTTCGGTTCCCTGCGCCACGGAGATAATGCCATTGAGCAGGCGCGCCGTGGCATAGGTTGCCGCTGCGCGTTTCAATCCGGCCTCAACCCGCTCGTTGGCCATTGCGTCGAAGCGCGGGATCCAGGCCGCGGCCGTCATGAGCGCGACGAGGATTGGCACGAAGAACCTTGCCGTTCGTTTTGCTGATATTGTCATTTTTAGGACTCCATTCGGCCTCTAATCAAGCCAATGAAAAAAAAGCAGCGACCCGCCCGCCAGGAATGCAATGGATAGATCAACGTAAATCCGATGAACGATCCTCTCTCCCTGAATAACCGTTTCATTCACCCGCTTGATCATTGACACGTGAGTAAGCACGACACGCGCGGCGAAAAAACGAAACTCATGTTTCAGCCTGAATCCAGGGCCATGACGAGTTCTTTCATTATAAGGTGGCGACGCGTCCTGTGTGCCGGGTAGAAACTTCGCTGATTTTCACTCTGGACAGAAAATGGCTGACGTCAACCGGCAGGCTTGTTGCCAGGTTCTGGCCGTTTGGAGCATGGCGAACAGATTGAAAAGTTTTTGCCCAAATACACTCAGAGATTAAAGATAGCTTAAAAACGTTGTTTTTATCTTTCGCGCTGTTTTTTTCTCTTCGCGGTGAGGGGCGTCAAGCCCTATGAGCAGACTTCCAGGTTGCCGAAGCATACCAACAGCGTGTATCTCGATTCGCGCTGGATCTGCCGAAGCGTCAACAGCGCCTATTTCCGTTCGTGCTGAGCTTGTCGAAGTATGAACGGACGCTCCAGGCCGTAGACACCTTTCCAGTCCTTGCCCTTCGACAGGTTCAGGACGGAGCAGGGCGAACGGATTGGAAAAGTATCTTTCTTCCCCCGGCCTTTCGGGCTGCCCTCTCCCTGAACTTCACCTTCGCTTGGATGGGTATCCAAGGGAGCAGTTCAACACATGGGAGAGAGGGCGGAAACGCCTTATAACTGAAATGTCTTGACTACGTTTTTAAGGTATTTTTACCGGAATTTGATAAAAAATCCTCTGAGATCGTCACATAAATTTTTATTTCCTGTAATTTATCTCCATTTTTTTCATAAAATGCCTTGAGAACGTAGTCCATATTCTATATTTCCCGATTTCTTGCGTATTTTTATCAAAGGATTCCTTGAACGAAGCCACTTTCCAACGAAATACTCTGGAATATTTTGATGAAAAACATTTTTTTGCTTCTTCCGGATTCACTTGCGGGGAGAAAATGTCATGGCAAGCAAGAAATTAGCGACAGCCCTTCAGGCCGGGGTTCCAACCTCCGCACCGCCCTGAAGGGCGGGGTTTCAAACCGGAGTTAGTTTTACGATGAAGCCTGGCGCGCCAGAAAAAAACGGCCCGCATTTTAGGCGCGCAGAGTCAGCGGTTACTTCCGGCAACCATCTTGAATCCGAACAGGCGGCATTCCAGCCCGCCATTGAAAAGCGGGATTTTCCGGAAGGGCGTCAGACGCATGAGTTTGGGCAGGCGCAAATCCGATGTAAGCAGCCAGCATTCCCATCCAGCGAAATGGCGTTTGAACGCGCTGGCCAAATGAGGGTAGAACCCGGCGAGTTCGTCATGTTTTGAAAGACGTTCTCCGTAAGGCGGGTTGGCAATCAGAATTCCCGGCGTCTCCGAGGGAGGCGCCGCATCAAGGATGTCTTCCGTCTTTAGCGCGGCGGCGGGCAAAAGCCCGGCGCGGTCAAGATTGGCGAGCGTGGCGCGGGATGCGGCTGGAGAAATGTCGCTGCCGTAAATTTGCGCGAACTGGACAGGTTTTTCGGCATCCTGGGCGGTATCGAGCAGTTCTTTCCAGAGTTCAAGGCGGAAATTTTTCAGGCGCTGGAATCCAAAAGGACGGCCGCCTGCCCCTGGCGCGAAGTCAAGCGCCATTTGCGCCGCTTCGAGAAGGAAAGTTCCGCTTCCGCACATCGGGTCGAAAAGCGGGATGCCTGGCCGCCAGCCGATGAGCCGCAGGATTCCCGCGGCGAGGTTTTCATTGAGCGGCGCGTCGACGGTTTTCTGGCGCAGGCCGCGCCGATGGAGCGGTGTGCCGGATGTGTCGATGTAAAGCGTACATTGTTCGGCGTCGATAAAGGCGTGTAGGCGGATATCCGGTTCGCGCGTGTCGACGCTCGGCCGTTCTCCCGTGTCCGCGCGAAAGCGGTCGCAAACGGCATCCTTGATTCGCAGCGTGATGAATTCAAGGCTTTTCAGGGGGCTTCCAATCGCGGTGACGTTGACGCGAATCGTTCGCTCCGGGCCGAAAAAACGGTTCCACGGCGTATCGTAGGCGAGCCGGTAAATGTCGTCCTCTTTGGCATAGCGGCCCCGCGCGACGCGCCAGAGTATCCGCGTCGCGATGCGCGAATACAGGTTGGCCGTGTAACACGTTTGCCATCCACCTTCAAAACAAACGCCGCCCGCGCGTTTTCGCAAGGCGTTCGCGCCAACCGCCGCGAGTTCTTCTTCAAGCAGTGTTTCCAGGCCACGTGGGCAGGTAGCGAAAAATTCTTCCATGCGCGTAACGTCTCAAAAAAACCGGAAAACGGCGGAAAGAACGAATACGCCGGATTCAGGACAAAGCATTTCAGAGAATCCTCTCGCGCCAGGCGGCTTCAATGCCGTCAGTGACGTGAGGAAAGGCCAGACGTGCCCGCAGCTCGGTCTTGATCCGCAGGTTGTCGATTCGCCGCGATTCGCTCATGAACGCGAAGCGCGCCGGCGAAACGATTTTCTCCGCCTCGGCGCACGCGATGCGCGGTGCGCGCGGCAAACCGAAACGGTCGGCAACGCAGTCGAAATAGTCGCCCATTTTCAGCTCCGAATCGTCGACAGCGTTATAACAGCGATTGGGGCGGCCGTATCGCAAAGCGTCGCCGACCAGGGCCGCGAGGTCGTTGGCGTGAATGTGGCTGGTGTAAACATCGTCTTCATCACGCAAGGCGGGCAGCTTTTTTTCAAGACGCTTGAGCGGCAGGCGATCCGCTGCATAGATCCCGGGAGCGCGAAGGATGCTGACGTGAACGCCGGAACGGCAGGCGAAGCGGCGCAGCTGGCGTTCGGCGTCGGCGCGGCGGCGCGCGCGCGAAGTTTGTGGCAGAAGCCGCGCTGTTTCATCGATTTTCGCGCCGCGCGTGTTTCCGTAAACGCCGCAGGTGCTGATATAGACAAATTTGTGCGGACGTTTTTTCCCCTGGGCGAACATTGCGAGCACCCGGCGCATGCGCATGTCAGCCGGGCCGGAATTCTGCGGCGGCGCGAAGTAGAGCACGATATCGGCAAGCCCGCGAAAACGTTTTAATGACGGCGCGAAATCAAGATCACCCACGATGCCGTGAATTCCCTGTTCGCGCCAAAAATCGCGCTCTTCAGGCTCGCGCAGCAACGCGAAAATCCGGTAACGGCACAAGAGACGCGGTGCGACGCGGCGCGCGATGTCGCCGCAGCCAATAATGAGAAGAGTTTGCACGGCGCGATTTTACAGGATTCCTGTTTCAACTCCCGGATTTTCGCCTTTTTCCGGCGTGTATGGCTTTGATTCGCGTGAAACCGCGTCCCGGTCATTGTTGATATTGGTAGCGATAATCACTATCATAAAGAATTCAAAAAAATACGGGGAAAACAATGAAAATTCATCGTAAACCGGTGCGGGCCGAAACGCTTTCATTCCAGGAGGTAAATCAAGGAAAACATTATTTACGCAAGGAAAATCGCTTGCGCCACTCGCTCGGCTGCCTGTTACTGGCGGCCGTTTTTCCCGTTCTGGCGCAAGAGGAGGCTCCGGCGCGGGAAGCCGTTCTTCCGGCCATTGAAGTCAGTGCCAGCGCGGACGCCTCATCTGGCGGCCTGTCGCCCGCTTATCATGGCGGCCAGGTCGCGCGCGGCGGACGCGCCGGAATTCTCGGCACGCGCGATGCAATGGAAACGCCGTTCTCGATCAACAGTTATACGGCGGAACTGATCCAGAACCAGCAGGCGCGCAGCGTCCGGGATGTGCTGCAAAACGATGCGTCTGTGCGCACGGCACGTGGTTACGGCAATTTCCAGGAATCGTATTTCATTCGCGGCTTTCTTCTCGGTTCCGAGGATATTGCCTACAACGGCTTGTACAGCCTGTTGCCGAGGCAATACATCGCTTCCGAGCTCTTCGAGCGCGTCGAGGTCTTGCGCGGCGCCAGCGCCTTTCTGACCGGCGCGTCTCCCGGTGGAAGCGGAATCGGAGGCAGCATCAATCTGTTGCCCAAACGCGCGCCGAATGAGCCTCTATCGCAAGTCAATCTTGGCGTGACAAATGGCGGACAGAAATCCACCTCGTTCGACGTGGCGCGCCGTTTTGGCGACGACCAGCGCCTTGGCCTGCGCATCGTCGGAACACACCGCGAGGGCGGTACGCCGGTTGCCCGTGAGCAAAGCCGCCTTGACGCCTTTTTGACCGGATTCGACTGGAAAACGCGCGATATTCGCCTTTCCGCCGACATCGGTTATCAAAATCACCGTCTTCGCGGCACGCGTCCCAACGTGACGCTCGGCGCGGGCGCGACGAGCGTTCCTTCCGCGCCGGATAACAAGCGCAACTGGGCACAGCCCTGGACGCATTCGGACGAGCGTGACTTTTTTGCCTCGACACGCGGCGAATACGATTTCAACGAAAATTTCACTGCGTATGCCGCTGTGGGAATGCGCGATACCACGGAAGACAATCTGCTTTCCGGGATTACCATCAACAATGGCGCGACGGGCGCGGGCACGGTCAACGCCCGTTTCGACAATACGCGCAAGGACAAAATCGTTACTGGCGAAGTCGGGCTGCGCGGCAAATTGCGGACCGGAGCGGTCAATCACACCCTGGTCACGTCGTATTCAGCCTTTCACTTCAACGAAAAAGGCGCATGGGCGATGTCGTCCGGCACGCCCGCGACCAATCTGTATGATCCCGTCTCGATTCCGCTTCCGGCGCTTGCCTTTGGCGGGGGCGATAAACACCACCTCAAAACAGTCGCGAAAACCCGGCTTTCCAGTTTCGCGATCGGCGATACGCTCTCGATGCTCGACGAGCGTTTGCTGCTGACGCTCGGCATGCGCCACCAGACGCTGAAAATCAACAGCTACAATTACAACACGGGCGACAAAACCGCCGGTTACGATAAAAGCAAAACCAGCCCAATGGCGAGCATCGTGGCGCGGCCGTTGAAAAACCTTTCGTTTTATGGCAATTACATTGAGGGACTGACGCAAGGCGAAACGGCTCCGGCCACAGTTGCCGGAACTCCTGTCCAGAACGCGGGCCAGGCGCTCTCACCCTACGTCTCGAAACAGAAGGAAGTCGGCGTCAAGTATGAATACGGGATGCTTGGCGCGGGACTTGCGTTTTTTACGACGAAAAAACCGCGCGCTCTGCTCGATTCCAGCGGTTATTTCAAATCCTCTGGAAACGACCGCCATCGTGGAATCGAACTGAACATCTATGGCAAGGCGGCAAAAAACCTCCGCGTTCTCGGCGGAATCACCTGGCTTGATGCACGCCAGAAACTGACCGGGAGCGCCCAAACCGATGGAAAAAAAGTGATCGGCGTCCCCGCGCGGCAGGCTAACTTCAATGTCGAATGGGATGTGCCGGGAGTACGTGGATTGAGCTTCGACGCCCGCGCCATCGCCACTTCGTCGTCTTACGCCAACGCTGAAAACACGCTTCGCGTGCCGGGATGGCGCCGTTTCGATATCGGCGCGCGTTATCTCTTGGCGTTGGGACGTCAGATAGTCACAGTGCGTGCGCGAATCGAAAACGTCACCAATCGCGATTACTGGAGTTCGGTCGGCGGTTATCCCGGATCGGGCTATCTCGTGTTGAGCATGCCGCGCACGTTCATGCTGACTGGAACTGCTGACTTCTGAAAAAATCCAGCGGTTTGTCCGGTATCCAGACAATGCCGTCATGAAATGCCGGAAAGCGGGTCAGTGGCCTGGCACGCTTTCCGGAACGGATACGGAACCGTAAGCCAAAACGCGGCGATAAGCGAGATTTCCGGATCCCGGCGGAAATTCACAGTCCAGCGCGTTTTTCGTTCAAGCCAAGAAATTAGCGACAGGACTTCAGACCGGGGTTCCAGCCTTCGTGCCGCTCCTTCCGGACGGGGTTTCAAACCGGAGTCAGCCTTGCGGTGAGATGACTTCTGCTGGAAGGGACGGGCCGAGGGTTTCCTTTCCGGCGGGCGCAATCGAGACAGGTTTCTCCATCGAGTTCGCTTCCATCGCCTCCATTTCGTTGAACATGCCAGAGAATTTCCGCGAGGCATTCCAGCAAAACATGTTCGGCATCATGTGTTCCAGGCCGTTGGCGTGCCTCCTGATAAATGGCGCGAATTCCCGGCGGCTGGTCGATGCTGACCTGTCCGGCGACGGCGAGGTGCAGCGAGAGGTGCAGGAAAGGATTGATTTGACCGTCCCCAGGCATGGATTCGGCATTTACGGCGTTTTCCGGATTTTCCGGCAGAACATGATATTCCGGGTGGCGTTCGATTACGGCGGCCGCGACGGTTTCAGCGCCTTCGAGAAAAGCGCGTTCTCGGGATTTTCGCCAGGCTTCGCAAAAAAATGGCGCACCTGTTCATTCAGGTTTCCAGTGTGCCAATCAGGGTTTTTATGTCATCGACGCCATTGTCCATGAGCCAGTTTTTCATATCCAGCGCAATCTGCTGCGCGGCACCGGGACAAATGAAACTGGCGGTTCCGACTTGCACGGCCGTTGCGCCGGCCAGAATGAATTCGAGCGCGTCAATCGCGCTGACGATGCCGCCGATCCCAATAAGCGGTATTTTGACGGCGCGGGCGACCTGCCAGACCATTCGCAAGGCAACCGGTTTGATCGCCGGCCCGGAGAGACCGCCGGTTATGTTGGCCAGTAGCGGGCGGCGCTTCTCAAGATCAACTGACATGCCGAGCAGCGTATTGATCAGCGACAGCGCATCGGCGCCAGCATCAGCGCAGGCGCGCGCCATTACGACGATATCGGTGACATTGGGCGAAAGTTTGACGATCAGCGGTTTTGCGGTGCGGGAGCGGCAGGTGGAGACGACTTTCGCCGCGCTGCCGGGGTCGGTTCCAAAAATGATGCCGCCCTGCTTGACGTTGGGACACGAAATGTTTACTTCGAGGGCGGCGATCTCCGGAATGGCATCAAGGCGCACGGCCATTTCTGCGTATTCGTCGATGGTCTCGCCAAAAAAATTGGCGATGCACGGCGTTTTGATCATCCGGAGAAGCGGAATTTTTTCTTCAATAAAAGCGTCGATGCCAATATTCTGAAGCCCGATGGCGTTGAGCATGCCCGCCGGTGTTTCGGCGATCCGGGGCGTTGGATTTCCCGCACGGGGTTTGAGCGACAGTCCTTTTGTAATGAACGCGCCTATGGATTCCAGATTCATGTGAGCGGCGAACTCCACGCCGTAACCGAATGTGCCCGAAGCGGTCATGACCGGGTTCCGCAGCGGAATTCCGGCGATATTTACGGAAAGGTCGGGCGTATTCATCGCGTCTTCTCCCAGTCAAGATCATTGGAATCGAATACAGGCCCGTCGGCGCAGACGCAGCGAAAATCGGGTGTTTCCGGGGAATGGCGGTGTCCCGGGACAACACAGCCCAGGCAAACGCCGATGCCGCAGGCCATCCGGCTTTCGAGCGAAACCTGACATGACAGGCGATGTTCGGCGGCGAGCTTCGCCACAGCGCGCAGCATGCCTTCGGGACCACAGGCATAAATCGTCGCATTGCCATTTGTGGACTCAAGGTGAGGGATCAAGATATCCGTCACCCGTCCGCGTTCGCCGAGCGAGCCGTCTTCCGTCGCAACCCGGCATTCGACGCCGAGCATTTCAAATTCGTCCAGACAGAAAATATCATTACGCCCCCTGCCCCCGACAAAAAGGCGCGTGGCGAGATCGTATCCCCCCAGTTTTTTTGCGAGCGCGTGAAGCGGCGCAAGACCAATGCCGCCGCCGACGAGCAGATGCTCTCCGGCGGCGTGCGAAAGAGAAAATCCTTTTCCAAGCGGCCCGAGTATATCCAGCATTTCGTTTTCCCTCCGTGTCGAAAGGAGGGCCGTGCCTTTTCCGGCGACGCGGTAAAGGATATCGAAATACGCGGTCGAACCGCCAAAGACGATTCCCGTCTCGAAGACCGCGAAAGGACGCCGAAGCAGGGGATCAATTGATTTCCCGGCCTGAATCATGACAAAGCGCCCCGGCGACGCCTGACGGACAAATTCGTCCGTCGCTGTCAGACGCATGCGCCAGTAAGACGGTGAAATTTCCACATTGGAGAGGAGGGTCGATTCAATACGCATGATTTCTCCGTCAGGGTTGATCGGTCTAAAAATCCGGTGGGAAGCAGTCATGTTCCGGCAGCGCCGAGAAGGGCGGCGACTACGGCATTTCTCGAACATTGGCGGTTTCCGGCGCGGCTCACCGGGACGATCTGCCCGGTTCCATAGCAGCCGATGATGGGAATTTTCGGAAAGCGTCGGCGCAATATGGTCAGATCGATGTCGTCCGCGCCGTAGAAAAACGGCCCGCGTCCAACGCAGGAAAACATCATCGCCGCCACGGGATCCGGTCTTTGGCGAGCGAGCCGCTCGACGACGCGGCTCATGTCTTTTTGCGCTGTTGGCGGGTCGCGAGTCGCCCAGCGCAAGTAGTTTCCCGGAGCGATTTCGCCCGCGAGCGCGATTGAACCGTCCGCATCAAGCGAAACGAGAGGGAGCGTTTGATGATCGCTATCCGGAAAGGTGTCCAGATCAGCGGCATTTTTTGCGACAAGCGCCATCAGGCGATGCAAGGGCGGCCTTTCTGGAAAAAGCTGGAGCAGGCTGTCAATAGCCGTCCGCCCGTCCAGTTTTCCGACACGATAACCGGCGCCGCTTTCGATCCGCATGGGCACTCCGGGCAGGTGAAGCCCGAAGGAGACTCCCAGCGTGAGCGGCGCATCGCCGAACTGGGCGCAGCAGTGGGGTGGAAAGGCTAGATGTCCGGATTGCCACGCGGAGGCGAAGGCCGATGTTTCGGAAAAATTTCCGGAGAATATGCAGCCAAAGTGTTTTTTTTCACGATGCGCCGAAGACGATACCCATTCTTCCGGAAATGTCTCGCCGCCGGAATAGCACAGAACAGGATTGGGATTTCCCGGTTCCGGCGGCCGCAGAAACGCCCGGCCGCCAAAGATCATGACAGCGGCAGCGGGCCGGTCCAGCGTCCAGCCTTCTTCGGTAAGCACACCCGACGCGATGCCGCCGAATACCGGTGCGCATTGCGCGGCCCGAGCGGCGGCCATGACAGCGTCACGCGCATGGCGAGAGAACTCCGGTGTCATGAAAAGCAGCACGCCATTGGCACGATCCAGTCCGGCTTTTTCGAGCGCCAGACAGACAGCACGTCCGATCAGCCCGGCGTCAGGGGTGTTGCATGACTGGATCGCAGTGGCGAGAATCATGTCGGCGATCCGGTTTTTTGTTCATATCCGCACAGTTCCACGATAACGCAATGCCAACATTCCGGCCGGCGCGCCTTGCAAATGTAACGCCCGTGCAGGATCAGCCAGTGATGCGCATCCTGTCTGAATTTGCCCGGAACGGATTCCAGCAGTTTAAGCTCGACGGCCAGCGGTGTTTTTCCCGGCGCGAGTTTTGTCCGGTTGGCAACGCGGAAAATGTGGGTATCGACTGCGATTGTCGGTTCGCCAAAAGCGACGTTCAATACAACGTTGGCGGTTTTCCGGCCAACGCCAGGCAGCGCTTCGAGCGCTTCGCGGTCGCGCGGCACTTCGCCGCCGTGCCGTTCGAGCAACTGCCGGCAGGTTGCGATGATGTTTTTGGCTTTTGCGTTATAGAGACCGATCCGGTTGATGTAACGCGCGAGCTTTTCCTCGCCGAGAGCGAGCATCGCGCCCGGCGTCGGCGCGCCAGCGAACAGCGCGGGCGTGGCGAGATTGACGCTTTTATCCGTCGCCTGCGCCGAGAGGATAACAGCGACGAGCAATTGAAACGGCGTCGTATACTGGAGTTCCGATTTCGGCGACGGATTGGACTCGCGAAGACGCCGGAAAATCTCGGTTCGTTTTTTGGGAGTCACGATACGCTGAAAACTAGCAGTTTGCGGAATTTTGCGAAGGTGCTTGCCCGGCGTGACGCGCGGCAAGCCAGTTTTTTCCGGCGATCATGAAGGCGAGCAGGATGAACGCGCCTGGAGGGAGCGTGAAAAGCAGAAAACCGGGCCAGGATTCCGGAAGAATACGAAATTCCGAAAATGCGGGCAGAACGGATTCGATGCCGGAAAAAAGCGTCCCATTGCCGAGCAGCTCGCGCATTCCCCCCAGCAGGACAAGCGTCCACAGCATTCCCGCCCCCGTCGAAACGCCATCGAGAAACGAGAGAAGCGGCCCGTTTTTCGCGGCGAAGGCTTCGATCCGGGCAAGCACGATGCAGTTGGTGATAATCAATGGTATGAAAATCCCGAGGACATTGTGTATGCCGGAAAAAAAGGAAGCCATGCATTGATCGATGAGAGTGACAAGCGTGGCGGCGATCATGATAAATATCGGAATGCGTATCTCGCGCGGAATCAGCCGACGGAGGCCGGAAACACTGAAACTGGCCAGTCCCGCGACAAGAATCGTCGCGAGTGAGAGCATCGCGCCATTGACGATATTCGTCGTGACGGCGAGCAAAGGACACAGACCGAGGGTTTGTACCAGGCTGGAATTCTGTTTCCATAGGCCATTGCTGAAAATTTCACGAATTTTCGCGCGAAAGATCATGAGAAGTCTCCTGGCGAGAAGCGAAAATCCGGAAAAAGCGCGGGCGGGCGCGGAATCGCGCGTTCAGCGGGGAGCATCGCACCTCTTTCCTTTTTCTTCGCGGACATTTTTTTCATCATACAGGGCGTCGCGATGTCTGGCGACGAATTTCAGCGTGTTGCGCACAGCCTTGACGACGGCGCGCGGACTGATCGTCGCGCCCGCGACCGAGTCAAAACGCCCTCCGTCTTTTTTGACTTTCCATTCGCGCTCGGGAGGATTGTCAAGCGACAATCCGTCAAACTGGGTGATCCACGGACGCTTCCTGTTTTTGTCTTTTTTCAGGTCAATGTAATCACCGAGTCCCGGCGTCTCGTGGTGTTCCGTAACGCGCACGCCGATCAGCGTTCCATCGGCGCGCAACCCGATCAACAGCCCGATTTTTCCGCCATAACCGTCATTGGCCGCAGTCTCGACGACCAGCGCGGCAGGTTTGCCTCCCTTTCGGGCGCGATAGACGGCCGCCGGCGCATTGGGCGGATACTCCGGTATGCTTTCAGGATCAAAGATGTCGCAAAAAAGATCGTTATCATACAGGCTGGCGGGAAGCACCTCCGCGATGGCGCTTGTTTTTTTCGCGCGCAGCGATGTTTCGATCATGGGGCGGGTCCAGATATGAAATCCGGAAAGGGCAACGGCGGAAACCGCCGTGAAAGCGGCCAGAATCGCGGCGCTGCGCAGCGCGGTCTGGAAAGCGCCGCCGGAAATCATTTCTTCTTCATGCCGAAAATGGGCGGCCGCGTCAACGCGTCGATCAGCGGTGCGCAGAGGTTGAGTATCAGCACGGCGAACGCCACGCCGTCCGGATAGCCGCCGAAAACGCGGATGATATAGGCCAGGATTCCTGCCGAAAACCCGAAAATGAATTTCCCCTTGCCGGATATGCAGCCGGAAACCGGGTCGGTTACGATGAAAAACGCGCCGAGCAGCGCGCCGCCCGAGAAAACGTGAAAAAGCGGACTGGCGAAACGTTCCGGATCGGACAGCCAGCATGCTGCCGAAATCAGCGCCAGGCCCGAAAGAAAGCCGGCCGGGGCGTGCCAGCGTATGATTTTTCGTCCGGCCAGCCAGAGTCCGCCAAGAAGATAGGCAGCCGCAACCCATTCCCAGGCGCGTCCGGCGACGTATCCGTATATATTCGTGTCGGCAAGCGCCGCGCTGACAGTCGCTCCGGGACCGGCGAGCCTGAGCGCCGTTTTCAGCGCGTCGAGCGGCGTGGCGCTCGTCAAGGCGTCCAAAGATCGCGCGCCGCCGAATATGGCGGCCGCCTGATCGATAAAATGGGCCGGCGCTGTAACGGATGGCCATTGCGACATCAGCGCGGGAAAGGAAACGAGGCATGCGGCGAAACCGGCCATCGCCGGATTGAAAGGATTCTGGCCAAGGCCGCCATAAAGATGTTTGGTGATCACGATAGCCATCAGGACGCCAATGACGGTCAGCCACCAGGGCGCGATTGGCGGAAACGTCAGGGCGATCAGCCAGGCGGTGACGAGCGCGCTGCCGTCGGTAAGGAAGGGAAACAGCGCTCTGCCGCGCAGTTTCAGCATCGCAGCTTCGGCGAGAAGCGCTGTGACCGACGCGATTGACAGTTGCAACACAATTGCCGGGCCGATCAGAGCTGCGTAAACCACGATGCCCGGCAACAGGGCAGCCAGAACCTGCACCATAACGCGCCGGACGCTCGCGTTCCGGCTGAGGTAGGGGGGGGAAATGAAGCCCGTGGCTGATGAACCCGGGAGCTCCGGCCTGTCCGGCTTATTCTGCTCCTCGTTTCGATGGAATTTTTCTGTCATTTCAACGCGGCTGCCCTTCGTCGTATCGATCGCCGGTTTCCGCGTCATTCGCGTTTCCGGCCTGAATGGTTTCGCGGTCTTGCCGGGCGCGTTCGATGGCCGCCTGTACCGCCGTTTTTTTCGAGGCGTCCATGCCGGATGCTTGCGCTCCGGCGGCCAGGCGTTCCGCTTTTTCAGCTTTCGCGCGTGCTTCGCGCGCTTTTCGACGTTCGACGCGCGAACGCGCGGATTCGGCTTTTTCTTTTTCCCGCAGGCGCGCCTGGACACCGCTTTTTGCGAAACGGAAATATTGCACGAGCGGGATTCTCGACGGACAGACATACGCGCAGCAACCGCATTCGATACATTCGTCGAGAGCAAATTCCCGCGCCCTGTCGAAATTTTTCACGCGCGCGAAACGGTACAGTTCAAATGGCTGAAGCTCGTGCGGACAAGCCTCGGCACACGATCCGCAACGGATGCAGGGCATTTCGGCGGGGGGGGGCGGAAAGAGGGAGGTCGCGGCCGCGATGACGCAATTACTGCTTTTGACTACCGGCGCGTCCATTCCGGGAATTTCAAACCCCATCATCGGGCCGCCCATCAAAAAACCGTTCGTGTCGTGTCCGGGGTGGCCAAGCGCGACGAATTCACGGAAAGGCGTTCCAATCCGCGTTTCCCAGTTACGCGCATTTTCCACATTGCCGGTCAATGTAACGATCCGTGAGACAAGGGGTTCCCCAAAGGTTATGAAACGCCAGGCGCTGTACGCTGTCCCGACATTGAAACACTGTACGCCCATTTCAGGCGAACGCCGGCTTGCGGGGATTTCCTTGCCGGTCAGCGCGCGAATCAGTTGTTTGGCTCCTCCGGCCGGGTAACGGGCTGGAATGGCGATGACTTCAAAATCGGATCCGAATCTTTTTGCTGCTTCGCTCATCGCGGCGATGGCCTCGGGTTTGTTGTCCTCAATGCCGATCAACACTTTTTTCGGGTCAAGCAATTCACGGAAAAAGGCCGCGCCCGAAACAATGCCTTCGGCGCGTTCGCGCATCAGCATATCGTCACAGGTCATAAATGGCTCACATTCGGCGCCATTGATGACGATCGCTTCCATTGCGGTCTGTTTTGCCGCCGAGAGCTTCGCGTGCGTCGGAAACGCCGCGCCGCCGAGACCGACGATTCCCGCGTCACGCAGGCATTCGCGCGTCTTTTCCGGCGAAAGCGCCTGATAGCGGAGCGGATGAAGACAAGCCCATTCGTCGAGGCCGTCCGGCTCAATGACGACCGAAAGCGTTGGAAGCCCTGAAGGATGGGCGGCCATGCGATTTTCGACGGCAAGCACCTTTCCTGAAGCCGGCGCGTGAACAGCCGACGAAATCCAGCCGTCTGCCTCGCCGATACATTGACCTTTAAGAACGCGGTCGCCGGCACGGACGCGCGGAATTGCCCGCCCTCCGGCGTGCTGATGCAAAGGCACGATCAGTGTCGAAGGCAGGGGCGCGATGCCGATCGGCTCGCGCGTGGAAACGGCCTTGTACGTGTCCGGCTTGATTCCTCCCTTGAAGCTGAAAAGTTTACGAAACATTTCCGCCACTTGTCAGTTCACGCGCCGGATTCCGAATACCGGATATTTCCATGCCCAGTTGTCGATATTTTCGGTGACCGCTTTCATCTGGATACATTCCATCGGACAAGGGGGAACACACAGCTCGCACCCTGTGCAAAGCGTTCCGACGACGGTATGCAGCTGTTTTGCCGCGCCGACGATGGCGTCGACCGGGCAGGCCTGAATACAGAGGGTACAGCCGATACAACGTTGTTCGTCGATGACGGCGGCCTGGGGAGAAGGTTCCTCCATGCCGGGCGCGGGAGGATCGCGGCCGAGAAGATCGGCCAGCCGGCGCGCGCCCGCTTCGCCGCCGGGCGGGCAAAGATCGATTCTTGCGCCGTTTTCTATGGCTTCAGCATAGGCGCGGCAGCCGGGAAAGCCGCATTGCCCGCACTGTGTTTGAGGAAGCGCGTTCTCGATTTCGTCGATGAGCGGGCTGCCGTCGACGCGGAAGCGGACCGACGCCCAGCCGAGCATCGCGCCGAGCGCCGCCGCGCCGAGCGTCATGGGAAAAATAACGGTCAGCATGCTATTGATAACCGTCCAGTCCGGCGAAGCCCATAAAGGCAAGGCTCATCAACCCGGCGGTAACAAGCGCGATGGCGTTGCCGCGAAAAGGGAGCGGCACGTCGGCGGTATCCGTCCGTTCGCGGAGTCCGGCAAGCAGGATAAGCGCGAGCGTGAAACCGGCCGAACTGCCAAAACCGAAAATCAGCGATTCGACGAAGTCGTGGCGTTTTCCAATGGACAGCAACGGAACGCCGAGCACGGCGCAATTGGTTGTAATCAGCGGAAGATAGATACCCAGCACCTGATGCAGCGCCGGATGGGTTTTCCGGATGACAAGCTCCATAAACTGCACAACCGAGGCAATTGTGATGATGAACGTAAGCGTGCGCAGATAAGCGATGTCCAGAGGAACAAGCAGATATGTTTCGATGACGTAACAGAGGCCGCTGCTCAAGGTCAGGACGAACGCCGTTGCCGCGCCCATTCCGAAGGTCGTTTCGAGCTTTTTCGAAACGCCGAGGAGGGGACAGAGACCGAGAATTCTGACAAAAACGACGTTATTGACGAGGACGGCGCCAACGATGATGAACAGATAATGAGTCACGATGCCTGGAGGTACAGTGAATGTGCCAGTCCGAAATGGAAAATTATCTACCGATACCGGCGGACGATCAACCCTGAAGCGCCCAAGGGTAATTCTGGACGCCAGGCATGGCGATTATGCGCCGGAGACAAAGGCCCGGAACCGGAAAATCCGGAAGAGGCGCGCCGCGCGAAACCTTCACCCAACCTTGCGCCGGAGAAAAACGGAATTTTCCGCATGACTGCTTGCTCTCCTGACAGGCGTCTATTTTTTTCGGGGAAATGAAAATATTCCAGAATCGTTTCAGCAAGAAATTAGCGACAGCCCTTCAGGGCTGTCGATCTAACATCATTGGCAAGGGGTTTGCATCCCCTTGCCAATGGCTACGGTCGAAACCCCGGCCTTCAGGCCGGGGTACCAACCTCCGCACCGCCCTGAAGGGCGGGGTTTCAAACCGGAGTTAGTTTTACGATGAAGCCCGGATAAATACACGGCATAGATGGAAATTTTAACCTGAAACAGCTGTGGCTCTGAAAATAAAACAACGTTCTCAAGCGATTTTATTTTCCGAAAGAGGGTTTTATTCACCGCTACCGAGAACTGTAATATCGCTGTCAAGCGATTTCGTTAAAATTTCAGTGATAAACCGCTCGAAAACGATTATCCACATGCGCGGCATGCGTCACACGATAAAAAGCTGGCGGCGAAATGCAACAGACACCCAATCCGCCGCCAGCCACGACATGGGGGCAAATGCTACTTTTTCAGCCTTTTAGGGAAATAAGGGCCTCTGGGCAACGTGTAAAACGCGCTGGCATTAGCCTGGCGAGCGAGTGGCATATAATCCGGAGCGGCGCGCGTTATCGCCGCGCTGACAAGCGCCCCGATAATACCCCGGTTATTCCCGGCGCTTGGGGAATATGTCATTCTTCGAGCCTCTTTTCATAATTCCGTTCCATCGCGGCCGACCATCAAATAATCGAACTCAACGGTCACTGCCGTGTCAAGAACAACGTATTGCGCATCCCAACGATACAACGACCGGCCGGGGGTAACGCATCCGCCGAGAAGCGCCGCGAATGACAAAATCGCTGCGCCCGACGATACGACAATCCGGTGATTTCCTGGCAGAACACGCAAAGCCGCGGAGCTATTCAAAAAATCGGAGACGCTGCCCGCCTCAAGCCAGTCGACGCTCGCGCGCGGCTGTCAAGCCTTCGTCCGCGGCGCTCAGTCGTTTTCATTCCTTATCTCCGTCATCGTAAAACTAACTCCGGTTTGAAACCCCGCCCGCAAGAAAGGTGCGGAGCTTGGAACCCCGGCCTGAAGGCCGGGGTTTCGACCGTAGCCATTGGCAAGGGGATGCAAACCCCTTGCCAATGATGTTAGACGACAGCGCCTCCCGGGCTGTCGCTAATTTCTTGCTGGAAGACGATTAATTGATCAAGCCTGTGTCCCGAGAGACTTCCCGAAGAAACTGTAGCGACCGCGCCTTCGTTCAGTTCGTTGTCGCCAAAAACGGAATCAAAATCCCAGCCGGACTTCCAGTCCATACGTGCGCCCCGGAGCGATATAGTCCTGGTAGTATTCGCGGTCGAACAGATTGTTTACAAACAGGGAAACGCGCGATGCTTTCGTAATTTTGTAGGCGACGCGCAGGTTGGCGATGAAATACGGGTCATAGGATAAATAATAAATGCCTGTGGGCGTTCCGGGGGCGTTTCTCTGACTGACGTACGTGCCGTTGAGGGACGCCTGCCATTTTTCATCGTTATACGCGATTCCCGCATGCAAAAGATGCCTGGGTATTGACGAAATGATCGCTCCCTGACTTGAACCGCCGGTGTATTTCCCTTCTTGCCAGGTGTAGTTCAGGAACGCACTGTAGTTTCTGTCGAGCCGGTAATCCAGGGCCGCGCTCGCGCCGCGCCGTTTTTCCCTGTCGACGTTGGTATAGGCGCGGACAGGCATGGTCGGATCAAGATAAACGGGAAATGTTCCCGCCGGATACTGAACCGCGACAATGGCGTCCCTGGTTTTCGATTCGAACGCGTAGGCGTTGAGCGCCAGTTTCCGCGTGAGTTTCTTCTTGAGTCCTATTTCAAACGTATCGCTTGTTTCCGGAGTGACCCACGGGTTGCCGACGTAGTGATAACTGGACGTGGAGGAATAGGAAGATGTCCGGTAAAGCTGATACAGATCGGGCGGGCGGAAGGAATGACCGTAAGAGGCATAGTAACTGCCGGATTCGTCCGGCTTGAACTCGACGGCGAGTTTCGGGCTGAATTCACGATAGCGGCTCGACGGATAGCGCAGATGGGTGGAATTGCCATAGTGGTTCGAATAGCCCTCCCGGTTGCTGTAGCGGTCGAAGCGAAGCCCCGCGAACAGTTTCCATTTTTCGGCGAAAGCGAATTCATCCTGCGCGAAAAGCGCCAGGGTGGCTGCCTTGCCGCCGCTGTCGTAATTCAGGTTGTTTTTGGAATGCGTGCTTCCCCAATGATCCAGCGCCCAGTTCTTGTAATCCATTTCGTCCTGACGCAGGGTGAAACCGGTGACCAGAGTATGTTTTTTGAATTTATTCCATATTTTCTGGGCGTCCAGATTGTATGTTTTTCCCGGGTATTCGGCCATGCCGCCTGGACGGTTCTTGTCCAGAAAATTTCCCGAGTTTAGCCGTTGTCGCGGACATCGGACAAACCGAAATTGACGGCAACGTCGTTTTCCGTGTCGCGGTATTGAAAAGCGTGCGTCAACACTTTTTTCCGGTTGATATAGTCCGTGAAAGCGCTTTCGGAAAACCTGACCCACCGGCCATCGGGCAGCAGCGCCGCGCCCGAAAACAGCGGATTGCCGCTGGCGTCCCTGATATAGCTTTTCGCGCCGCTTGTCTTGCCCTCATACTCATAATGGCTGAATGAATAGGTCAGCGCCCTGGCAGCGTTGAAATCGTAACGCAGCTTCAGCCACAGGTTTTCCCGGTCGTAGCCGCGCTGCCCCCGTTCGCCCACGATATATTGGCTGCCGCCTGTTCCGTTCGGCAGAATCATCGCGCCGGAGCCTTGCACAGCGCCGGCACCGGGTGTGGCGCTTGCGGATGCCACGCGCGCGTAGCGCTGCATGTAGCCGTCGCTGGTTTTTTCTTCCCAGCCCGCGCTGAGGCCGAGTTGATCGTTAAACCGGTATTGCGCGCTGACGCTCTTGCGCCAGGTATTGTTGTTTGCCGCGCCGAGCATGACGGCGATACCGTTTTTCACAGGGCGTTTTGTCGTAATGTTGATCACGCCCGATACCGCGTTGCCGCCATAAAGCGATGAAGCCGGGCCGCGGACGACTTCCATGCGCTCGATGGAATCAATGGCGACGGATTCCAGGTTGGCGTCGTTGTTGAACGGCGTGAAACTGGGCACACCGTCCACCAGCACCATGACATCGTCCGTGCTTCGCCCGTTCAACTGGAGTGATTCCGAAACTTCGTTATAAAGGACGCCCGCCTCGTGTTTCAGCAGATCCGGCGTGGACGCCGCGGTTTTCGCTTCTATTTCCGGGGCGGTAATGACGGAAACGCTCGCCGGAACATCCATGGTCGCGGTGGGTGTCCGCGTGGCGGTTACGACTACAGCATCCAGAACGGAAATTCCGCGATCGCTCTCTGGCGGCTCGGTCTCTTCGGCGCGGGATACGGGTGAAAGGCAGACAAGCGCCAAAAAGAGCGCCACGGGTTTTAAAGAAATTGGCATACAGCCTCCAAATGAAAATTCAGCAATTTTTGAATTCCGGCGATTTTTTTTCAGGCAAGCGGCTTCCGTGAAAATACAAAATGCCTGCCGCGATCCAGGTGGCGTTTTCCCTCTCCCGGCCCTTCGGGCTACCCTCTCCCGCACGCGGGAGAGGGGAAAAACCAAAAGCGCTTCTTTCCCGCGAACAGGAGAGTGGTGCCTCCCAAGCGCCTCTCCCACGAATGAAGAGGAGAACTTCTCTCTTTCCACTTTCGGGAGAGGGGCACAATTTCCCCCCTCTCCCACGTGTGGGAGAGGGGTTGGAGGAGAGGATGAAACGGCCACATTAACTATCCGAACCAAAAACACCCTATTTCATGTCATAGACCAGCCCGACGTAGAACGAGCGGCCGGGCAAATAGAGATACCCGGTGTTGGGCGACAACCGGTAATACTTGTCGAACAGGTTGTTCACCGCGACTTTCAGCTTGAGGTCACCGCCAGCCGCGCCGCCGAAGTCCGCGAGATTCTTGAGGATTTGCAGATTGGCAATCGTGTTGCCGCCAGCGTCTTTTTCATACTCGGCGCGCTGGCCGTAATAGACGAAATCCAGGTTCGTCGAGAGTTTCCACGCGGGATGGCGGAAACGCGCGCCGAACGAGGCGCTGGTTTTCGCGATGTCGTTGATTTTCGCGCCTGTATGATCTTCGTACTTGGTCATCCGGGTCAGCGCGACGTATGGCGTAAAATCGAATCCCCAGTTGAAGCGCTGACCGGCATTGAACGAAGCGCCCGCTTCCACGCCACGGATATAGGCCTTGTTCAGGTTGATGTAGAGGCGTTCGTTTGGCGCGATGGTGATGTTGGAGATTCTGTCCTTGTAGTTGGAGTTGAAATAGGTCGCGTAAATATCCAGCGAGCGGTAATTGACGTCGACCCCGATGTCCCAGGTTCGGCTCGATTCCGGCTTGATGTCCGGGTTGCCGGTATACAGCACGCTTCCCATGTAAAACGCTCCGCCTTGTTCACGCGGCGTTGGCATCTTGAAGGCATGGGCGTAGTTCGCACGAAGTTTCAGGTAGTCGAGCGGATGGTACGCAACACCAACCGAAGGCAGGAATTTATGGTAGGTGCTGCTGACATCAAGCTGTTTCAGCTGGCCCGGACGAAAATCGTAGAGCGTCGTCAAATCCGATTTGAACGTGTCGTAACGCAGCCCGCCGGAAAGAATCAGGTTCCGTTTTTCGAGCAGATGCGCCTTTCCGATCGCAAAAACCCCGGTATTGGTGTACTCGCCATGCGTGAGATTAGACGACCGGGGCGTCGAATACGAATAGTTCGGCTGGTTCTGGTCAACATCGTAATACAGGAAATCGACACCTGTGACGAGCGTGAAACGGCCCATGTCCAGGTTGAAGGATCCTTGCGCCCCCTTGAATTTATTGTTGTAATCCGAGAACGGTCGCATCAATTGCGAGCCGGTGGGCTGCTCCCTGATAAGGTCATACCCCGACTGACCCTGAAAATAACGCACGAACCAGTTTTTGTTCTTGCTGGCCCCTTCATAGGTCAGGTCGACCGCGTGGTAATCGACGTCCTTGTATTGCGGGTAAGTCGTGCCAGGCGTCGTTCCGTATCCAGCGTGATTGGTTTCGGTCTGCTGAACCGCGAGGCCGACGCGATTGGCCTTGTCGATATTCCAGCCCAGATTCACTGCGTATTTTTCGCGGCTGCCAACTTTTGAATTCCGGTTCCGCTCGCCTTTGCCGTCAACGTAATCGCTGACGCTGAAACGCGACGCTGAAACGGCGTAATCGAACTGGCCCGATTCCGATTGGCCCGATGCGGACGCCTTGAGCGTTTTTGCGTCCCAGCTCCCAAGGCCCGCTTCGACTTTGAGCGCCTGTTTTTTACGGCCCCGCTCGGTAATGACGTTGATAACCCCACCCCCTGCCGAAGAACCGTATTGCATCGCGCCTGGCCCGCGAATGATCTCGATGCGTGAAATGGCGTTCATGTCCAGTACCGAGAAATTATCCGTCCCGATCGCGCGTCCGTCGATCAACACCAGAATATCACCGCTCTGGACGATTCCATGTTCCGCCGAACTCACGCCCCGCATTTTGAGAACGCCGTTATCATAGCCAGCGACGTTCGACATGCCGACCTGAAAGCCGCGTGTTTTCAATAAATCAAGCACGTTCCCACTGGCGTTTTCCCGTATTTCATTTTGCGAAATGACAACCATGCTCTGGCTGACATCGCGCAATTCCTCGGCTGTCCGGCTCGCGCTGACGACGACGGTGCCGAGTATCGGGCTATCCGGGGGGGGGGGCGAAATCGGGGCCGCCTGAAGCGGGAAAGAGACGAAAAGCAGGGATATCGACGCTGAAATCAATGTTCGCTTCATCAAAAGACTCCTAATCTTGTAGGTGTTGCCGATGACGAGCGGTCATGAAAAAGCGCCCGGATCATCAAATGTGATCCGGGCGCCCATTTACCCAAACCTGAAACAAAAAAGCCCGGAACATTTGAATGCTCCGGGCCCCCATTTACCCAAACGCCCATCGGAAGCCAATAATCCCCTGACCTCGGATAGATAAACCTGCATCCTCAGGCAGGTCTTCTGGCTTGTCGACCCTGACAGACTTCCCATCTTTCGACAGTGTCCGGTTGCCAGGATGCCCGGATTACCCGGGCCAAAGCGACTTACAGCGTTGGGCACGCTCCCGACTTCAACGGGATTCCCTATTCTCCCCAAATGGGGCACCTGAGAACTTCGCCTTTATAAGGGAAACTTAGCGGAATGTCAAGGCGCACCGATAAACAGGGTTTTTTCTGTTTAACTATTAGAATATTGGATATTTTTATGCTGGCCGAATCAGGAGGAGGCTTGGCAAGGCGCTACGCGCACTTATCGGCGGAGCACCTCGCGCCCTACGCGGAGAAGCTGGATTTTTGTCTCGCGCCGCCGCCTGAAAAACCGCTTTAGGAAAAACCCAATCTGGGCAGACTCGAATCACACCCAACCTGGCCCAACCTGACGCAACTTAAAATCCAGCACATTGTCAAATAAAAAAGGGACAAGCATGGCCTGACCCTTTGATTTTACTGGCGCGCCCGGAGCGATTCGAACGCCCGACCCCTTGGTTCGTAGCCAAGTACTCTATCCAGCTGAGCTACGGGCGCACGCCTTTATTGAAGCGGCGGATTATACCTGGGGATAGTATCAATCTCAAGTTATTTTTTGGCCGGAGTTTTCCGGATGCACGTTGCGGGCAGATTGTCTGGCGGAAATTCCCGGCGCGGCGCAAGCCAGAGATTCCGGATATTGACTTGACGGAGAAGACACGTATAATTCGTCCTCCTTTGTATCGCGGCGGTTTGCGTGGCAGAAGGCGCGTAGCTCAGCTGGTTAGAGCATCACCTTGACATGGTGGGGGTCGTTGGTTCGAGTCCAATCGCGCCTACCAGCATTCCGTCTCCGATACGTCCTCGATAGTCTCCTGTTCCGTTTTTTTCGAATCGACCCGGTCTTTTCGGTTGTCTGTCAGTCGCTGTTGGCTGCCGCCGCGACAAATAACGGCATTTGGCCGGGAGAGGACGGCCTCCGCCTTTCCGGTCTATTCACCCTGCTCCGTCCTGAGCCTGTCGAAGGATGCTAATTAAAATAACGTCCTTAAGCCATTTTTAATCTCTTTGGGTTTCCGGAGACCTTCTTTCCAGTCCGTTCGCCCGTCCAGTTTGCCGGAGGTGTGTTTTTCAATCCGTTCGCCCTGAGTTTATCGAAGGGTAAGGATTGAAAAACGATTCGAAGAAAGAATCAGGATTGGAAAGGCGGAGCATCCGTTCATACTTCGACAGGCTCAGCACGAACGGAGATAGAGGGTGTCGATGGTTCGGAAGACTCAGCGCGGACGGGTTTTTCCACTCCCGTTCATCCTGAGCTTGACGAAGGATACTAATTAAAATAACGTTCTTAAGCTATTTTTAAATCCAAAAGATGCTTGTCCGGAGAATGCCTTTCTAGTCCATCCACCCGTCCAGTTTGTCAGAGGCGTGTTTTCAATCCGTTCGCCCTGCTCCGTCCTGAGCTTGTCGAAGGGTAAGGATTGGAAAGGCCAGAAATGCCTTTACCTTGAACGCCCCTGATTCAAGAGGCGTTGGGAAGACCTCGGAGCGTCCGTTCCTGCTTCGACAGGCTCAGCACGAACGGAAATAGATGCCATCAATGCGTTCCGGCAAAATCAGTACGAACGGAAATAGATGCCGTCAATGTGTCCCGGCAAAATCACCACGAACGGCGGTGAAAGGAAACAGCGCCACTTCATCGTAAAACTAACTCCGGTTTGAGACCCCGCCCTGAAGGGCGGGGTTTCGACCGTAGCCATTGGCAAGGGAATGCAAACCCCTTGCCAATGATGTTAGAGCGACAGCGCCTTCCGGGCTGTCGCTAATTTCTTGCTCACCTGCGGGATTTTGCGGTCATTTGAACGAAAATGCTCTAGTATTCTGTCCAATACAGATATAGACAAGAAGTAAATCTTGTGATGTGCGTTAAATATAGGAACTGAGGCAAATCCTTCATGGAAAAGCTCCTGAGATATGCCGCATTTTGTTTAGGACAGAACACTAGCGATAAATCGCTTCCGCGCCGGCCGCGACATTTTTGTGCCTTTCCCGATATTCCATCACGGTCGGTATTCGTCCCAGGAGCGCGCAGATTGCCGCAAGCTCCGCCGAGCCGAGATAGACGCGCGTATCGATGCCGAGACGGTTGGGAAAATTCCGCGTTGACGTCGACATGGCCACCGCGCCTTTGCGGATTTGCGCCTGGTTGCCCATGCACAGCGAACAACCGGGCATTTCCAGACGCGCGCCGGTCTTCCCGAATATAGCGTAATACCCCTCTTCGCGCAGCGTCATGGCGTCCATTCGCGTCGGTGGCGCGATCCACAGCCGCGCCGGGAGATCATTCCCGTTTTCGAGAATTTTTCCGGCGGCGCGAAAATGACCGATATTCGTCATACATGAACCGATAAAGACTTCGTCGATTTTTTCGCCCGCCACTTCGGACAGAAACCTGACATCATCCGGGTCGTTTGGACAGGCGACAATGGGTTCACGGACGCTCGCAAGATCGATGTCGATTATCGCGGCATATTCCGCATCGGGGTCGGCCGAAAGAAGCCGCGGGTGGGCGATCCACGCTTCCATGGCGTCAATCCGGCGTTCCAACGCACGCGCATCCTGATACCCCCCGGCGATCATCCATTTCAGCAGCGCGATATTCGAGCGCAGATATTCGATGACGGGTGCTTCGTTCAAATGAACGGCGCATGCGGCCGCCGAACGCTCCGCCGACGCGTCGGTCAGTTCGAAAGCCTGTTCCACCTTCAAGTCCGGCAATCCCTCGATTTCCAGAATGCGGCCCGAAAAAATATTCTTCTTGTCTTTTTTCGCGATCGTCAACAAGCCCTGTCTGATCGCGAATAAAGGAATGGCATTGACGAGATCGCGCAGCGTTACGCCTTCCTGGATTTTTCCGGAGAAACGTACCAATACGGATTCCGGCATATCGAGCGGCATGGCGCCGGTTGCGGCAGCGAAAGCGACAAGCCCGGATCCCGCCGGAAAGGAAAGGCCGATTGGAAAACGGGTATGCGAATCGCCTCCCGTGCCGAGCGTATCGGGTAAAAGCATCCGGTTGAGCCACGAGTGGATGATTCCATCGCCGGGCCGCAGCGTGACTCCGCCGCGCGCCGTCATGAATTCCGGCAGGGTACGGTACATCTTGAGATCGACAGGCTTCGGGTAGGCGCATGTATGGCAGAAGGACTGCATGACGAGGTCTGCCGAAAAGCCGAGACAGGCGATATCCATCAATTCGTCGCGCGTCATTGGGCCGGTCGTGTCCTGCGAGCCAACGGTCGTTACGCGCGGCTCACAATACGTTCCCGGCCGGACTCCTTTGCCTTCGGGCAGCCCGCAGGCGCGCCCGACGATTTTTTGCGCCAGCGAATACGCTTTCCCTGTATCGGGCGGAGTGTGTGGCAGACGGAACAGCGTTGCTGGAGGCAAACCAAGCGCCTCGCGCGCGCGCGCTGTTAACCCCCGGCCTATGATCAACGGGATGCGGCCGCCCGCCCGTACTTCATCCAGAAGCACGGGCGTTTTGAGGCGCGACCCGGCAATGACTTCGCCATTCCTGAGCGCCTTGACTTCCGCAGTCAGCGGGTCAATATGCAAATCGATTTCATCGGCCATGTTCATCCGCGAAACGTCGATTTCGACAGGTAACGCGCCTGCGTCTTCCAGCGTATTGAAAAAAATGGGCGCGATTCTCGTGCCAAGACAGATGCCGCCGAAGCGTTTGTTCGGAATGAACGGAATCGCGTCTCCGGCAAACCAAAGCACCGAATTGACCGCCGATTTGCGCGAGGAACCGGTACCGACCACATCGCCCACATAGGCAATTCGCCGTCCTTCCTTTTCCAGCGACCGGATTTGCCGGATGGGTCCGCGTTGTCCTGGCTCGTCCGCTTCGATTCCCGGACGGGGGTTCTTCAGCATGGCAAGCGCATGAAGCGGAATGTCCGGCCGGGTCGAAGCGTCCGGCGCCGGAGAAAGATCATCGGTATTCGTTTCTCCCGAAACTTTGAAAACGGTCAGTTTCCAGACCGCCGGAACTTCCGGACGCGAGGTAAACCATTCGCCGTCGGCCCACGAGCGCAGGACGGACAGCGCGTTGACGTTGCCCTGGTCTGCCATGGATTTCAGATCATGGAAGGAGTCGAAAACAAGCAATATCTGTTTTAAGGCATTCGCTGCGGCATGTCCCACTTCGTCGTCAGCGAGCGCTTCAAGCAGTGGCTTGACGTTATAGCCGCCCAGCATGGTTCCCAGGAGTTCCGCAGCCCGGACACGGGGAATCAGCGCACAGCGCTCTTCGCCTTTCAAAAGGCGCGCCAGAAATTCCGCCTTGATTCTTGCGGCGCTATCGACACCTGCCGGCACCCGGAAAGTCAAAAGATCGACAAGCGTTTGTTCCTCGCCTTCCGGCGGTCTTTTCAGAAGCTCGACGACTTCGATCGTTTGCGCTTCCGACAACGGAAGCGGAGGGATGCCGAGCATGGCGCGTTCGGCCGCGCGCGCGCGATAGTTTTCCAGCATGAAACGTTCCTTTTCGAAAGAATTTTTTGTATCCGTTGTATCCGGTTCCCGGGTCTGGAAATCCAAAACATGAATTGTAAGGATAGTACGAAATTTTCGCTGAAATCCATCCTCGACAAGCAACACGATGCTCGCGCGGGCGCAAAGAAGGCTCGTATTCGGGCGGGTTATGGCCAGGAGCGCCGCGCCGTGGGTTTCGATATGAAGCATATGGGGGAGGCGCATTTCTTCCAGAAAAAGCGCCAGCTTTACAGTCACGGCCCCTGACAACCGAATCAAGGAAAGTGAGAAAAAACGTATTCCTTGAAATTATTCCAGAATTATCAAGAGGAAAATATCTTCATCAGGTGATTCTTGCAGGAAAAATTTGCTTGAAATGATTAATTCATAAACAGGGACTACGTTCTCAAAGCATTTTACAGATGAAAAGTGGTGGAATAACAAGAGTTTTAAAACTCATATAACGTTTTTAAGGCATTTTAGGCTTGAATTCATGTAAAAATCGCTTGAAAACGTAATTTATTTTTTGTTATCCGGATCCCCGTTCTGATGAAAGCGTATCGGACAATACGAGTGGGCAAATAGGCGCGCTTTGGAAAACGCCGTTCATACCGGACTTGCCGAACCATCAACAACGCCTGTTTCCGTTCGTGCTGAGCTTGTCGAAGCAGGAACAGACGCTCCGCCTTTCCAGTCCTTACCCTTCGACAAGCTCAGGGCGAACGGACTGGAAAGGTGCTTTCCGATACGCATCCTTCGTCAAGCTCAGGACGGAGAGGGGCAAAGGGATTGGGAAGGAGGTTTGCGAAAACCCAAAGAGGTTAAAGATAGCTTAAGAGTGTTATTTTTATCCTCTATTCTGTTTTTTGCATCCGTGGTGAGCGTGTTAAAAACTCGCCTGCATTGAGTCTGTCGAAGCATCGACAACGCCTGTTTCCGTTCGTACTGAACTTGTCGAAGTAGGAACAGACGCTCCGGGCCGTAAATGACCTTATTCTCCGACAACACCTGTTTCCGTTCGTGCTGAGCCTGTCGAAGTATGAACGGACGCTCCGCCTTTCCAGTCCTTACCCTTCGACAAGCTTCCTTCATCAAGCTCAGGACAGTCAGGGCAAACGGATTGAAAAATGAGCCTCTGACAAGGCTCAGGACGGAGCAGGGCAAAGGGATTGGAAAGGATGCCTGCGAAAACCCAAAGAGGTTAAAGATGGCTTAAGAACGTTATTTTTATCCTCTATTCTTTTTTTGCATCCGTGGTGAGCGTGTTAAAAACTCGCCTGCGTTGAGTCTGTCGAAGCATCGACAACGCCTGTTTCCGTTCGTGCTGAGCTTGTCGAAGTATGAACGGACGCTCCGCCTTTCCAGTCCTTACCCTTCGACACGCATCTTTCGTCAAGCTCAGGACGGAGCAGGGCGAACGGATTGGAAAGACGGAAGCCGGCTTCTCACACTGGAACCAACGACTTGCATCTGCTTTCACAGGATGAGTCAAAGGGACGAGCCAGGCATTTTCGCGAGTGTTTTTCAATACCTCAAGATAAGAACAGCCGGATGCGGCGGCTAAGGGCCGATATCGCTCTCGGATTCGACAACGGCGATGGAAATTTCACGCAGGAACATCCCAAGCGCGACAATCATCGAAATAATCGCGAAAATGAAAACGACAGCAACCGACTTTGTAAAATCGACCACGAGCAACGCGCCCACAAAGGCTGTCGCAATATCCAGGCATACAAACAAACCCGACAGCACGGAAAAAAGCATTCCGAAATACGTTATGCGAATCCGGCGCGCCAGCAGGAAGAGTTCCTTTTCCACATCGTGCAAAGGCATGTCCAGATTTGGCAAGCTTTTCAGATAACGCAGTCTGTCGACGATCCGCCCGAGGCGGGTATTCATCGCGTTGATCATTGTCGCGACCGCTGTCAGCAGAAAAACGGGCGCGACAGAGAGCTGGATGACATGCGAAATACTCTGAATGTTGTTCGTTTCCATAAAACCGCCTATTCGAATCCTTCGCCCCGGGCCGTTCCGGATTCCGTCGCCATATGAGTCAATAGCACTTTATCGACACGGTTTCTGTCCATATCGAGCACTTCGATGGCCCATCCCAGAATTTCCACACGATCCATTTCGACCGGGATACGGCCAAGGACGAACATAATCAGACCGCCAAGGGTGTTGAAGGCGTTTTCTTCTTCTCCCGGAAAATCGTCTTCGATTTTCAGCATCGACTTCAAGCGCTCAATCGAAACGCCGCCATCGACCAGCCAGGAACCATCGGGGCGCTTGAGGATTTCGGGCCGGTCTGTCATTTCGGAAGAGGGCAGTTCACCGACGATCGAAATCAGTACGTCGGTCAGCGTGACGAGTCCTTGCAATTCCCCGTATTCGTCTACAACCAGCGCGCACTGTTGACGCGTTCGCCGGAAGTTTTCCAGTAAATGGGTTGTTGTCACGCCTTCAGGAATGTACAGAGGAGGGCGGACAAAACGCTCAATGTCGAGTTTTTCGCCCGCTTCCAGACATTTGAGCATATCCGGCGTCCGGAGGATGCCAACAACATGATCCAGCCCGTCGCGGCAAACGACGATCCGCGTAAACGGCGCTTCGACAAGACAGCGCCGCTTTTCACTTTCCGCTTCTTCGAGATCGATCGTGTAGATATCATTGCGATGCGTCATGATCGCGACGATGCGCTGTTCGTCGAGACGGAGAACGTTGGAAACGATGGCCTGTTCGCTTTCGTGAAATACGCCCTCTTCGGCTCCCTGTTCCATCAGCACATTGATTTCATCGTCTGTCAATGACGGCTCGGCGGGAGGTTTTGCCCCTATCGCGCGCAAAATCAGTTTCGACGACGATGAAAGCAGCCAGACGAGAGGAGAGGCCAGTTTCGACAGGAAAGCCATTGGCCCCGCGACCCGCGAAGCAATGCTTTCCGGGGCCAGAAGGCCCAGGCTTTTGGGCACCAGCTCGCCGACGACAACCGAAAAATAGGTCAATCCAACGACGACAAGCGTCATCGAAATACCTTTCGCATAGGGGGCGGCAAGCGGAATCTCCGCCATTTTCAGGGTTAACGGTTTGATCAACATGTCTTCGCCGATTGCGCCGCTCAAAATCCCTATGGTTGTGATTCCGACCTGGATGGTCGAGAGAAATCCCGAAGGCTCGCCACTCAGGCCGAGCGCCATTTCCGCCCCCAGGTTTCCGTCGTCGGAGAGCTTTTGCAGACGCGACTTCCGCGAGGAAACCACGGCTATTTCCGACATGGCGAGGAAACCGTTCAGAAGAACAAGCAAAGCGAGAAAAAACAGGTCCATCATTTGCCGGCGACGGGGCCGTATTTCCGGTATTCCCGGCGCTTTACGTCCGGGCGCGTTTTCATCCGTTCAACGGGTTAGGTAATAGATTGGAGGGATGATACTAACACATTCGGGGCGGAGAGCGTGTTCCAGGGGCGCTTCCCGCGAACAGGGAAGATCGGCCAGACCCCGCGCATTCCGCCTGCGAATGGAAGCACGGGATGCGTGGGGCTATTTTCTTTCCCCCAAAAAAAGAAGTGCGTTTTCAGAATCGCGTCATTTGACGCGCCGCAACTGCGGCCGCCCAGGTTCTGTATCGTTCGGTGAAGGGGCCGGAGGTTTTTCCGGCTCGAATCCCATGCCCATTCCGTTTTCTTTCGCGTAAATGGCCAGGACATTGCCGATGGGAATGAGTATCTCGCGCGCGACGCCGTTAAAACGTGCGCTGAACGATAATGTCTCGTTATCAATGCGTAAATGACCCGTCGCGTCGTAACCGATATTCAGCGTAATCTGCCTGTCGCGGACAAATTCCGGCGGAACGCGAACGCCGGCATCGACGGCGACAGTAATATACGGGGTCATTCCATTATCGGAACACCATTCATGAATAGCGCGGAGCAGATAAGGTTTTGTCGAGGGAATATCCACGGAAACCTCCTTACAGCTCATGCCGACCGCGTTTCGCGCCCGGCGGGAATCTTGCGTCCATAAGGCCGTTACCGGCGCATGGCTTTTTCCGAAGGGGTCAACGCCTCAATGAACCCCTGACGGCTGAAAATGCGTTCAGCGTACTTCATCAGCGGGGCAGCCGCCGATCTTGGCAGAGCGATTTCGTAAAAATCCAGGCGCCAGAGCAGGGGCGCGATCGCTACGTCGAGCATCGAGAATTCCTCACCCAGCATGTGTTTCTGCTTGATGAAAATGGGGGCCATTTCAATGAGGCGGTCACGGACAACCTGACGCGCTTTATCAGCCACCTTCAGGTTTGTTTTCATGTTCTTTTCCAGAGGATCAATGTAGGAAAAAACCTCGCGTTCCATCGTAATCAGTAATTGCCGCGCCCGGGCGCGCATGATGGGGTCGGGCGGCATCAACTGGGGATGCGGGAATCGCTCATCGATGTATTCGTTGATGATGTTCGGTTCATACAGAATGAGATCGCGTTCGACAAGCACCGGGACGCGCCCATAAGGATTGATGATGGCGATATCTTCCTGTCTGGCGAAAAGATCGACGTCGATCACCTGGAAATCCATGCCTTTTTCGTAAAGGACGATACGGCAACGCTGACTGAAAGGACACGTCGTTCCAGAATAAAGATTCATCATGATAAATACCTTGCAAACAAAAACAGGCGTTTCAACTCATGGGAAACAGCCTCAAATTACCCGTAACATGCTGGTTTTCCAGCACTCCCCCGAAACATACCGGCGCCGTTACTTGGCGCCGAATAATGAAGCATACGGAATTGATCAGTTTTTCTCAATCTTTTCGTTTTCGATCTCTCGCCAATAATCCTTTTTGAGAGCATAGGCCAACGCCAAAAAAACAAACAAAAAAGCCATGACGCCCATTCCGGTGCGTTTCCGGAAAGCGGCCTCAGGCTCTCCCGCCCAGACGAGAAAACCGGCAAGCTCCGCGATTCGCTCATCGTAGTCCTTTGAAGAAGGTATTTTCCGAATGTCCGTACCCTGTCCGTTTCCCGTCGTTTGCGCGTCCTGTACATTCCAGAGAACATGGGGCATGGCGACATTGGCAAGTACGGTGTTGTTCCAGCCGGTCGGCCGGTTCTCATCACGATGGAACGAACGCATGTAGGCATAGAGCCAGTCAGCACCGCTGCCTTTATCCGATGCCCGGCTGCGCGCGACGAGCGACAAATCCGGCGGGGCGGCGCCGAACCAACGTTTTTGATCAGCCATTCTGGCGGCGATGCGCATCGGCTCTCCCGGACTATCAGCCGTCGTCATCATTTCCCTGATTTGCCGGTCGGAAAATCCAAGCGCGGCCAAACGGTTATAGCGGACAAAACTCAAGCTGTGACAACTCAGACAGTAATCAATGAAAAGCGCCGCACCATTTCGCAATGCCGCCATGTCATCCTGAACATCCGGCGCTTTGCGAAGCGCTGTTTCCCCGAAAACCGTCGTGGACAGCGACAGGATCAGAAAAAACGTTCCGGCGGCGAGTGTTTTCATTTAAGACGCGGCCTTTGAGGTTTGCATTTGTCGATTTTCGACCACCATGGCATCGTCAGGAAAAAAAGAAAATAGAAAAGCGTTGCCGATTGCGCGGCCCGATTGGCCGGAATCAGGCCAAAGAGGAGATATTCCGGCGGCTGTTTTCCCAAAAAGCCCAAGGTCAGGAAAGCGAGCGCGAAAAGCGGGAGCAGTATTTTGAAAATCGGCCCGCGATAACGGATCGACTTTGCCGGACTGCGATCCAGCCAGGGAAGCAGCGTCAAAATGCCGATGGAAGAGTTCATCGCCAGCGCACCGAGAAATTTGGCGTCGATTCCAAGAACTGGCTGGTCTATCGCCCGCAGCATCGAATAAAACGGGCTGAAATACCAGAGAGTTTCGATATGTTCCGGCGTTTTCAACGGATCGGCCGGCGAAAAATTGGCACGTTCGAGCAAATAGCCTCCACCTTCCGGCGCGAAAAACACGAGCGCGAAAAACACGGTGAGGAAAATAGCGATGCCAAGAATTTCCTTGACGGTGTAATACGGGTGAAACGGAATGCCGTCGAGCGGTTTCCCGCGCGCGTCTACAGCATCTGCACAGCCGTAAATCTCGATTCCATCGGGGTTGTTCGAGCCGACTTCGCGCAGGGCCAGCAGGTGCAGAAGCACAAGAAAAATCAACGCGAGCGGAATGCAGACAACATGCAAGGAAAAAAAACGTCCCAGCGTCGCGTCGCCGACAGAAAAACCGCCGCGAAGCCAACTGACGAGGGTTTCTCCGACAAACGGGAGCACCGACATGAGATCCGTAATCACCTGCGCCGCCCAGAAAGACATTTGCCCCCAGGGAAGCACATAGCCGGTAAATGCCTCCGCCATCAAAAGGAAGAAAATCAGGATGCCGATAATCCAGAGGAGTTCGCGCGGTTTCCGGTAGGATCCGTAGAGCATGCAACGGAAAATGTGCATGTAGACAACGAAGAAGAAAGCTGATGCGCCTGTCGAATGCATGTAACGGATCAGCCAGCCCCAGTTTACGTCGCGCATGATGTGCTCGACGCTGGAAAAAGCGGCTGGCAGACCGTCTGCATTCAATGAAGCGTCCGGCTTGTAGTACATGAGCAGAAATATTCCGGTAATCAGTTGTATCGCCAGGACGACAAGCCCGATTGAGCCGAAAAAATACAGGAAATTGAAGTTTTTCGGAACGTAGTAGGCTGAAAAATGTTTCCTCCAGAACGGGGTCAGCGGGAGGCGCGCATCCAGCCATTCCAGAATGTTTCCGCGGAGCGAACCGTCCGAACGGTATCTTTCGGAAAAGATTTCCGGCGGGTTCGTCATGTTTTTTCTTCCTCGCTGCCGATGACAAGACGATTCTCTGAAAGATAGCGATGCGGCGGAACTTCAAGATTTTTCGGAGCCTGTGTGTTTTTGAATACCCTTCCGGCGAAATCGAAGGACGCGCCGTGACAGGAGCACACGAACCCGCCCGCCCATCCGGCGGACGTGCTTTCGCCTTTACCAGGGCCAAAACGCGGCAGAGGAGAGCAGCCGAAATGGGTACATACGCCCATGACGACGAGCAGATCCGGACGGATCGAGCGCGTTCCGTTCGTACAGTTTTCAGGCTGCTGTTTCTGTTTCGAGTCGGGATCAAGTACATGTTCCGCTGTCTTCGCGAGGCTGGCGAGCATTTCCGGCGTCCGGTTGAGAATCCATACGGGGCGGCCCTGCCATTCGACGGTGATCAGTTGGCCTGGAGCAATGCCGCCGATGTCGACTTCGACCGGCGTGGCCGCGGCACGGGCGCGCGCCGAGGGCGAAAGGCTGGACAGAAAGGGCACGGTTCCCGCGAGAACGCCTGCCCCCCCGGCAAGCGCCGTGGCGACGATCAGGCGTCTTCTCTTGCGATTGTTTTCCATGTGCATTGCGCGAACATCCGGAATACCTTGTTAATGCTCCAATCCGCTCTGAAAAAACCAGACGGCGCGGAACGAAAAAATCCGATCCTTTTAGGCGCGGCTTTTCTCTCGGAAAAGAAGGTATCTCGCCAAGGGAAATTCGTGGTGAAAAAGGATTTGCACAACATAAAAATACCGGGGTTCATTAAAAAGCACGTCCTTGACGCAAAGTAATGACTGCAAAATCATTCCACGGCCGGTTTCCGCTCCCTCAACGCCTGCGCGAGCGTTCCCGCGTCGACATACTCAAGTTCGCCTCCGACCGGAACGCCTCGCGCGATCCGCGAAACGCGGAGCGGACGCGTTTTCAGCATTTCCATCAGGTAGTGCGCCGTGATTTCACCTTCGTTGGTGAAATTGGTCGCGATGATGACTTCGCGTACCGCCTCGTCGTTCAGGCGTTCCAGCAATTTTTCAAGCCCGAGTTCCCGGACGCCGATGCCGTCGAGCGGCGAGATGCGCCCCATCAGCACATAGTACATGCCGGAATAGGCAAGCGTTTGTTCCATCATCGCCATATCGATCATGGTTTCGACGATGCAAAGCTGTCCCGCGTCGCGCTTGGGCGAACGGCAGCGTTCGCAAATATCGTCTTCGGTAAACGTGTTGCAGCGCTCGCAATGTTTGAGCGTTTCGAGCGCCCGCCGCAAAGAGGCCGCCAAACGCTCCGCGCCCGGACGGTCGCGCTGCATCAAATGAAACGCCATGCGCTGCGCCGATTTCGGGCCGACGCCCGGCAAACAGCGCAAGGCTGCGATCAGGGATTCGAGACTGGACGGCGGTGTCATCAAAAAGGAAGTTTCATGCCGGGCGGCAAATTAAGCCCCGTCGTAAATCCGGCCATTCGTTCCTGTGTTTTCTGTTCAATGCGGCGAATCGCGTCATTGAACGCGGCCGCGACAAGGTCTTCGAGCATTTCCTTGTCGTCCATGACCGTCGCGTCGATCTGGACGCGACGGACATCGTGTGAACAGGTCATGCTTACCTTGACCATGCCCGCGCCCGCCAATCCTTCAACCTCGGTTTGCGCGAGTTCTTCCTGCGCCTTTTTGATGTTTTCCTGCATCAACTGGGCCTGTTTCATCAGCCCGGCAATTCCGCCTTTCATCATGACAATTCCTTCGGATAGCTTGAATTAAACAGGCTTGATCGAGGATTCGATCAAGCGCGCGTCGAAAAGATCGATAACCTCGCGGACAAAATCATTTTGCTCAATGGAGGCGACGGCCTGCTCCTGCCGCTCGTTCTGGAGTTTCTGCGCCGTATCGGCGGGAGTCTCGCCACGCGCCTCTTCCAGATTGATCGACAAACGAAGAGAGCGGCCGAAATGGCTGGAAAGTGCCTGCTGGAGCTTTTCCTGGGCCGCTTTTATCTGCAAGTGCCGGTGCGCGGGAGGAAGGCTGAGCGCGACGCGGTCGCCTTCAAAGCGGCTTAAATCGCAATGTCTGGCAAGTTCACGCGCCATGCCGCTCAATTCGATCGAATCCAGTATTTCCTGCCATCCGCCGGGTTCCGAAGACATCGCCGCCGCTGTTGGCGAAGCGGAAACTTCCCCACTTCCCTTTTTTGGGAGGGGGGCACCCTGAATCGGAGAAACCGGCGATGTTTCCTCCGGCAATTTCAGGGAACTGGCTTTGGTTGGAGCTGGAGCATGCCGTTCCGGCGAAGCCTGCTCTTTTGATTTGCCTGTCTGTGATTTTTCCATCACATCGGTATCATCGGTTTCCTGGGCTGGCCGGAATACATGAAGACGCAGCAAGGTCATGACGAAACCGGCATACTCGTCCGGCGCGAGGGGCAGCTCCTTGCGGCCATGCGTGACAATCTGGTAAGCAAGCTGCACGAACTCCGGGTCAAAACGCGCCGCCATATCCCGGATTCGCGCGTATTCGGGCGACGCGTCATCCAGCGCGCGCGGCGCGAGCTGGGCAACCTGAATCCGGGTAAAAAGCGTCGCCAGTCCCTGCAGCGCCAGATCGAAAGAAAGGCTGCGCGCGGTCATGGTTTCCGCGATGGATAGAAGCCGCGAAGCATCGTCCGCGAGGAGCGATTCCAGAATCGTCAACAGATAATCGAGATCGACTGTCCCCAGCATCTCACGCACCGTGGTTTCCACGATCCTGCCGCCGCCGTGGGCGATTGCCTGGTCGAGAAGCGACAGCGCATCGCGCATGCTGCCGTTCGCCGAGTGCGCGAGCAGCGATAACGCGCCGGATTCGGCGTCGATGCCCTCAATGGAAAGAATTTTCTGAAGATGTTCCGCGATAAGCGTCGGCATCATCTGTTTGAGGTTGAACTGGAGACAGCGCGAGAGCACTGTGACTGGAATTTTTTGCGGATCGGTTGTCGCCAGAATGAATTTTACGTGCTCGGGCGGTTCTTCGAGCGTTTTTAGCATCGCGTTGAACGCCGAATTGGAAAGCATATGAACTTCGTCGATGACATAAACCTTGAAGCGTCCGCGTGTCGGCGCGTATACCGCGTTTTCAAGCAGCTGGCGCATCTCGTCCACGCGGGTATTTGTTGCCGCGTCGACCTCAAGCAGGTCGACAAAACGTCCCGAATCGATTTCCGTACAGGCGGCGCATACTCCGCATGGGGACGCGCTGACACCGGTTTCGCAATTGAGCGCCTTGGCGAGAATCCGCGCAAGCGTTGTTTTTCCGACGCCGCGCGTTCCGGTAAAAAGGTAGGCGTGATGCAAGTGTTTTTCGTTCAGCGCATGGGCCAGCGCCCGAACGACATGTTCTTGTCCGACAAGGGTTTCAAATGTTTTCGGCCGCCATTTCCGGGCCAGAACCTGATAACTCATGCTGCGATTTTACTCTGGATTTTCGCGGAAACGTTCCCGGATAGAAACATGCGCGGGGAAATCTAGCGTTTTTCGCTGCGCGAGGCCCTGCGCCGTTCCAGTTCTGTCAGAAAACGCTTGCGAATACGGATGCTTTTCGGCGTGATCTCGACAAGCTCATCGTCATCGATAAATTCAACGGCGCTCTCCAGGGTTAGCGCGACCGGCGGCGTTAGCCGCACGGCCTCGTCGTTTCCCGATGCGCGGATATTGGTCAACTGTTTTCCCTTGACCGGATTGACCACAAGGTCGTTTTCGCGCGAGTGAATCCCGATGACCATGCCTTCGTAGAGCCTGTCGTTCGGCGCGACGAACATCCGGCCGCGCTCCTGGAGTTTCCACAAGGCATACGCGACGGCTTCACCATGTTCCGCCGAAACCAGCACGCCGTTGCGCCGCCCGGGAATATCTCCCCTGAAAGGCGCGTACTCATCGAAAACGTGACTCATGAGGCCGGTTCCACGCGTCAGATTCATGAATTCGTTCTGAAAGCCGATCAAGCCGCGCGCCGGTATCCGGTATTCGAGACGAACGCGCCCACGCCCGTCGGAAACCATATCCTGCAAATCGCCCCGCCGATAACCGAGCGCCTCCATGACGCCGCCCTGATGCGCCTCTTCGAGATCAAGGCTCAGCATCTCATAAGGCTCGCACAACGTGCCATCAATCGTTCTGAAAATAACTTTTGGACGGCCGACGGCCAGCTCGTACCCTTCGCGCCGCATGGTTTCAAGCAGGATCGTCAAATGCAGTTCGCCGCGCCCTGAGACGAGAAAAGAATCCGTCTCTTCCATGTCCTCGACGCGTAACGCCATATTGGTCAACAATTCCTTCCGCAAACGTTCCCGTATCTGGCGGCTTGTTACGAACTTGCCTTCCGTTCCGGCATACGGCGAATCGTTGACCCTGAAAGTCATGCTCAACGTCGGCTCATCAATCTTTAGCATCGGCAAGGCATCCCGCGCCTCCAGACCAACGACCGTGCAACCGATCGAAAGTTCGTCGATTCCGGTCAACAGCACGATATCCCCCGCGAGCGCCTCGTTCAGCGGCGCGCGCTCAATGCCGCGAAAACCAAAGACCTGACCGACCTTCGCGTTTTTCGGATCGCCGTGCTCGAAATTTCCATTCGCGTCCGGCGGGCCATACATCACGGTCACCGTCTGCGCGGACTTTAAACGCCCGCGCTGAATCCGGCCGATGCCGATGCGGCCGACATAGGACGAATAATCAAGCGCGGCGATTTGCAATTGCAGCGCGCCATCGACATCGTCGGCGTCAGGCGGAGGAACGTGCCGGAGAATCGCCTCGAAGAGCGGACGCATATCGGATGAAGGGGTATCAAGATCGGTTGTCGCGTAACCGAGAATCGCCGATGAATAAATCACCGGGAAATCAAGCTGTTCTTCAGAAGCGCCCAGTTTGTCGAAAAGATCGAACGTGCGGTCGACCACCCAACTCGGCCGCGCGCCGTCGCGGTCGATCTTGTTGACGACGACGATCGGCTTTAGACCCAGCGCCAAAGCCTTTTTGGTCACAAAACGCGTTTGCGGCATCGGGCCTTCGACGGCATCGACAAGCAGAAGCACGCCATCGACCATCCCGAGCACGCGCTCGACTTCCCCGCCAAAATCGGCGTGTCCCGGCGTATCGACGATATTGATGTGGGTGTCCTGGTAATCGACCGCCAGATTCTTGGCCAGGATCGTGATTCCACGCTCCTTCTCAAGATCGTTCGAATCCATGACACGTTCGGCGACATGCCGATGCGCCGCGAACGTGCCCGCCTGGACGAGCAGCTTGTCGACAAGCGTTGTTTTGCCGTGATCGACATGCGCGATGATCGCGATATTACGCACAGGACGGGACATAACGGAACTCTTTGAAAAACTGATAATTCTATCACTCCACGGTGGAAAATGCAGCAGTGGGAACATCCACAGCAGGGCCGGAGCATGAAAAACCGTTGACAATCATGTGCTTACGACAATGGGTTGTAAACATTGCCGGTATCGGTTCTACTCTCGCTTTTTTATGGTGAGCGATGAAAGAGCCTGGAAT
>JAITGN010000063.1 GCA_031280565.1 Accumulibacter sp. | reverse complement strand
GGTTGGAACCCCATTCTTACGGCCGGGGTTTCGACCGTAGCCATTGGCAAGGGGATGCAAACCCCTTGCCAATGATGTTAGATCGACAGCGCCTTCCGGGCTGTCGCTAATTTCTTGCTGGACATAGAATTCCCCAGTTTGCCCGCGGCCTTTTCCTGTTGCCGCGAAAGGGAAAGATTCGTTTTTTTCGATGTATCCGATCATTATATTCGACTTGTTGGATATATTTTGCGCTCTTACCATTAGCTCAAAACAAGTATCCCGGACTGTGCAAAAAAATATTAAACTCTCGAAATCGGCGCGCCCGCCCGGAACGCGGTATCCGGTATCTCACTCTCCGGAAAGGAAGCGCTCCGGAAATTTCGTGTTCCGTTCCAGATTAACGATCCTTGATTCTGAGGAAGACTGCCATGCAAGATAAAGAGGCTCACGCAAGACAACTTGAGGAACTGGTCAGCACGTTTCAAACTCACCTTGAGAAAGGACTGACTTCGCAGGACGCGCGCGCGCGCCTCGAAAACGATGGCCCCAACGAGCTGAGCGAACGCCCAAGGCCAGGTTTTCTGGCGCTTTTATGGAATCAGTTCAACAATTATCTCGTCATTATCCTTGTCGTCGCCGCAGGCATATCGCTGGCGCTTGGCGAATATATAGATTCCATAGCCATTCTTTTCATCATCGTGCTCAATTCCGTCGTCGGCGTCATCCAGGAATCGAAAGCCGAACAAGCGCTTGAAGCGCTCAAGAAAATGTCCGCGCCCAACGCGCAGGTATTGCGCGACGGACAGCAGATATCGGTTCCGGGCCGCGAACTCGTTACTGGCGACATCGTTCTGCTTGAGGCCGGAAATTATGTCCCGGCGGATCTGCGCCTGATCGAAAGCATCAACCTCAAGATTGATGAAGCCTCGCTGACCGGCGAGTCCGTCCCCGTGGAAAAAACCGCCAATGTCGTGCTTGACGCCAATATTCCTCTGGGCGACCGAAAAAATACCGCGTTCATGGGGACGCTGATTACTTATGGGCGCGGACAGGGGCTTGTTACCGGAACGGGAATGTCGACGCAGATCGGCCTGATCGCCGAGATGATCCAGTCGTTCGAAGCCGAAGACACGCCGCTCCAGAAAAAACTGGAATATCTGGGCAAGGTTCTCGGAACGGCTTGTCTCGCCATTTGTGTTCTTGTCTTCATTTACGGGCTTTTCCGCGATACGCACCTTTCAAGCGCTTTCAGCACCGGTTTCATGCATTACCTCGAAAACGAGAAGAAAGACATCATCACTCTTTTCATGACGGCTGTCAGCCTTGCCATCGCCGCAGTTCCAGAAGGGCTTCCCGCCATTGTGACGATCTGTCTCGCGCTCGGAATGCAACGGATGATCCGGCATAACGCGCTGATCCGTAAACTTCCGGCGGTCGAAACGCTCGGTTGCGCGACCGTCATCTGTTCCGACAAGACAGGCACATTGACGCAGAATGAAATGACGGTTGTCCAGGGATGGGCCGGCGGAAAGCGCTTCCGCGTCACCGGCGAGGGCTATAACCCGGTCGGCGATTTTTTCGTGAGTGACCAGCCGTTCGACGCAAACGCCGACCCCGATGTTTCACTTCTTCTGCACGGTTCGCTCGTTTGCAACGACGCCCGCTTGCAGGAAAAAACCGATGAGGAGTCCGGCAAGGCATTATGGCGGATCATCGGCGACCCGACGGAAGGCGCGATGGTCGTCGCCGCCGCGAAGAGCGGTTACTGGCAGAACGACATTGAAATACAGCTTCCAAGAGTTCAGGAAATCCCTTTCGATTCGGACAGAAAGCGGATGACCACCATTCATCATGTCAAAGGCCAGGCGCATGCGCTTTTCGCGGAAACGCCGATGCCCGTTGTCGCTTTCGTCAAAGGTGCGCCGGATGTCATTCTCGACCTTTGCAAGCAACAGCGGATCAATGGCAAAGTGGTTGATCTGAATGATGAAATGCGCAGCGCGATTCTCCAGCAGAACCGCGAAATGGCCTCCAGCGCGCTTCGCGTGCTCGCGGTTTCCTATCTTCCCCTTCAGGATCTCGTTGACCAGCCCACACCTGAAAATGTCGAGAAGGATCTTATTTTCATCGGCCTGGTCGGGATGATTGATCCGCCGCGCCCCGAAGTCATTGAGGCGCTGAAAGTCGCGCGCGGGGCGGGGCTGAAGAGCGTCATGGTTACCGGCGATTACAAGGATACCGCTGAAGCTATCGCGCGGGACATCGGTCTTTTGACACCCGGCGGACTGGTCTTGACCGGCCCGGAAATCGAGAACATGAGCGACGCGGAACTTGCCGCGAAGGCTGCTCACATTGAGGTATGCTGCCGCGTGTCGCCGCAGCACAAAACGCGGATCGTCGATGCCATGAAAGCGAATAACCATGTGGTCGCCATGACGGGAGACGGTGTCAACGATGCTCCGGCGCTCAAACGCGCGAATATTGGCGTCGCCATGGGCATCACCGGAACAGACGTTGCCAAACAGACCGCCGATATGGTTCTGACGGACGATAATTTCGCCAGTATCGTCTCGGCCATAGAACAGGGCCGGATCATCTACTCCAATATCCGCAAATTCGTTTATTTCCTGCTCGCCTGCAACGTCGGTGAAATTCTGATCATTTTCAGCGCCATGTTGCTGGGCATGCCGATTCCGCTTCTGCCCGTCCAGCTGTTATGGCTGAATCTGGTCAGCGACGGCGCGCCAGCGCTGGCCCTCGGCCTTGAGCAGGGCGACAGCGATATCATGAAAGAGCCGCCGCGCTCGTCAACCGAGCCTGTCATCAACAAGGACATGGCCATTGGAATCACCATCATCGGTCTTGTCGATGCCGCCGCCGTTCTTGGGGTATTTTCGCTGGCCCTCCAGCGGTATCCCAACAGCCTCGCTGCCGCGCAGACGATCGCTTTCGCCACGCTGTGCTGTTCCGAGCTTATCCGCGCACTGACTTCCCGCTCTGAATACCACAGCATTTTTACTATCGGTTTCTTTACAAACCGCTGGATTATCTGGGCGATCGGCCTGTCGTTCATCATGGTGCTGGTGGTCGTTTATGTTCCCTTCCTGAGGCCCTTCTTCGACACGGTGCCGCTCCAGTTCAATGATTGGCTGCTGATGTTGCCTTTCTGCTTCGCTTCGCCGGCCGCTATGGAATTGCTCAAATTCCTCTTCCGGATGCACCGCGGCATAGGCGCAAAATAAGCCTCTCCGTCCGAAGCGCCCTTCACGGGCGCTTCGGCTTTTTTGCCGTGGCGGTATAATCCGGCGCTTGCCAAGTTCATTTCAATGCCTTTCTCTGTGCCGTCTCTCGACTCCAACACGCCTGTCGATTTTTTGTCCGGATCGCCGTTTTCACTCAAAACACCAGCGCCGGGGAAACGCCTCCGGCTTCCGCCCTGTTCCGGTTCGGGCGATGCGCTTTGCGTTGCCCAGCTGGCCCGTGCGCAAAAAAAGTTTTTTGCCGTCCTGACCGCGGACCCGTCCGACGCGCAACGTCTACTCGAAGAGATTCCATGGTTCGCGCCCGATCTGCGCGTTCGCCTGTTGCCGGACTGGGAAACCTTGCCTTATGACAATTTTTCTCCGCATCGCGATTTGGTTTCGGAACGCCTCGCGACGCTGTACAGCGTCATGAGCGGCGAATGCGATATCCTGCTTGCTTCTGTTTCGACCGCGGCCTGCCGTCTTCCTCCTCCGGCTTTTCTTGCCGCCGGTTCATTCTTCCTGAAAAAAGGAGAAAAGCTAAAAACCGAACATTTACGCGCCCAGCTTGCGCTGGCCGCGTACACGCATGTTTCGAACGTCGTTTCTCCAAACGAATATTCAATCCGGGGCGGCCTCATTGACCTGTTTCCCATGGGGGCGGCGCTGCCGTACCGCATTGATCTGTTCGATGATGAAATCGAAACCATCAAGGCTTTCGACGCTGACTCCCAGCGCACGCTTTATCCGGTCGACGAAATCCGTCTTCTTCCGGCGCATGAATTTCCGTTCGACGAAAAAGGACGTTCCCGTTTCCGCCAGCGTTTCCGGGAGCGATTCGAAGGCGATCCGGCAAGATCGGCTCTTTACAAGGATGTCAGCAACGGTATTCCGCCCGCGGGAATCGAATACTGGCTGCCACTGTTTTTCGACGATACGGCGACTTTATTCGACTATCTTCCGAAAGCTACTCCGCTCTGCCTGCACAACGGCATTTCCGCTTCTCTGCGGAGTTTCTGGCTGGATGCCAAATCACGCTACGATCTGCTTTCCGGCGACACCACGCGTCCCCTGCTGTGTCCGGAAGAGCTTTTTCTCAATGAAGAAGCGTTTTTCGGAGTGATAACGTCTTATCCCCATCTAGAGCTGAAAAAAGAAAACGCGGCAGACAGCGCCAGCATTGTTTCCGGCGTCGCGGTCGACCGCCACGCCGCTCAGCCACTGAACGGGCTTTTGGCGTTCATCGAAAAGTTTTCCGGGCGCCTGTTGCTGCTTGCCGAATCTCCCGGCCGCAGGGAAACACTGGCCGGCCTGTTCGCCGAATACGGCCTGAAACACGATCAGAGCCGGGATCTCATCGGTTTCCTTTCCGGCGGCTCACGCGTGTCGCTTGGCGTCGCGCCGTTACACGAAGGTTTCATCCATGCGCCGGACGACGGTGCACGAATCGCGTTTATCACCGAAACGGAACTTTACGCCGGAAGCCCGCGCGCGCGCCACGGACGCCGGTCTTCGCGGCGCAAGGCATCGCTCGACAACTGGCTGCGCGATCTGTCCGAACTGAAAGTCGGCGATCCGGTCGTGCATGAACAGCACGGCGTCGCGCGTTACCGGGGGCTGGTGCGCATGGATCCCGGCGAAGGCGAAATGGAGTTCCTTGACCTCCAATATGCCAATGAAGCCAGGCTCTATGTGCCAGTGCCGAACCTTCATCTTGTTTCCCGCTATTCTGGCGCTGATCCCGATACAGTTCCGCTTCATGTCCTCGGTGCCCGGCAATGGGAGAAGGCTAAACGCCGCGCCGCGCTTCAGGCACGCGATACGGCGGCTGAATTGCTGGCGCTTTACGCCCGGCGGGCCGCGCGCCAGGGATATGCTTTTCAGTTTTCCCCGCGCGATTATGAAACGTTCGCCGACGGTTTCGGCTTTGAGGAGACGCCTGACCAGGCCGCGGCAATCCAGGCGGTACTCGAAGACATGAAATCGGAAAAACCGATGGATCGTCTCGTTTGCGGCGACGTCGGTTTCGGAAAAACGGAGGTTGCCCTGCGTGCCGCTTTTTGCGCCGCAGCCAGCGGAAAACAGGTTGCCGTGCTATGCCCGACGACTCTTCTTTGCGAGCAGCATTTCCAGACGTTCAGCGACCGCTTTGCCGAATGGCCGATCCGGATAGCGGAGCTTTCGCGTTTCAAAACGCCCAAGGAAACAACCCTGACCCTCAAAGACCTGGCTGAGGGAAAAGTCGATGTTGTCATTGGAACGCACAAGCTGCTGCAAAAAAGCGTCAAATTCTCCAGCCTCGGCCTTGTAATAATCGATGAAGAGCACCGCTTCGGCGTACGGCAAAAAGAAGTCCTGAAAACCCTGCGAACCGAAATCGATGTCCTCGCCCTGACCGCGACACCGATTCCGAGAACTCTCGGCCTCTCGCTCGAAGGATTGCGCGATTTTTCCATCATTGCCACGCCCCCGCAAAAACGCCTGTCGATCAAAACATTCGTCTCGGGCTATTCTGACGGAATTATTCGTGAAGCCCTGCTGCGCGAATTCAAGCGCGGCGGCCAGGTCTACTTTTTGCACAACGAAGTCGATACGATAGAGAGCATGCGCGAACGGCTTGCAAGGCTTTTGCCCGAAGCGCGCATCGTTGTCGGTCACGGCCAGATGAAGGAACGCGAGCTGGAGCGCGTCATGCGCGATTTCACCCAGCAACGCGCCAACCTGTTGTTGTGTACGACAATCGTTGAAACGGGGATCGACAATCCGCACGCGAACACGATTATCATCAACCGCGCGGACAAATTCGGCCTCGCCCAATTGCACCAGCTGCGCGGCCGCGTCGGACGCTCTCATCACCAGGCGTATGCCTATCTCCTTACGCAAGGCAGCGATGGTCCGATGTCCGGTCTGACGAAACAGGCTCGCCAGCGACTCGAAGCCATTCAGATGATGGACGAACTCGGCGCGGGTTTTTATCTTGCCATGCATGATCTTGAAATTCGCGGCGCGGGAGAAATTCTCGGGGAAAACCAGTCAGGCGAAATCCAGGAAATCGGATTCAGTTTGTATGCCGAAATGTTAAAACGCGCTGTCGCCGCCCTGAAAAACGGCAAAGAGGATGATTTGCTTGAGCCTCTGGACATTCGCGCCGAAATCAATCTTCATATGCCTGCCCTGTTGCCCGACAGCTATGCGCCGGATATCCATGAACGGCTGACCCTGTATAAACGTCTGGCAAATTGTGAAACGGCCGATGAGATTGCTGCGATGCAAGAGGAACTCATCGATCGTTTTGGCGATCCTCCGCCGCAGGTATGGGCGCTTCTCGAAAGCCACCGTCTGCGGCTGCTTTGCGGCCCGCTGGGCATCACCCGCCTTGACGCCGGAGAAACGCGCGTCACGGCGCAGTTCGACCCCGAATTCTTGAAAAAAACGCCGCTTGATCCTGTCCGCATTATCGATCTCATTCAGAAAAACCGGGAATACAAGCTCTCGGGACAGGATAAACTATCGTTTGAGCGGCAAACATCCACGCTTGACGAGCGCGTAAACGCCGCGAAATCCTTGATAAAACAGTTGATGCCATGAATTATCCCGACAAAACAAACATTGAAACGCCGGACATCGAGAATCTCAACGTCATCAGCTTCGAGCCGATGCCTTCGCCTGAAGAAATTCATGCCCGGGTTCCGCTGTCGGACAGGGCGCGCCAGACCGTCATGCGCGGACGCGAAACCATCCGGAACATTCTCGACCGCAAAGACCGGCGTTTTTTTATTGTCGTCGGCCCATGCTCGATTCATGATCCGGCCGCCGCGCTCGAATACGCCCATCGCCTGAAAGCGCTTTCCGAAGAATTGAGCGATACGCTGGCGCTTATCATGCGTGTCTATTTTGAAAAGCCGCGCACGACAGTCGGCTGGAAAGGTTTCATCAACGATCCCGAAATGAACGATTCGTTCAAGATCGGCAAAGGCATGGAACTCGCGCGCATGTTCCTGCGTGATATCGCCGAACTCGGCCTTCCGGCCGGAACTGAGGCGCTTGATCCGATAGCTCCCCAGTTTCTGGGCGACCTGATCGCGTGGACTGCCATCGGTGCGCGCACAACCGAATCGCAAACCCATCGTGAAATGTCATCCGGCCTTTCCACGCCGGTAGGCTTCAAAAACGCCACCAGCGGCGATGCCGGCATCGCCATCAACGCCATTCTTT
>JAITGN010000059.1 GCA_031280565.1 Accumulibacter sp. | reverse complement strand
ATTGGCAAGGGGATGCAAACCCCTTGCCAATGATGTTAGATCGACAGCGCCTTCCGGGCTGTCGCTAATTTCTTGCTCACCTGCGGGATTTTGCGGTCATTTGAACGAAAAACGCTCTAAGGGAGAATTGCCTCCGCTTCGGGGTGGCACCCGGCGAGGAAGGCCATCATCTCCGTGGCGTCTTTCGAGAGATAGAAGCGAACCATCTTCTCGTTGAACTCCTGCGCCCTGGAGGCGGGCACGCTGATGGCGTCGATGCCGTGCGACATCAGGACGCCGTTCATCATGAAGCGCGAGGTGCGCTTGTTGCCGTCGAAAAAGAACTGCTGCAATGCGCCGAACAGGAAGAAGGCCGTTGCGCGCTCGAATGGCTCGCACTCTTGCAACGCGGTAACGCCCGCGCCGAACACCCGGTTCAATTCCGGCGCGCCGGGCAGCGTCGGCAGCGGGGTATGGCGGCCATGTTCGCCAAGGCTCACATCAGGCGTGTAATCCGTCTCCTGGCCTTCGCCACGGAACACGCCCCACTCCAAGGCTTCCTTTCGGACGACGATGCCATTCAGTTCGGTGAATACCGGCTTGGAGAGGGAGAACTGATCCCCCCTCGCCATTGCCAGCAGGCGCCTGGAGCTTTCAGCAAGGTTCAGGATTTGCTCCTGATCGGAAAGCTTGCGACCGCCAACAGTCACACCGTCCAGCAGCGTCTTTACCTCCGGGAAGGTGAATGGATTGCCCTCAAGCACCGAGGCATCCCAAACGAACTCAGGCAGCATCTTGTGAAAACGGAAGCAGACCCGCTCAATCGAGTAAGACGGGACAGAGGCCGGCAGCGCCGACCTGTCCCATCGGAAGCCAAGCACATCAAAGAGGGTCATGTTGCCGCGCTCCATCAATCATTAAATACGACTTTATGGTAACCATACATGCTGCGCAGATCAATCACAAAACACGGATTGTTGACGCTTTTACGATCATCGCTTTGCCGGGCGCGTCAATCACGAAAACCGGATACCCATTAAAAATAACGCTTTCAAAGTATTCTAGATTAATTTAAACGAAAAATACCTTGAGAACGTTATCCATCTTTTCAAACATGCACTCTAAATGATTTTTTATCTTGATAAAATAGCTTTAAAACGTCATATTTTGTCGGTACTCCTGTTATTTTTATGTTAATTTCAGCATGAATTGCACAGAGGAAGCGGCCTTTCATTGAACCATTCTGGAATATATTTCTCTGGAATTCATCTGTTTCCGTTATCCTTCCGCCGCCGGAAACGGGCTGAACCGGTTTGGCCTGGAAACCTTGCCTTTTCAGGGGGATAATTACGCGGACGGGCTGAGATGCGCTCTTTTCCCGCCTGCCGGATGTAATTGAAACTGTGGGAAGATACTTGGTTTTTTTATCCTTGATGAGAATGAATATGGAAACTCTTGAATTGGCCCAGCGCCTGATACGCATGGATACCGCCGCCGCGGGCGAGAGGCAAGCGCTTCAGTTCCTGGCCGGCCTGCTGGAACCGGCCGGTTTTTCCTGCGAGTTTGAAGATTATCTGCCGGAAAGTGTGAGGCCGGATGCCTGTAATCTGTATGCCGTTCTGAACAAGGGTGCCAAAGGCCCCGCGCTTTTTTTCGGCGGGCATATCGATACGGTTCCGGTTACGCCGTCGACATGGAGCGCTCCCCCGCTCGCGGCGGAAATACGCGATGGACGTCTGTACGGGCGCGGCGCGGCCGATATGAAAGGCGGTCTTGCCGCCTTTGTTCTGGCCGCGCTGGAAGCCGCGCCGCGGATCAGGGATCGTGAACTTGTCTTGCATGTTTACGGCGGCGAAGAGCAGGGTTGCCTCGGTTCCAAAAAAGCAAAGGAAACCATCAGCGCATCCCCTCTCGGCGCGGCGATCATCGCCGAACCGACCAACGCGCGCCCTCTCGTGGGACATCGGGGAGCGCTCTGGCTTACCTTGCGGACAAAAGGCGTCGCCGCTCACGCGAGCATGCCCGACAAGGGCGTCAATGCCCTGGCAAAAATGCTTCCTGTCGCCAATCGCCTGCTGGATTACAGATTGCCCGCCGCGCATCATCCCTATCTCGGTGATGGAACTTTTGTCGTTTCGATGCTTCATGCCGGAATCAACAGCAATTCCGTTCCGGACAGCGCTTCTCTCACGATCGATATCCGCACCGTGCCCGGACAGAAGTCTCCGGAAATTCTCAAGGATGTCGAGAATATTGTCCGCGGCGAGGCCGCGATTGAAACGACCGTCGATCTCGAACCGGTGTGGTCAGACCCGGAAAGCCCTTGGGTGAAGCGCGTTCGCGCGCTTTGCGGCGAGTGTCTCGGCGATGTCATTGGAATCGAGACTGTCGCGTTTTTCACAGATGCCGCGTCCGTGCGGCAACTCTTTCCCGGACTCCCGATTGTCGTTCTCGGCCCGGGCGACCAGGCGCTCGCCCACAAGACGGATGAGTGGTGCTCCATCGCGCAGCTGGATACCGTCAGGAAGATGTACGCGGAAATCATCCGCGACTGGTATGGCTTTTAAGGCGTTTTCAATTCAACGGGTGAGAACTGGCGAGGCATGACTGCCATGCCCTTTCTCGTCCGGCCCTCTCACACACGTGGGCGCGAGGAGAAGACGGAGCGTCCGTTCATACTTCGACAGGCTCAGCACGAACGGAAACAGGCGTTGTCGAAGAACACCTTTCCAATCCGTTCGCCCTGCTCCGTCCTGAGCCTGTCGAAGGAAGCTTGTCGAAGGGTAAGGATTGAAAAACCATTCGAAGAAAGAACCAGGATTGGAAAGGCGGAGCGTCCGTTCATACTTCGACAGGCTCAGTACGAACGGGAATATACATTGTCGAAATTCATTACAAGTTCGACAGACTCAGCGCGGACGGAGAAACGCCCTGCCGGTGTTTCAACGGGCTTGGCACGAATGGAGATAAGCGCTGTTCATGATTTGGCAGGCTCACCAGCAAGAAATTAGCGACAGCCCGGAAGGCGCTGTCGCTCTAACATCATTGGCAAGGTTGGCAAGGGGTTTGCATCCCCTTGCCAATGGCTACGGTCGAAACCCCGGCCTTCAGGCCGGGGTTCCAACC
>JAITGN010000058.1 GCA_031280565.1 Accumulibacter sp. | reverse complement strand
CCCCCCCCCCCCCCCCCCCCGGACATTCTTTTAAATTTAATAATTATGTCAACCGAATCATTTTTGAAGTGAATATGATCGCCGCCCTCTATTTTTTGAATCTGCTGAAAAGCCTTGCTTATATTCTTTATTCGAGATGAATGTATGTTTCCAAAATATATTTTATCGCCCCTGGAATATCCCACATACAAGGAATCGAACCCGGACGACCAATCAAGATCAGGCGTCGATTCCCACACAATAGTCCCGACAGGAATTTTATCTATTATTTTATTCCCCTTGCCTCTGACATTTACATGGTTGTCCGTATTGTCGTGCGCAAGACTGAATTGAGCAAAAACCACTTGATTACAAACCAAAAAGATACCGAATAACAGCAATAAAAGTTTGTTTGCCATTACAGCTTTCTTGCCGCTTCAGATTTTTTGAAAACGCGCGCGCACCCATGTGCCAGGATTTTCCGGTTTCTCATGGCGCATTTTTTACGAAGGACGGGCTGTAGCCTACCGCTTCCCTGACTTTCCGCGCCACGTTTTCCGCTGCGTCACGTCCCGGATACGGGCCGAGCTGGACACGGTACATGCCACTGCCCGCGACAATCCGGAGCTTTTCCATAAGCCAGTCAAGTTCCTGCGCAAGGCGGCTGCGAAAATTCTCGGCATTGTCGGCGCTTGAAAACGCACCCAGCTGCAGGTAAACGTCTAGCTGCGCCTGAGGATTATCACCCGTGCCGCTTTCGTTTCCGGCCGCTTCAGGCTCGGAAATATCGCTCCGCGCGATCAACGTTTCAAGAACATCGCCCTTTTCAGGCGGCACGGCAGGCGAAAATGGCAATGTCTCGGATGGAACATCGTCTGGCAGGGCTTCGGCCATATCTTGCGGCCGTGCCGAGAGCTTTGCGGCTGCCGCCGGCGCGGTGGAAGCATAATCCGGCGGCGCGGCGGTGCCCGGCAGGATGGATTCGATTTCGACCGTGGCGCTGCCCGCCTCGATGTAGCCAAGGCGATGAGCCGCCGCATACGACAAATCGATAACCCGGCCGGAATGAAACGGGCCGCGGTCAATCACGCGAACGATAACGGTTTTGCCGTTGCCGGCATTCGTCACGCGCGCATAGGACGGAAGCGCGAGCGTTGGATGCGCCGCTGTCATCGAAAACATATCGTAAGGCTCGCCAATCGATGTTTTTTTTCCGTGGAATTTCTTGCCGTACCAGCTTGCGATGCCACGCTGGCGAAAAGGCCGCAAACGCGTATCGGGCACATAGGTTTTGCCAAAAACGACATAGGGTCTGCCGGTGGCGCGGTGAAGCGGCTCAACGCGCGGAACGGCGTCCGGAATTTCATCCAGTTTGTCCGGAATTTCGTCTCCCGGGCCATCGTCCTTGTAATAACCGCCGCCGCGTTTCGCGCTGGATTTTCCCGCGGAGGAAACATCCGTTTTTTTGGAAGAAGGGGCATGGCTACAAGCGAACAGCAAAAAAACGACCGGCAACGCTGCACCCAGAAATTTCAGGCAGTTTCTCGGCATTTTCGTCATCTCCTAAGCAACACCGGGTGAGTCCGGATCCCCATCAGAATACCAAGACTGCAAAACAGGATCACAAGCGCCGTCCCCCCGTAACTCATAAAGGGCAGCGGAATGCCAACGACCGGCAAAATTCCGCTCACCATGCCGATATTGACGAAAGGATAGGTGAAAAAACTCATTGTGAGCGCGCCGCCCAAAAGCCGGGTGTAAAAAGTCGGCGCTTCGCTTGCGATCACCAGGCACCGGACAATCAGCAGAAGATAGAGCAGGATGAGAACGCAAACGCCTAGGAATCCCTGTTCCTCGGAAAAGACGGAAAAAATGAAATCGGTATGAGGTTCGGGTATGAACTCAAGATAAGTCTGCGTGCCCCGAAGCCAGCCTTTTCCGAAAAAACCGCCGGAACCGATAGCGATCGACGACTGGATAATATGGTAGCCCGCTCCCAGGGGATCGACCATCGGATCAAACAGCATCAATATCCGCTTGCGCTGGAATTCATGCAGGAGCGGCCAGACGAACGGGAAGGCAACCGCTCCCGCGATCAGCATTCCCGTGAGAAATTTCCACGGAATGCCCGCAAAAAAAACGACATAGAACCCGGCCGCGCCGATCAGAATGGCCGTGCCAAGATCGGGCTGACGCGCGATCAGCAAAAATGGAACAGCCAGCATCAAAAGGGCGGCCACATAATGCCTCATTTTTATTGCGTCCTCATATTTCTGGAAATACCAGGCCAGCATCATCGGCATGACGATCTTGAAAATTTCGGAAGGCTGTATCCGGACAACGCCCAGAGAGAGCCAGCGTCTGGCGCCATTGACGCGCACCCCCGTCAGAACAACGAGCACGAGAAGCGCAAGCCCCGCGATATAAAGCGGCGCGGCAAAACGCATCAGCCGCTGCGGATGAATCCGCGCGACGCCCCACATAACGGCAAGTCCGACGAACATGCTTGCCATCTGCCTGAACGCATGAGTGCTTTTATCATACGTCGCGCTGAAAACGGTCAACAGTCCAATCGTCATCAAAAGCATGGTGATAACGAGCAGCGGAAAATCGACATACTCGAAAACGGAATTTCTCAAACGCTGGAACAGTTGCGGCATCCTTCATTCTCTCCTGGGCACCGCACGGTCTTCCGGCGGTTTTCTGCCGGAAGGGATGCCGAAAAAATGATCAAGCACTTTTCTGGCGACCGGGGCCGCCGATTGCGCGCCAAAACCCGCGTTCTCGACAAAGACGGCCAGCGCGATCCGTGGCTTGTCCGCTGGCGCGAAAGCGATAAAAACCGCGTGATCGCGCAGTTCTTCTTTCACATTACTCGCCTTGTAATCTCCGCCCCTCAAACTGAATGTCTGCGCCGTACCTGTCTTGCCGCCCGACGTATAGGCGGCATTCATGAAAGCATGCGCTCCCGTGCCTTCCCGATTAACGCCAACCATCGCCTGCTTGATCGTATCGATATTTACTTGTTTCCAGCCTGTTGTCCGCACAAGTTCCGGTTTGACAGGCTTTTTCCCGCCCGTTTTACTGTCGGTGACGTGTTTCACGAGGTGGGGGCGATAAAGCGTGCCATCGTTGGCCAGAAGCGCGACTGCCTGAGCAAGCTGCATCGGCGTAAAAGCATTGTAACCTTGCCCGATACCGATCGAAATGGTGTCTCCGCCAAACCATTTCTGTAATTCGGGACGTTTGAAACGGTGTTTTTTCCACTCCGGCGAAGGCAGAACGCCTTCGGATTCGCCGCCGATATCGACTCCTGTCCGCTGCCCAAAACCGATATGCCCCATAAAACGCGCGATATTCTCAATCCCCAGCTCATTTGCCAGAATATAGTAGTAGGTATCGCACGATTGGACGATCGACTTGTACATGTCAACGTGCCCATGTCCATCCTTTTTCTGGTCTCGAAAGGTGTGGCCGGCAAAATTGAAGACGCCCGTATCGTGAAAGGACTGCTCCGGCGTACGCTTTCCCATTTCAAGTCCCGCCAGAGCCATGAAAGGCTTGAAAGTCGATCCGGGCGGATAGGTGGCGCTCAACGCCCGGTTGATCATTGGGCGATCCGGCGAGGTATTGAGCAAATCCCAGTCCTCCTGGCGAATCCCGTCATCGAACAAATTCAGATCGAAAGCCGGCATCGAAACAAGCGCGAGGACTTCGCCCGTCGAGGGTTCGATGGCGACCAGCGCTCCCCGGTGTTTTCCGAAGGCCCGCTCGGCAATTTTCTGTAAATGAATATCGATTGTCAGCGTCAAATCGTTGCCCGGAACGGGAGGTATGCTTGACAGACGGCGGACGGGATGACCATTCGCGTCGACTTCGACTTCTTCATAGCCCGTTTCCCCATGTAACTGAAATTCATAGGCTCTCTCCAGTCCGGTTTTCCCAATACGGCTTGTCCCCCTGTAATTGGCGCTTTTTTCTCCTTTTTTGATCATCTCGATATCCGCGTTATTGATCCGGTTGATGTACCCCAGGATATGCGAGGCCGCACTTCCAAAAGGATAGTGTCTCAAAAGACGCGCCTTGATCTCGACGCCGGGAAAACGATAACGGTTTACCGAGAAACGAGCGATTTCCTCGTCTGTGAGCCGGTTCCGGACAGGCAAACTTTCAAACCACCGGTTTTCATTGACCAGCCCCAGAAAGCGCCGCTTGTCTTTCGGATGAATTTCTATCAACTTTTCGAGGCGGTCGATCGTCCCGGCCAAATCTTCAACGAGCGCGGGCGTAATTTCCAGCGTGAATGAAAAATAATTACGCGCCAGCACCTCGCCATTCCGGTCAAGGATTTCACCGCGTTTCGGGAGGATGGGTATCAGCGAAATCCGGTTGCTTTCGGCGCGCGTGCTGTAGTATTCATTTCGGATAATCTGTAAATAAACCAGGCGCGCGAGCAGCAACGCGAACCCAAAAAATACAAAAGCGGCGGCGCATTTGACGCGAAACTGGAAACGCTCAAGCCCGAAATTCTGGGTACTCGTCAGGCGTTGTGATAACAGGCGTTGGGCAATGAAGTGACGCAAAACGAAACTCCCTAGACAGGCCGGTTTTCGTCGCGTTCAACAGGCTGATATTGCGGCCAAAGCAATATATAGGCCAATGGCCGCCAAAGCGCGGCCCCGATGAATGGGCCAATAAAATAATCAAATCCGGGGAAATCGGCGCCGAAGGCGAAGCGTATACAAAACTGAATCAGCGGAACGATCTGCAACAGCGGCAAGATCTGTATGGCCTGCCATTTCAGGGAAAATCGCAGAATACGCCTTGAGAACGCGGATGCGGCGTAGGAAGCGAGAACGTAGGCCATGGCATGCTGGCCCATTAAACTCGCGCCAGCGACATCCATGAGTGTTCCGAGGATAAAAGCCGCGCCCATGCCAATATAATGCGGCTCCCGGATGCTCCAGAAAATCAGCGCCAGCGCGACCCAGTCCAGGCTCCACCGCCTGACGCCGGAAAACATCAAATTCAGCAAAAACATGATCAGCAGGCTGAACAGAATGACCCCGGGACGAACCGGCGAAAGGATGCGCGACGAAGGAGGCGTCAGGGACATGCCGTTATTCCCTCACAAGGCGTTTTCGCCTGTCCCTGTTTACGGGATTTACGGGTTTCGCGCCGGCAAGTTCATTTGGTAGAACAACCGGGGCATCGGGATCAAGAATCATAAGCTCGCCAAAATTTTCAATTCCCGCCTGCGGAAGACAATAAATCCGCGCGAACACATAAGAAGCGTCGTTATCGACGCGGACAACCCGGGCGACCGGCATCCCTGCCGGAAAAATGCCGTCCAGGCCCGAGGTGACCAGCTGATCGCCACTCTGGATATCGGCGTTAACTGGCATGAGGCGCAATTCAAGCTGTCCGTTCCCCAGCCCAAACAACACCGAACGCAAGCCGTTTCGCAAAACCTGCACAGGGACGGCATGGTTTTTATCGGTAATCAGGGTAATTTCGGAAGCGCGCTGGAAAACGCGGGTGACCTGACCAACAACGCCATCGTAATCTATAACGGCCCGCCCTTGCGAAATCCCGTCGAACTGCCCTTTGTCGACAATCAGCCGGCGAGAAAACGGATCCCGCGCGGCATAAAGAACCCGCGCGACCTGACCACTCGTTTTTTTCAGAATTTTCATGTCCAGCAGCTTGCGCAGACGCTCGTTCTCAATCTCGACCTGCCGGACACGCAATAATTGGACTTCATTTTCCAGCTGGGCGCGCTTCAATTGCGCGTTTTCTTCCTGAACGCGTGTCAGGCCGGAAAAATAGACGCTCGCGTTCTTGTATAACGACGCCGGAGCAAGCGCTAACTGTTGTAGTGGATGGGTTATCAGAAAGACACTGTTTCTCAGAAACTCCAGCGCCCGGAAACGCGCATCGACAATAATAAGGGCCAGAGAAAGGGTGACGTAAAAACACAACCGCGCCAAAGGCGCGGGACCGCGCTTGAAAAAAGATGGAACTTCATCACTCATGCGTCGGCCCAGAAAAAATTCGTCCTACATTCGCGGCCTATATGGGAAAAACACGAATCGTTCCATGCGGCATTGAAAAAAACGGCATCTCAGTCTGACACAAAGATGCTGCCAAGTTTCTCCACACGTTCGAGCGCCATGCCGCAGCCGCGCACGACACAGGTCAGCGATTGCTCGGCAACGATAACAGGCAAGCCGGTTTCTTCCATCAAGAGACGATCCAGATCGTGCAACAACGCGCCGCCGCCTGTCAGCACCATCCCCTTGTCGGCGATGTCCGCTCCCAGTTCGGGCGGGGTCTTTTCAAGCGCCGACTTGACAGCGGAAACAATCGCATTGAGCGGTTCCGTCAACGCTTCAAGAATTTCGTTCGAGGAAATCGTAAATTTCCGCGGAATGCCCTCGGCTTTATTGATCCCGGATACCTCCATCTCGCGCACTTCCGCGCCAGGGAAAGCCGAGCCGATGGTTTTTTTGATATGTTCGGCGGTATTTTCACCGATCAGCATGCCGTAATTACGGCTGATGTAATTGATGATTGCCTCGTCGAGCTTGTCTCCGCCAACACGAACAGAGGCCGCGTAAACCATGCCGCCAAGAGAAATGACACCCACCTCGGTCGTTCCGCCTCCGATGTCGACGACCATCGAACCGGTTGGTTCCGAAACAGGCAAGCCAGCGCCAATAGCCGCCGCCATGGGTTCCTCGATCAAAAAAACCCGGCTTGCTCCCGCATTGATCGCCGATTCACGAATAGCGCGGCGCTCGACCTGCGTGGAACCGGAGGGAACGCAAATCATGATGCGCGGACTCGGCGACAGAAGCCGCGAATCATGTACTTTACGTATGAACTGCTTGAGCATCTCCGCGGTAAAAGTAAAATCAGCGATGACTCCGTCTTTCATCGGACGGATGACGGTAATCGACCCGGGCGCCTTGCCTAGCATCACTTTGGCATTTTGACCGACTGCCTGAATGATCTTGCTCGCGTTGGGGCCGCCCTCTACCCTGACGGCGACGACAGAAGGCTCGTCAAGAACAATGCCCTTGCCGCGTACATAGATCAGCGTATTGGCCGTACCAAGATCAATGGCAAGGTCATTCGCAAAATAACCAAACAGAAAATTAAGGCGTAAAAAACTGAACATGCGGAATACCCGTAAAAAAACTTATAAAAGCGGTGACTTGAAGTTGTTTATGATACCTTATACATCTTCGCTTTTCTTAATTTTTCGCAGTTTCATACCCTTATGTCGCTTACTCTGGAGCAAGTGCGGCAAATCGCCTATCTGGCGCGGATCGAAATCGGCGATGCCGAGGTTGCATCAATGTCCACGCAGATCAATGAAATTTTCCTCACCTTGATCGAACCCATGTTGGCCGTCGATACCCATGGCATCGAACCGATGTCACATGCGCGGGATCTCACGCAGCGCCTGCGCACGGATGCCATCACCGAAAACGACCGCCGTGACGCGTTTTTGGCGCTCGCGCCGGAAACGGAAGCGGGTCTTTATCTCGTGCCGCGGGTCGTCGAATGATTGCGCATACTCTCACCCAGCTTTCGCGCGCATTGGCAAGCAGGGAAATTTCAAGCGTCGAGTTGACGCGCTTTTATCTTGAACGGATTGAGCGTCACAATCCAAAGCTCAACGCGTTCATAACCGTCGATCCCGAAAAAAGCATCGCGCAGGCCAAAGCCGCCGATGAGCGCCTGGCAACGGGTCGCGCCGGCCCATTGACCGGCGTCCCCATAGCGCAGAAAGACATTTTTTGCGCCATGGGCTGGTTAACAAGCTGCGGCTCGAAGATGCTGGCGAACTTCATCAGCCCTTATGATTCGCGCGTCATTGAGTGTTTCAATGCAGAAGGCGCCGTTCTGCTGGGGAAAACCAATATGGACGAATTTGCGATGGGTTCTTCGAATGAAACCTCGCATTTCGGCTCCGCCCGAAATCCATGGGATACGGAACGCATCCCCGGCGGATCGTCCGGCGGATCGGCCGCCGCGGTGGCCGCATCGCTCGCGCCCGCCGCGACCGCGACCGATACAGGCGGATCAATTCGCCAACCTTCCGCGATGTGCGGTTTGACGGGCATCAAGCCAACCTACGGCATCGTTTCCCGTTACGGCATGATTGCCTACGCCTCGTCGCTCGACCAGGGCGGCCCCATCGCGCGCACGGCTGAAGATTGCGCGTTGCTGCTCAATGTCATGGCGGGTTTTGACGAACGTGACTCGACGAGCCTTGACCATCCGAAAGAGGACTACATGCGCGCGCTGTCCTCCACCTTTGACGACAAGCCTCTGGCCGGATTGAAAATAGGGATTCCAAAGGAATTTTTCGGAGAGGGATGCGCGGCAAACGTGATGCATTGCGTGATGGAGGCCATCGCCGTCTATCGACGCCTTGGCGCGGAAGCGCTTGAGATCAGCCTGCCGAACATGCATCTTTCGGTACCCGCCTATTATGTTATCGCCTCGGCCGAGGCCAGCTCCAACCTTTCGCGTTTTGACGGAGTGCGTTACGGCTATCGCGCGCCGGAATACGGCGACATCAATGACATGTATGTGAAGACGAGGGCGCAGGGTTTTGGCGCGGAAGCCAAGCGCCGCATCCTGATCGGAACCTATGTGCTTTCGCATGGTTACTATGATGCGTATTACCTGCAGGCCCAGCGCATCAGACGTCTGATCGCGAACGATTTTTCCGGCGCTTTCGGCCAATGCGACATTATCATGGGCCCGACGAGTCCGACGACCGCTTTTCGGATCGGTGAAAAAATCGCCGATCCCGTACAAATGTATCTGTCAGATATTTATACCATCGCCGTCAATCTGGCGGGACTTCCGGCATTGTCGCATCCCTGCGGTTTCTCGGAGAGTTTGCCCATTGGAATTCAATTGATCGGCAATTATTTCAGTGAAACGCGCCTATTGAATACTGCGCGCTGTTTTCAGCAGATTACCGACTGGCATCTGCGCCGTCCTGCGCCGTTCGACGACGCATGAGTGGCAAAAGCCTCAATTCCGCCAGGCTGTTTCCCGCTCATTCTTCCCTTTTCGCCAACAAACCGATTTTCTCCACCCGCTTTTAACCCAAATGCATTTCGCGCCCATTGCTCTTTTCGCTTTCAATCGCCCCATGCATCTTCACCGCGTTCTGAAAGCCCTTGCCGCCAATGAACTGGCGAATGAAAGTCATCTGACGATTTTTTGCGATGGCCCGCGTCACGCGGATGAAAAAGCGCAAACGGAATCCGTGCGCGATATCGCCGCCGCCGCGGCAGGGTTTGCCTCGCTTACGGTGCGCTGCCGCAAAGACAATGCGGGCGTGGAAAAAAACATGATTGATGGAATAACAACCCTGCTTTCCAGCAACGACAACATCATTGTTCTGGAAGATGATTTACTGACGTCGCCCTGGTTTCTTCGCTATATGAATGAAGCGCTTGGCCTGTACGCGGACGACTCGCGGATAGCCTCCATTCATGCCTACGCCTTTCCATATGATATTCATTCATCCTCCGATACTTTTTTTCTGCGCCAACCCGGTTGTTGGGGCTGGGGAACCTGGAAAAGAGCCTGGAAAGCCTTTAATCCGGATGCTCGACAACTGTTGCAGGCGCTCGCCGATAAAAAACTCCTGCGCGCATTCGATGTTGACGGCGCCTATCCATATGTGAATATGCTGAAACATGGAACATGGGACGTATGTTGGTACGCATCGAATTTTTTGCTTGAGAGGTTAACCCTGCACCCCGCCCGCTCCATGATACAGAACATAGGCATGGATGGGAGCGGAACCCATTGCGGAAAAACAACGGCCATGGACATATCGCTGACGGATCATCCGTTAAGCGTTATGCCCATGCCAATAATGGAAAATATCGTCATGAAAGAAAGTCATCGGCGTTATCTCAATGAACTACAGGGCGCACAGGGAGGAATATCAAACGCCATCAGAAAAAAAATCGGGCTTTTTCTTGACCGATCCTTCCCGGGGCTTGGAAAGGAATAATGATGACTGTCTTGACCGCCTGCGACAGACTTGTTTCTTTCTTGCGGAGAGGGAAGCACTGGATCGATTATCAATATTTTCTTATCAATGGATATAAGCCCTGGTCGCGCGGATACGAGCAGTATCGTTGGAAACACATTGAAAAATCATTGGCTATGGGGAATTTCCCGGATAAGGTTGGGGGAAAGCGTTTCGGGTATCGCATTGATGAACGCATTGTTGAATATCCCTGGTTTTTCGAACGCTTACCTGATTTGCCTGGATTATTGTTCGATGCGGGATCTGTTCTGAACCACGCGATTCTGCTTGATCATCCGAAACTCACGACGAAAAAACTTTTCATCAGCACGCTTTCGCCTGAAAAAACGGCGTTCTGGCATAAAGGGATTTCCTACATTTACGAGGATATTCGTAAAACTCATTTGCGCCCGGGAATTTTCGATTGGGTTGTCTGCCTTTCCACGCTTGAACACGTCGGCATGGATAACACATATCTATATACAAACGAAGCGGACAAGAATGAATTCACGCCGGAAACCGCCTTTCAATTTCTCGGTGTTCTACGTGCCTTGTTAAAGGATTCCGGAACTCTCTATTTATCCGTACCTTACGGAAAATACGCAAATCATGGATGGTTCAGGGTATCCAACGCAGAAATGCTGGACGGCTTGAAATCACATTTCAAGCCGAGCAAATATATTGAAACAATCTACCAGTATGCGGACGACAGATGGCAGCCCTCTTCGCGAGAAAAAGCAAAAGACGCAACATGCTTCGATATTCACGCACAGAAAAAAAATGACCCGGATTATGCCGCTTTTTCACGCGCTGTTGCCTGTATGGAACTAACGAAGTGAAAAAATATATCTTCCAGAAAATGAGGGGAATGCAACACCGGCTTGCAAACATTTTTTTTCCTGTCCCGATTTCTGACGGATGCTTGATTGACCGGGACGCTGTGCTGCACAGGACATGCCGTATATCGAATTGCCATGGCGGAGAGAATGCCATTTATGTCGGCAAATATTCTCATATACGCGGGGAATTGTTGACATTCGGCCATGGCGGAAAAATACAGATCGGTTCTTGTTGTTATGTCGGTGAAAACGCGCGCATTTGGTCGGCATTATCGGTAACTATCGGAGATCGCGTGCTCATTTCGCACGGTGTCAATATTTTCGATAACGACACGCACCCTATAGATGATCCTGTCGCCAGGCATGCGCAATTCAAACACCTCGTGACCACCGGTTTTCAAAAGACGGCTCATTTGAATGAGCGGGCAGTCAATATACACGACGACGTATTGATTTGCTGCAATGTCATAATTTTGCCTGGGACAAGCATTGGCGAAGGCGCAGTCATCGGCGCGGGTTCCGTTGTAACAAAAGATGTGCCGCCCTGGACGCTCGTTGCCGGTAATCCAGCGCGCGTTATCCGTCCCTTGAATCCGTCCGGAACCGCTCAGTAACTGAGATGGCCACAACGTATCCAATGACATGGGAAGAGGCCGTTGGCTGGCTGCGCAGCCAGCCTGACCGGCAGCAATTCGTCCGTGACTGTTTTTTCGATGATCCTTTACTGGAGGCGGCGAAACGTTACTACGCGAGCACGGAATGGGAAGCTGTTCGGGCTTTTTTATCGCCTTCTCCAGGAAAAAAGGCGCTGGACATCGGTTCCGGGCGCGGCATAGCGGCATTCGCGCTGGCGATGGATGGATGGGACACAACAGCGCTTGAGCCAAATTCGGGCAGTCTCGCCGGAGCGGGTGCGATACGCGAATTGGCGCGTCAGGGCGGCATACCGATAACGGTCATCGAAAATCGCGGAGAACAATTGCCTTTTGATGACCGGAGTTTCGATGTCGTCCATGCGCGTCAGGTGCTGCATCACGCGGCGGATCTGAAAAAACTCTGCGCCGAGATAGGCCGGGTGCTCAAACCAAATGGGCTATGTATCGCGACAAGGGAACACGTTTTGAGTTCCCGTGCCGACCTGCCGGCTTTTCTCGCATCTCATCCACTACACGCGCTTTACGGCGGAGAAAATGCTTTTCTTTTAAAAGAATACATCGGTGCTCTCTACGCAGGCGGCTTGCATATCCGCCATTTGTTGTCGCCGCTGGAAACGGATATCAACCTCTACCCGGGAAGCGTGGCGGAAACACGCCGGCAACTGGCGAAAAAACTCCGTTTTCCCCTTCCGGAACGCATTCTCGACCTGCTTCTGACGCTGCGAAGCAGATACAGCGACACCCCCGGGCGTCTGTACACATTCGTATGCAACCGCTCAGCAAGAAATTAGCGACAGCCCTTGAGGGCTGTCGCTCTAACATCATTGGCAAGGGGTTTGCATCCCCTTGCCAATGGCTACGGTCGAAACCCCGGCCTTCAGGCCGGGGTTCCAACC
>JAITGN010000045.1 GCA_031280565.1 Accumulibacter sp. | reverse complement strand
TTCCAGGCTCTTTCATCGCTCACCATAAAAAAGCGAGAGTAGAACCGATACCGGCAATGTTTACAACCCATTGTCGTAAGCACATGATTGTCAACGGTTTTTCATGCTCCGGCCCTGTCAGGACAGGCAGGGCGAACGGCGGGGAGCTTCGTTTCGTGGTACTAGCGCGATTAAAGATCACAGTCCTGTTATAGCAGCCTCTGAAAGACTTGGAAATACAGGACATCGATAGGGAAATCACGGGAAAAACCAAATCTCTCCAGATAAAAATATACGTTTTTAAGCGGATTTATTCACTTTAACAAACAATCAGGAACAGAATCCAATAAAAAACTCAAGAAATAAATACGGGAAAATCGGTATTTCGCCAAAACAGATTAACGTCCTCAAGCAATTTTACTGATTTTAACGCAACTCTCAGTCATAATGCCGAGAAGCAGGGACGTTCTCAAGGCTTTTTTGTCGGCTTATCACGCAAAATACCTTGAGAACGTATTTTTTACCCCAATGTCTCGAGTCTCAAACGAACCAGTTTGCCTTTGACAACGCTCAGGGACTCGATTTTCAGGATCGCCGCATCAATGTTTTTTTCGCGCGTTTCGTGGGTCAGCAGAATGATGTCCGTCTGGTCTTCGTCTTCGTCCGGCTCACGCTGAATCATTGCTTCGATCGATATGGTCTGGTCGGCGAGAATGCGCGCGATGTCGGCAAGCGCGCCGGGTTTGTCTTCGACGCGAAGCCGCAGGTAATAGCTTGTCACAACATCGGAAATCGGCAGAACCGGCAAATCGGCCACGGCATCCGGCTGGAAGGCCAGATGCGGAACGCGATGCCCGGGGCGGGATGTGAGCATTCTTGAGAGATCAATGAGGTCGGCAATGACTGCGGAGGCCGTCGGCTCGGCACCCGCGCCCTTGCCGTAGTACAACGTCGATCCGACAGCATCGCCCTTGACGAGTACGGCATTCATCGCGCCCTCGACGTTGGCAATCAGCCGTTTTTCTGGAATCAACGTCGGATGAACGCGCAGCTCGATACCGGCTTGTGTCCGCTTTGCGATGCCCAGAAGCTTGATCCGGTATCCCAACTGTCCAGCATACCGGATATCCGCCGAATCGAGTTGGCTGATGCCCTCAATGTAAACTTTTTCAAAATTCATCCGCGTGCCGAAGGCGATCGCGCTCATGATAGTCAGTTTATGCGCCGCGTCGATCCCCTCGATATCGAAGGTCGGATCGGCCTCGGCGTAGCCCAGGCGCTGCGCTTCCGCCAGCACATTGCCGAACGTCTCCCCCCGGTCGCGCATTTCCGAGAGAATGAAGTTCGTCGTTCCGTTGATGATGCCGGATATCCACTGAATACGATTGGCCGTTAGCCCTTCGCGAAGCGCCTTGATGATCGGAATACCGCCGGCGACGGCTGCCTCGAACGCGACCATGACATGCCTTTTTCGGGCTTCCTCGAAAATCTCGTTGCCGTGAGTCGCGATAAGCGCTTTGTTGGCCGTTATAACGTGTTTGCCGTTTTCGATCGCCTTGAGCACAAGCTCTTTCGCGACGCCGCATCCACCGATCAGCTCAATGACGATATCGATTTTCGGATCGGAAACGACCGAAAAGGCGTCGCCAGTGACCCGGCATTTCCCGCCAGTCACTTTTTCCGCGAGCGCCACATTTCTGTCCGCGACGACGCTTATCTGAAGCGGCTGCCCGGAACGGCGCGCAATTTCGCCGCCATTCCGTTCAAGCACGGTAAATGTGCCGCCGCCTACAGTGCCAATGCCAAGGAGTCCTATGTTGATCGGTTTCATCGGTGCCATTTCTATCGGTTAAAAAGAGGAGCGGCGTCAGGCTTTGCGTCTGCGGTAATTTTCGAGAAAGCGCGCGATTCGTCCGATCGCTTCGTCAAGGTCATCTTCATAGGGAAGAAAAACCAGGCGGAAATGATCGGAACGGGGCCAGTTAAACCCCGTGCCCTGAACGAGCAATACCCGTTCTTCGCGCAGAAGTTCCGCGACAAACGCCTGATCGTTTTCGATCGGATAAACGTCCGGACTGAGCCTTGGAAACATGTAGAGGGTTGCCTTCGGTTTGACGCAGCTCACGCCGGGAATCGCGATGATCTGTTCATATGCCCTATCTCGCTGGCGGCACATGCGTCCGCCGGGAGCGACAAGGTCATCGACGCTCTGATAACCGCCGAGCGCCGTCTGGATGCCGTACTGTCCCGGCACATTCGCGCAAAGGCGCATCGACGCCAGCATGTCCAGGCCCTCAATGTAATCCCGCGCCCGCTCAAGATCGCCGGAAACGACCATCCAGCCGGCGCGGTAACCGCAGGAACGGTAATTCTTCGAAAGCCCATTGAAACTGACGGTCAGAACGTCGTCCGACAGGGAAGCGATTGCCGTGTGCGTTTCTCCGTCATAAAGAATTTTGTCATACACTTCGTCTGCGTAAATAATCAGCCCGTTCTCGCGCGCGATTTCGACGATCTCTGTCAACAGATCGTCCGGATACAGCGCACCCGTCGGATTGTTTGGGTTAATAACGATAATCGCGCGCGTGCGCGGCGTGATTTTTGCCCGGATGTCTTCAAGATCGGGGAGCCAGCGGTTGTTCTCGTCGCACAGATAGTGGCGCGGCGTTCCGCCGGAAAGGGTGACGGCCGCCGTCCAGAGCGGGTAGTCCGGCGCGGGAAGCAGCACCTCGTCGCCCGTATTGAGCAGCGCATTCATCGCCAGGCAGATCAGTTCCGAAACGCCATTGCCGATATAAATATCGTCCAGCGTAACACCCTTGATATGCTTTTGTTGCGTGTAATGCATCACCGCCTTACGCGCCGGAAAAATTCCTTTGGAATCGGAATAGCCGGCCGCCTCGGGCAGATTGCGAATCATGTCAAGCCGGATTTCCTCCGGAGAGTCGAAGCCGAATGCTGCCAGATTTCCGATATTCAGCTTGATGATCTTGTGTCCCTCTTCTTCCATTCTTTTGGCCTGTTGAAGAACAGGGCCGCGAATGTCATAACATACATTCGCGAGTTTGTCGGATTTGAACACCGTTTTTTTTGGAGCAATCGCCTTTTTTATGGTGCAATCGGCAGCATCTGGAACATTCGTTTTGGATTCAAGCGTGGATTTCATCGTAAAGCCAACTCCGGTCAAAAACCTTTCCTCCTGGGGAATAGCCAGACACAGGCGAAGCGCACCCTCTTCCGCGCTGCCCGGTTACAGGCATGGATTGATTGAAACAGCCAACAGTTCCCCTCATACCAAAAAACGCGGCGGGGATCACGCCTCCGCCGCGGTTCCGGAAAAGACATAATCCTACTTTATTGCCCGGCCAATCGCAATTTTATAAGGAGGTTTCGATTTCATTCAGCGCTTGATACCGGTTCCGGTTTTCCGCTCTCTAGCCCGCTCGACACACGCCGTCCGGAATTTTCACGCCCGGCGCCTCATCGTCCGGTAGAATGATGAGCGTCATGCGGCGCGGCGCCGCGAAATTCGCCCGGGAACGCCATTTTATTCATTCGTATTCGTTATCGCATTCTTCAAGCCTGTTTTCCGTCATGAAACAAATCGCGCTCAAAATCGACGTCGATACCTGCCGCGGCACAATGGAAGGCGTTCCAGCCTTGCTCCGGCTCCTTCTGAAATATGACGCGCAGGGCAGTTTCTTCTTTTCTCTTGGCCCGGATCACACAGGGCGCGAAACCGGCAAGGCACAACTCAAACGCTATTACGACTACAGAACGCGCCTGTACGGTTTTCTCCTGCCCGCACCCGAGACCGGCGCGCGTTGCCTTGATATTCTTCGAGAAACGCAGCGCGCGGGTTTTGAAACGGCCCTCCATGCCTGGAACCGCGTTAGCTGGGAGAAACGCGTCGGCGACGCGCCCAATTCATGGGTCGAAGCGGAAATGCAAAAAGCCGTCACGCGCTTTTCGGAAATATTCTCCACGCCCCCTCTGGCGCACGCCGCCGCAGGCTGGAAAATGAACCGTCACGCGCTCCGCTTGACTCAGCGGCTCGGTTTTTTCTATGCCAGCGACTGCCGGGGCGCGAAACCTTTCATCCCCGTCATCGACGGCGAAATCGTCTTGTGTCCGCAAATTCCGACGACGCTGCCAACGTTTGATGAAATCCTCCAGCGGGACGCGCTATCGCCCATCGCCGCTGTGGAACGGATTTTTGATATTTCCGAGACGACCGAGGGTGATCAGGTCTTCACGTTGCGCGCTGAAATCGAAGGCATGCGCTTTATCAGCCCTTTCGAACATTTGCTCCGCGCCTGGAAAAAGCAGGGGAATTCTCTGATCGCGCTGCAGACCCTCCAGGCTTCGCTCAACTTGGCCAGCCTTCCGCGCAATCGGGTCGTTTTTGATGAAATTCCGGGCCGGACGGGAAAAACGATGCGCCAGGGCGCGATTTTTCCATAGAAACGCTTTCGAAAAAAAGGGCGGCCAAGCCGCCCTTTTTACGTTCAGAATGCGCCTTAGTCGCGCCCGGAAAGCGCAATCAAAAGACGAAGCAGATGAACGAAGATGTTATAAATGTCCAGATAAATCGCCAGTGTCGCCGTAATGTAGTTCGTTTCACCACCATGAATCACACGGCTGATATCGTAAAGGATATACATCGAAAACAGCACGATGCATACTGCCGAAATCGCAAGATACAGGGCGGGGATGTGTAAAAACAGATTGGCAACCATTGCGACCAGGGTGACCAACACGCCGACGATCAGGAATTTGCCCATAAAGCTGAAGTCTTTTTTGGTGACCGTCGCTATGCTGGCCATCGTAAAGAAAATCACGCCCGTCCCGCCAGCGGCGGTTGCGATAAGTTGCGGACCGTTTCCAAGTCCAAGCGTAAACAGGAGAAGCGGCGAGAGCATCATCCCCATGAAAAACGTAAACGCCAGCAAAAGTACAACGCCCAGAACGCTGTTTTTGGTCCGCTCAATAGCCCACATGAAGGCAAATGCGATTGCCATGAACGCAACGAGCGAAATGATCGGGTTAAGAATAAAAAAGCGGAAAGCTATTCCCACGCCCAGCATGGCGCCCGCAATGGTCGGCAACATGGAAATCGCCAGCAACAGATAGGTGTTGCGCAATACCCTGCTCTGCTGGGCCAGCGTGGTTTGCTGTTCTGTCTGGGCTGTAGCTATCTGATAGGGTTGTTGCATGAATAATCTCCAACTTGAAGTCATGGTGCGAACTTTAACATAGTTGATGTCAAATGTTGACTTCGTCAATCAACGCTGCGACGCGGATAATCGATAGTGTTAACCGGAGCAAGCATCCCTACATTTGCGCATGTTAGTATAATACGCCGCGAGGATGTCGGATTCAAAGCGACAGGCTGACAGGCGGCTTTCCTGAGGTATGGGCAGAGTAATCAATCATACTGGCCTTGAAAGCCGTTGTATCGCCTCCGGGCGCGTTGATTTATAAAGAGTTTCTAATCATTTCCGCAACCCCACAGGGGCACGGCAGATTACTGGAAGCGTGGCAGAGTGGTTTAATGCTCGGGTCTTGAAAACCCGCGTGGGGGCAACCCCACCGTGAGTTCGAATCTCACCGCTTCCGCCAATGCGAAAGCCAGGCTAACGAATCGCGATGCGCTGCTCGAACAACTGACAAAGTGAAAATTTCGGAAAAAAAACTGTTCGGCTTATTTGTTCTGACATTGTTCCTTTTTCTGTCAGTCGTTGCCGCGGCCTGGTCAGGTTATAAGAGAATATCTGTCCAACTGGCCGCGTTAAAATCCGGGCTGGCCTCGCGAAAGGACTGTATTCCGCCATTATTTGCTTCGAAACATGCCGCCTTGCGCAAACATTTCGCCTTGGATCAAATAAGCCAAGCCGATCAAGGTTTCATTTTAATAATTGGTGACAGCATTGTCGAAGGGATGAACTTGCCAAGTATTGCGGGCATCCCGGTAATCAATGCGGGAATGGGTGGGGGTGGAATCCTGGACGCCAGGGAATTGATTGCAAAAATCAAATCTGGCACTTCTCCAAACGGCGTTCTGATCGCTATTGGCGTGAACGATGCAATCCGCGGGGGGGGGGCATCTCCAAACTATTCAGCCCAATGGGAAAGTGTCATGAGAGACACGATTTCAAGGGCAAAAGCCCTGGCAGGCGATAAAGTAGCCGTAAGCACCGTAATTCCAGTAGAAAAAGGAAAACCGTTAGGGGATCAATATTTCGATCCCCAAAAAATAGATGAGATAAACCGCATTATCCGTAAAGTTTGCGCGGAATCGAAGATAACGCTAATCGACCAATCGGCATCGTTCATTGGCCTGACCGGTTCCGGCGTCGAGTACACAACAGATGGCGTCCACTTGAACAACACTGGATACCGCTTGATGAAGAGCAACATACGCAAGTCGATCCAGTGGTAGTTTCGCAAAGCAGCCCGGGAAAGCCGCCGCCTTTTCCATTGCATTGGTTCGTCGGCAGCGCCATGCGCTGAAACACGGTGTCGAAGAACACCTTTCCAATCCGTTCGCCCTGCTCCGTCCTGAGCTTGACGAAGGGTAAGGATTGGAAAGGCAAAAATTAAAAGGAATACCCGTTCAAGTCACCGACCAGGAAAAGATTTGAAAAGCCTCCGGAGCGTCCGTTCATACTTCGACAGGCTCAGTACGAACGGAGATAAATGCTGTCGATGATTCGGCAGATTCGGCGCGGACAGGTTTTTAACACGCTTACCACAAGAGAGAGCGGAAGATAAAAACAACGTCCTTGAGCTATTTTTAATCTCTTTGGATTTCCGGAGACAAACTTTCCAATTCATCCACCCTGTCCCGTCCTGAGCCTGTCGAAGCAATCTTTACCATTCAACAAGCTTCCTTCGTCAAGCTCAGGACGGAGCAGGGCGAGCAGATTGGAAAGATATTTGGGAGCGTCCGTTCATAGAATACGAACAGAGATAGATGTCATCGATGTGTTCCAGAAAAATCAGCACGAACGGCGGGGAAAGAGCGGCGCGGCTTCATCGCGCGGGGTATTCTCATTTGAACGAAAAACGCTTTAAGAACGGTGCGCGTGATCTGTTTATCAGCGTTATTCGTCCGTTTTGAGGCGTAGTCCGCCGGTTTCGCTGACCGCCATTGGGCGTTTTACGCGAAATCCGTATGGATATCCAGTCGCATCCCGATATTTATAGGGCCGCCTTCATCGGGAACTCGCTCATAGGCGCAAAGCCACGCGCCCGGCATACGCGCTTCAAGTCTCAAATCAGCGAAAGACCGCGCTCGAGGTCGTTCTGGATGTCGATAACGGCTTCAAGGCCTATCGAGAGGCGCAACAAGCCTTCTTTAATGCCACTCGCGGCACGCTGCTCCGCCGAGAGGCGCCCATGCGTCGTTGATGCGGGATGTGTCAACGTCGTTTTTACATCGCCGAGGTTCCCTGTCACGGAAAGCAGTTGGCAGCTATCGACCACTCTCCAGGCATCGGCGCGCCCACCCCTGACTTCAAATGCGACAATCGCGCCACCGCTTTTCTGCTGACGCCGCGCGAGCGCGTACTGTGGATGCGACTCGAGTCCTGGATAGTAGACACGCGCAACGGCAGGATGTTCTTCGAGCCAGCGCGCCACTTCCAGCGCGTTGGCTGACTGTGCCTCGACCCGTATTTTGAGTGTCTCCAGGCCCTTCAACAACACCCAGGCATTGAAAGGCGAAATCGCCGGGCCTGCCGAACGCATGAATTTGAAAACTTCTTCGACCCGCTCCTTCGTCGTCACAATGGCGCCGCCAAGTACGCGCCCCTGTCCATCAAGAAACTTGGTTGCCGAATGCACGACGATATCCGCGCCCAGCTCCAGCGGCCGCTGGAGAACCGGCGTGCAGAAACAGTTGTCGACGGCAACTGAAATTCCATGCGCATGGGCAATACCGGCAAGCGCCGCGATATCCGAAATCTCGGTGAGCGGATTGGAGGGGGTCTCAAGGAAAAAAAGACGCGTTTCGGGCAAAATGGCCGCCCTCCATTCGTCGATCGCCGTTTGGGAAACAAAAGTTGTTTTCACGCCAAAACGCGTCATGATGTTGCCGAGCAGTTGTTGGGTCGCTCCGAACAAGCCCCGCGACGCAACAATATGATCTCCCGCGCTGCAAAACGACATGACAAGCGAGAGAATCGCCGACATGCCGGAAGCCGTGGCAATACAGGCTTCACCGTCTTCGAGCGCAGCGAGGCGCTCCTGGAAAGACGTCACGGTCGGATTGGTGAAGCGCGAATAAACGTTTCCGCTTTCATCTTCTCCAGAAAAGCGTTCCGCCGCCTGCGCGGCGCTTGTAAACAGAAAACTGGAAGTCAGATAAAGCGCTTCCGCGTGTTCATTGTATTGACTGCGCGGAATAGCCTGGCGAACCGCCAACGTTTCCGGCCGATATTTTCCGCTCATGATATATGACTATCCATATTGAGATTAAGCGCAAGCTGACAGAAATCTCCGTCATCGGCGAGCGGCGTTTCCGCCTTTCCGGCGCGCAACTGCTCGACAGAAGCAAGATATTCTTCTGTCACATCGCCTGTAACGTATTTTCCATCGAAACAGGAGCAATCGAAACGCGACAATTCGGGGTTTATTTTTTGGATCGAAGCCTTGAGCGCTTCAAGTTCCTGGAAAACCAGCGCATCGGCGCCAATCTCGCGGGCGATTTCGCGTTCATTGCGCCCATTCGCGATCAGTTCGCCGCGCGTCGGCATATCGATTCCATAAACATTTGGGAAGCGCACAGGCGGCGCGGCCGAGGCAAAATAAACCTTAAGCGCGCCGGATGCTCGCGCCATTTCAACAATTTCGCGGCTGGTTGTTCCACGCACGATCGAATCGTCTACAAGCAAAACGCGCTTTCCCTTGAATTCTTGCGATACGGTATTGAGTTTCTGCCGAACCGATTTTTTACGGACCGCCTGCCCAGGCATAATGAATGTGCGGCCAATGTAGCGATTTTTCACAAATCCTTCGCGGTATGGAATGCCGAGACGTTCGGCAAGCTGCATGGCCGCGGGGCGGCTCGAATCGGGAATCGGTATGACGACATCAATGTCGCTGACCGGAATCCGCTCAACGACTTTGTCCGCCAGATACTCACCCATCCGCAAGCGGGTTTCGTAAACCGAAACGCCGTCAATTACCGAATCCGGACGCGCTAAATAAACGTACTCGAAAATACATGGCGAAAGAACCGGCGCTTCGACGCACTGGCGAAAATGCAGTTTGCGCTGCGTATCGACGAACAGCGCCTCGCCCGGCCGCACATCGCGCAACACGGAAAATCCAAGCGTATCGAGCGCGACCGACTCCGACGCAACAAGGTATTCCACACCAGCCCCGGTCTGGTTGACGCCGATGACAAGCGGACGAATTCCATAAGGATCCCGAAAGGCAAGCATGCCGTAACCGGCAATCATGACAACCACCGCATAAGCGCCTTTGCACCGGCGATATACTCCGGCCACGGCGGCGAAAATCGTGTCGAGATCAAGCTGGAGGCTTTTGGCCTGTTCCTGCAACTCATGCGCCAGCACATTCAACAGAACCTCCGAATCGGAAGTGGTATTGATATGCCGCAAATCCTGACGAAATATCTGTTCCTGAAGCTGCGTCATATTGGTCAGATTGCCGTTATGCGCAAGCACCAGCCCAAACGGAGAATTAACGTAGAAAGGCTGTGATTCGGCCGCATCGGAAGATGATCCCGCCGTCGGATAGCGGCAGTGGGCGATCCCCATGTTTCCCGGCAGCGCACGCATATTCCGGGTACGGAAAACGTCGCGCACCATTCCCGATCCCTTGTGCATAAAAAACGCGTTGTCCCGGCTCGTTGCAATACCAGCGGCATCCTGTCCGCGATGCTGCAATACCATAAGTCCATCGTAAAGCAGCTGATTGACCGGCGTCGTTGCTACAACTCCAAGAATACCGCACATATAACAACCCCTATCTAAACCGGATTTTTCTGGCCATTTCCGGCGGCATCCACGGCTTACAGGCCAACACCGCCGTTTCGAACGGCATGGAAAGCACGGCGTCACGCCACCACTTCTTTTTCGGCAAATCTGTCATGCCCCCCACGGCAACCAGCGCTAGAACGATCAATAATCCGCGCGCCGTACCGAAAATAATTCCGAGCACGCGATCCGTCGAACCCAGACCAAACGTTCTGATCGCGCTTCTCACCGCGTTCCGCAAAAGACTGATGACGAACAGGATGACAATGACGATTCCAACCCAAGCAGTAAGCAAGCGCACTGTCGGGTCCGCGATGGAAGAAAAAAGCTCGTTGGCAACTTCGCGTCCCCACCATTTCGCCATGAAAAACGCGAAAACCCAAGACAACAGGGCAATGATCTCACCGACGACGCCGCGCCAGCCACCGAATATCACCGAGATCAAGAGAATCAGAAAAACGGAAGAGTCGAATACCGTCATTGCGGCCGGGATGAAACAATGCCATTTACGCCAATCCGTTGCATTTTTTCCAACGCCTGCTTGGCCGCGAGTTCTGTCGAAAAAGGCCCGGCACGGAGGCGTGTTTTTTTGCCGCTTGGCGAATCGAAATCTTCTGTGAAAGTTTTCACGTTCAATTGCCCGAATTTTGTCTGCAACGTCCTGACGCTTGCCGGATCGGAAAAGGTGCCGATCATAACGATGAAAACCTTGCCGACAGAAGATTCCGGTTCGGCAAAGCGGCCGCCAAGAATAGCCTCGGCGCGTTTTTTCTCGGCCAGTTGCGCCGGTGTCAGTTTTTCAACGGGTTTTTCCTGCGGTTTTACGCGCGCTCTTTCGGGCGGCTTCTCCACCGGCTTTGGAGATACAGATTTTGGCGGCGCGTCTTCTACTAGCGCATCCGTCGGACTTTCCGGCGACCGCGTGGAAACCGTGCTGTTCTCGACAACGACTGGAGGCGGCAACGCAAGCGGCACGGAAACGGGCTCCCCCGGTCTGAACGGAGTCTCCTCGCCTGGAATCCGTATCCGCACGTTCCTTGCCGGCTGCGGCGGCTCTGCATCCATGACCATCGGCAAAACAACGGCGACCAGTCCGGCAAAAGCGACTGAGCCAATCAAGCGGCGCCGCGCCCGCTTTTTCAATTGCAGTTTTGCGTCTGCTGAATCAGGCATTTGTACATCCGAAAATCGGAAAACGGTTCATTGCTCGCATAACCGAAGCTACTGTAAGAAACGACCCAAAAACGATAATTCTATCATTTTCTCCAGCCAGTCTCACAGCCCGGGCAAAAGCTTCTTCAGGCGAAACGAAAGTGTCTCCAACATACCTGCCTTGAGCTTCCAGAAAATTCGCAAGCGTGTCCGCGTCCACGCCGCGCGGGACATCCAGCAAAGCGGGCAGCCAGACATCGACCCTGCCGGAAAGCGCCATCAATACGCCTACGATATCCTTGTCCGCCAGCATGCCAATTACCGCAAAAGTTTTTTCAAAAACGCCCATATTTTTCAGGTTCTCCGCCAGGACAGATGCCGCCTGTGGATTGTGGGCCACATCAAACACGATCACAGGCGGCCCTGAAAAAACCTGAAAACGCCCTTCCAACTCGCCCTCGGAGATTCCTTTACGAATCGCTGCTTCGGAGAGACGCTCGCGGTTTTTCAGTGAAACAAGCGCCATCAGGGCTGCCGACGCGTTGCCTAACTGACACCGTCCTTGCAATTTTGGATAACCAAGGCCATTCCAGCGGCCCGGCAAAGATTCATTTGCCGTCCCCGGGGTATCGCGCCACCAAAAAGTCCAGCATGTTTTCTCATCCAGAAAACCGAAATCCCGTCCAATGAGACGCAGATCAGCACCAATGTCCGAAGCATAACCAACCAGGCTTCGCGGCGGATCGGAGTCGGCGCAAATCGCCGGTTTGCCCGTGCGGAAAATTCCCGCTTTCTCGAACGCAATTGACTCGCGCGTCGTCCCGAGCCAACCGGTATGATCAAGCGCCACTCCCGTCACAACCGATACATCGGGATCGTAGATATTCACGGCATCGAGCCGCCCGCCCAGACCTACTTCGAGGATAACGGCGTCCAGCCGTTCCATGGCAAAGACTTCCCACGCCGCAAGCATGCCAAACTCGAAATACGTCAGAAAAACATTCCCGGCCGCCTTTCGCGCCGCATCAACACGGGAAAAAGCGCGGCAAAGCGTTTCATCATCGACCGGACGGCAAGCAATGCGTATACGCTCATTGTATTCAAGCAAATGCGGCGATGTAAAACAGCCGACACGGCAGCCGGAAAGAGAGAGTATGCCTTCCAGATAAGCGCACGTCGATCCCTTGCCGTTGGTTCCACCGACAACGATCAACGGACAAAATTTTTCCTGCTTCAGCTCATCCCTGACACAAGCGGCGCGATCAAGGCCAAGCTCAATTCCGTCCCGGCCTTTCGGATGAAAGCTTTCGATATACTCCAGCCAGCGTGCCAGGGAGTGCATGACAAACAGCGGCCTGGAAAAAATCGCCGCAAGCGTTCAGCGCGCTTTTCCGGCGACCGCGTCAATTCCTTCGCGCAGCCCGGCGACAAGGGCGCGGACACGCGAAAGAACTTCATCAGGCGCGGAAAGTTCGATTTCTTCGATAATCCGGCTGCCGACAACCACGGCATCCGCTGTTTTCGAGACCTCGCCAGCAGTTGCCGCATCACGGATTCCGAAACCAACGCCGACCGGAACACCCGTCGCCGCGCGGATTTCGGGAATTCGCGCGGCGACTGCCCCAATATCAAGTGCCGTCGCCCCCGTTACGCCTTTCAATGAAACGTAATAAACATAACCGCTGGCCTGAGCGGCCACGCGCGCGATCCGCTCAGGCGTCGAAGTCGGCGCAAGAAGAAAGATCGGATCAATGGCGCCCGCCTTCATCGTCGCCGTGAACTTCTCGCTTTCTTCCGGCGGATAATCGACGACAAGAACACCGTCGACGCCGCTTTTTGCGGCAGCGTCGACGAAAGCGTCCATCCCCATCGATTCGATCGGATTGGCATATCCCATCAGAACGATCGGCGTATCGCGGTTCTTTTCGCGAAAATGGGCGACCTGTCCGAAAACCTGGCGCAGGCCGATGCCATTGGCAAGCGCTCGTTCGGAAGCGCGCTGGATCGTTGGCCCATCAGCCATCGGGTCGGAAAACGGCACGCCGAGTTCAATGATGTCCGCGCCCGCGTCGACCAATGTATGCATCAACGGCACGGTCAGCGCCGGAGAAGGATCGCCCGCTGTGATAAAGGGAATCAGCGCTTTTCCGCCCTGTGCGCGTAGACGTTCGAAAATGATACGAATTCTTGACATGGCGGCGCCTCAAAACGAAATGCCGGATTTTTCGGCGACAGTATGCATATCCTTGTCGCCGCGGCCGGAAAGGTTGACAAGCAAAACTTTGTTTCGGGACAGCGTCGGCGCCAGCCTGGCGGCATACGCCAGCGCGTGGCTTGATTCAAGCGCCGGAATGATGCCTTCCAGCCGGCAGAGCTTGTGAAAAGCGTCGAGCGCCTCGGCATCGTCGATACAGACATACTCCGCGCGTCCCGAATCCTTGAGCCACGCATGTTCGGGCCCAACGCCCGGATAGTCCAGCCCGGCAGAAATCGAATGCGTCTCAAGGATCTGACCATCTTCATTCTGCAGCAGATAGGTGCGATTGCCGTGCAGTACGCCGGGACGCCCCGCCGTCAACGACGCGGCATGTCGACCGGTCTCAATGCCATCCCCCGCCGCTTCGACGCCAATCAGACGAACATCCGGAAACGGAATATAAGGATAAAAAATTCCCATCGCGTTCGAACCGCCTCCCACGCAGGCGATTACGGCATCTGGCTGCCGTCCGCAATGCTTCGGCATTTGCAGGATCGACTCCCTGCCAATCACCGACTGAAAATCGCGGACCATCATCGGATACGGATGCGGCCCGGCGACAGTACCGATAATGTAAAACGTATTGGAGACATTTGTCACCCAATCACGCATCGCCTCGTTCAAGGCGTCTTTGAGTGTCCTCGAACCGCTCTCGACAGAAACGACGCTCGCACCGAGCAATTTCATGCGATAGACGTTGGCCGCCTGACGCCGGATATCCTCGGAACCCATATAAACGACACATTCCATTCCGTAACGCGCCGCGACGGTCGCCGCCGCGACGCCGTGCTGACCCGCACCCGTTTCGGCAATAATGCGCGGTTTTCCCATGCGACGCGCCAGCATCGCCTGGCCAACGCAATTATTGATCTTGTGCGCGCCCGTATGGTTGAGATCTTCACGCTTCAGGTAAATCTGCGCGCCACCGAGCGCGTCCGACCAGCGCCGGGCATGATAGACCGGACTCGGGCGTCCGACGTAATGTTCAAGCTCGTATTCGAGTTCAGCCTGAAAAGCCGGATCGCGGCGCGCTTCGGCATACGCCCGCTTCAACTCGTCAAGCGCGGTAATCAGCGTTTCGGCAACAAAAACGCCTCCATAAGGGCCAAAATGACCGGAAGCGTCAGGCAAATTATAGGGAATATTCATGATTTCTCCTCAGGGCGGTATGCAATACAACAAGCGAATGACACAAGCGCGGATCAGAGAGAATCCACAAGAAAACGCCGCCAGAAATTTCGGGAAACACCCCAGGAGTTTTTACGCATAACGCGTTAGTCTAACCTGTATCTGGCAAAGACGCCAGAACGCGGCAAAAGCCCGGAATATCCGAAAGACGTGATCCGGTAAAATCCAGACATAACCGTAACTAATCCTCCTCTGAGAAAGAAGATTTCCAGCCCAAACCAATCGGGGATGGAAATTCCTGCCCGGAACATGATTTTACTTTTATCCACAGGCGCTACTCTTGCGCGGAAACAGATTCTGATCCGCCATGCGAACCGCCTTCACGAACGCGCGCATTTTTTCGACGCCCTTGATTCCCTTGCCTGTCTCAACGCCTGACGAGACATCAACCGCAGCCGGATGAACAGCGGCAATGGCTTGTCCGACATTCCCGTCGTTCAATCCACCGGAAAGAATCAGGGATTTTCCAGGAAGTTCCGGAACCAGCGACCAGTCGAAGGTTTCGCCGCCGCCCCCATAGGAGTCGACAAACGCGTCGAGGAGAAGCGCCAGCGCCGAAGGAAACGCCGCGATGCGGGAAGATAGATCAATACCAGATTTGACGCGCAATGCCTTGATGTAGGGCCGCCCAAATTGACAGCAGTAATCTTCGTCCTCATCGCCATGAAACTGCAAAAGATGCAGCGGAACACTTTTCAGCGTTTCGGAGACAATCCTGGGTTCGGCGTTGACAAACAGGCCAACAACCGTAACGAAGGGTGGAACGCAGCGCGCAAGTTCGGCTGCGGCATCCAGAGCGACATAACGCGAACTCGGCGGATAAAAAACCAGCCCTATCGCGTCAGCGCCCTCCCTTGCTGCGGCCAACGCGTCTTCTCTCCGTGTCAGTCCGCAAATCTTGATTCGTGTAGTCATTTTCCCGCTTCCTTCATGCGCTCATTTTATTTTCCGGATGTGAAAGCAAGTCCGCCGCTGAAACAGCACGAAGCATAGAAAGTGACGTTCTCTAGCGCTTTCTAAAATTCAGCGATACTTTTCCGTAATCACACCACTCATAAATTTTCGCAATCCAGGGAAGCTTTGGCGAGCATCATCATCCGGCAATCCCCAGCGCTCCTCGTAGTTTATTCCTGTCAGATACAATCCCCCGGCGGAAAAAGTTGGCGCCGCAAGACGGCGGTCGCGCATGTCCAGCAGACGCGCGATCCAGTCTTCCGGTCGTTTCTCCAGTCCCACGTAAACGAGCGCGCCGACCAGATTGCGTACCATGCGATGTAGAAACGCGCTGGCCTCGAAATCGAATACAAGCAGATCGCCGTCGCGGCGCACATCAGCCCGATACATCGACTTGACCGGTGTTTTCGCCTGACACCCGGCCGCGCGAAAAGCGGAAAAATCGTGCTCACCAAGCAAATATCGCGCGGCTGCCCGCATTTTGTCCGTGTCAAGACAGCAATGATGCCAACCCACGCGCCCATTCTCAAGACCAGGACGCTGTGGCCGGTTGAGCAAAAAATAACGGTACGCGCGGGCACGTGCTGAAAAACGCGCATGAAATCCATCAGGCACACAATGCGCCCAGCACACGGCAACCTGTGGCGGAAGAAAAGTATTGACTCCACGAACCCATGCGGTCAGAGGACACGCCAAAGCGGTATCGAAATGGACGACCTGGCCTGTGGCATGGACGCCGGCATCCGTACGTCCCGCGCAAACAACTTTAACCGTTTCATTGGCAATCCGCCCCAGCGCCATCTGCAGCACATCCTGTACCGTATCCCCTCCCGGCTGACTCTGCCAGCCGCGGAAAGCGCTCCCGTCATATTCCAGTCCAAGCGCTATCCGCATTGATTACCTGAAGTGCAAAACCGCGACAAATAACAACGCGCCTGAAAAAATCAGCGGCCAGTCAAACCAGCGCAATGGAACGTCCTGGATTTCCACCCACTCCTTTCCGGCAGGGACGGAGTCTTTCAACAAATTTTGCCAATCAACCGGATGCTGGGCATCGCCCGCATAATGAAGCGCGAGCAACAGGCGAATGAGGCCGCGCTGAGCGGCATCAATGCCAAAATATTCCAGAGGCTTGAACAGGAATCGGGACGCTGACAGAAAAGCGGGCAACGGCAACTTTTCCAACAAAACGCCAACAGACATCAAAATCAGCAACAAGCGGCCCAAATGAGTGAAAGCCTCATTCAGCCCCTCATACGTCGGCGCATAACCGGCCTCCCAGAGGGGCTTTCCCGCGCTGTTCCAGGCGGGAACGAGAAAAACCGGCAACAGGAACCATCGCGCGCGCCACACCAGAAAAAAGCCGTGTTTGAGCGAATCTCTACCGAACAACGGAAACAGAACAAGAATCAATGCAAGCGCCACCCCGCGCAGACAATGCGTGATCCCCAAAAAGAAAAACCAAAGAACAAGGCGCGTTGCCGGATGGATGGACAAACAATCGATCAAACGATTCCGCATCGAAATAACGCGCCATATCAAAACCGTGGAACCGCGCGCTTAAAAAAGCGCGCGGCCGACCGTCACGCCCCTGCCCGCAATCAAGCGCCCAACTGATCAAGCATGGCCTGGGCTTTGCCTTTTTGCTCGGCGCTTCCCTCCTGAACGACTTCCCGCAGGAGCTCACGCGCACCGTCAATATCGCCCATGTCATGATAGGCTTTGGCGAGATCCAATTTCGTATTCACTTCTTCATTGGGCGAAATATCAGACGCGGGGGAAAACTCCAGCATATCGTCATTCTCGGACGGCGGGCGATGCGGCGTAACAAAGGAATCGGACAACGACTCACTCCGTTCGCCCGCAGATTCCTCCGAAATAACGAGATCCGGGGCTTTAAGATCCAGATCAATCGTCGACATGTTAAACGATGTCGATGTTCCCGGAGCGGGAGGGTTTATCGCCGACGAGGTCAGATTCAGTTCCGGCGCCGTTGGCGCGCCTTTCGGCGCGGACGGTTGTAAAACCGCTCCACGGGACTGTGGCGTAATGGGTGCGATGTTTGTCGTTTCCAGCGAAACAGCATTCCGCGCTGGCGCAGCGATAGGCGCGACATCGGTTATCTCCAGCGATATGGGAGCGGCCTGCGCCGGAGAAGCTCCGATATTGAAATCGATGCCGCTTTCAGCAGGCTTCTGAGTTTGCTGAGACATCGCGGTTCTTGCCATCTGGGATAGCTCCCCCGGCATAACGACCGTGCTTTCCTGCAAGGGAAGAGGCTTGATAGCCATCGGGTTTGACGCGCCACCGCCATAGAGCGAACTGGAAGGATCAAGCCGGACGCCCAACGCCGCCGCTTTTTCCCAATACTCACCGACCCCGCCCGTTTCGCTGAACAACTCGACAGCCAAAGCCTCGAACTGTTTCATATCCTTGCGATGCTCGTAGATTTCAAGCAGCTTGACATGAATATCATAACGCTTTGGGTCTTTCTCTTTGGCTTCCAGGAGAACCTCTTCCGCTTGGGCATCCCGGCTGAATGTCATATACATTTCCGCCTCGGCGATAACATCAACTTCTTCCGTGTCGATATTGCCTGGATTAGCCCGGCTGAAATCACTTAGCCTGTCTGACTGTGACAGTTGCGAAGCTCGCGCGCCGCGCGACGTATCGATGCTCTGGCCACCGCCTTCCTGAAAAACCGATGCGCCGTCAATCTCGGTTTCACCAGCCATCGTCATGATGCTGTCAAGAGGAATCTCCTCTTCTTCGCGCGACCTGCGCCAGCGCAGAAAAAAATAGGCGCCACCTCCAAGCAACGCAAGCGCACCAAGACCACCAGCAATGAGAATCCAGTTATCCAGCAGGGTATCAATCATTCCGGGCTCCTCAGGCGGCGGGGGAGGAGGAACGACTGTCTTTTGGGGAGGCGCTGGCCTTGGCGGCGGGGCCGGCGGCCGCGTGGCGACCGGCGGTTGTGAAGCCGGCGCGGGAGGCACAACTGCCGGCGGTTGTTGAGTAGCCTGAGTAGCAACAGACTGGGACGGCTGCACCGGAGCAGGCTGCGGCGCTTGTTTTGCGCGCTGTTCCAGCTCAGCGAGACTACGGTCTTTCATCGCAAGCAGGTTCTGCAGATCCGAAACGCTCTTTTCCAGCGCGGCGATACGCTGACTGGCTTCGCCGAGCGCTTTTTCCTTGGCGATGCGATCCTCTTCGCTCCATTTGGAAGAATCCCCCGTCCGCGACAAGCGCGTCGGTGAAACCTTTACCCGATCCTTGCGGTCTACGACAGCGGCCGCCTTGTCTTCGACCTTGGGCGTAATCTTGCCGGCAGCGCCTTGCCTGCCCTGACCTTCCTGCGCAGGCGACTGTTTCGCGATTCCGGCAAGGGTATTCCGGTAAGCCCCCCAGTTCGACGACTGGGCGACAACCCTTCTCGCCTCTTTTGAAGAGATTTTTTCGAACTCCTGTCTGTCCGGTATCGAAAGAACCTGGCCACTTTTGATGCGATGTATGTTCTTTCCTTCAAACGCTTTCTGATTGGCCCGGAACAGTCCAAGAAGTACGCGGTCGAGCGAAACGCCTTCCGGCTTCACTTCCCTTGCGACCTTGTACAGAGTATCGCCTTCCTTGATTTCAAAAGTACGCCGGTCCGACGAAGGCAAAGAAGCAAACGTGTCCGGCGTCTCCTGGTACACATCGGCCGGCCCGCCATCCAGTTGAGCGGACGGCGTGTCGAATGTATCGGCAGATGCGCTCTTTACCGCTCTTTCGCGCGTCGCATTGCTGATTCTCGAATTCCGGGAACCGGAGGAGGATACCTCAGGCACGTTGGAAACCACCTGCGCTGGTTCCTGTCTATGTGTCAGCGGCTCCTGCGGGTCAAGCAGGAAAGTATATTCTCGAATGATCCTGCCCTTGGGCCAACTCAGTTCCAGCAACATGTCGATGAACGGATCGTTGACCGGAGAGAGCGTGCTAAGCTTGATGATCGGCTGGCCGTTCGGACGCTTGGAAACGCTAAATTCAATCTCGGACAATACCCGTGGATAATCCAGTCCCATCTGTTTGAAAGCTTCTTCCGGCGCAAGCTGGGCGTTCATGTTGACCAATTCGTCACGCACCGCCATTATTTCAACCTCCGCGCGCAAAGGCTGGCCAAGCACTGAGAACACGGTTATTTTTCCGAGGCCGGCAGCATGCGCACGCTGAGGTACCGTGCCAGACAAAACCGCAAAAGACACAAGAAGCACAGCGGAAAAAAGGAACCGGCAAGTTTGGATTTTCCGGCCAATCGTTTTTTTCACATCGTCATCCAGAATTTTCGTCACGGCGCTACCTTAGGCAACAAATTAGGAATTATCAGAATAACATCATGAGGTTATACGCGCAAGCTAAACTTGCTTATTATGTTTTTCAGGCCGCTCGCAAAAACAAAGCAGCATGGCACCGAAAGCACGATTTCCTCTCGCACGTAATTATCCCACTGAAAAGACTGAATTCCAACAGAAATTCGTTCGCGACAAAATCCGCCGCAATAAAATTCCGGTAAATTCACAGCGCGGCCCTGACGCGATTTCCCCTTTCGAAAATCAACGCGGCTGCTCATCTGTCAAAATGCGCAACATCCGGCGCAAAGGCTCAGCAGCCCCCCATAGCAATTGGTCTCCGACAGTAAAACATCCAAGAAAATCCAGCCCCATAGCCAGTTTGCGCAAACGTCCGACAGGCACGCTCAGTGTGCCCGTCACGGCTGCGGGAGTAAGTTCGCGTTCGCTGGCCTCGCGCTCATTGGGAACGACCTTTACCCATGGATTGGCGCTGGCGATCATGCAGGAAATCTCATCGACCGGAATGTCTTTTTTCAGCTTCATGGTCACCCCCTGGGAGTGACAGCGCATTGCGCCGATCCGCACACAAAGTCCATCCACCGGCAGGCTTCCCGGAGCGCGAAAGGGCGGCAGTCCAAGAATTTTGTTGCACTCCGCACCGCCTTTCCATTCCTCTCTCGATTGACCGTTTTCGACCGGAACATCAATCCATGGAATCAGGCTGCCCGCGAGGGGCGTATCGCGAAAATTCCTTGCCGGAAAATCCGCGGCACGCATCGTCCTCGCAACCTCACGGTCAATATCGAGAATCGCGGAAGAGGGGTCATTCAGCGCCTGTTTGACAGAATCATGCAAAGCGCCCATCTGGAGCAGCAACTCACGCATATTCTGCGCGCCCGCGCCCGAAGCGGCCTGATAGGTCATGACGGAAACCCATTCGACAAGACCGCTTCTGAAAAGTCCGCCAAGTCCCATCAGCATCAGGGAAACCGTACAGTTTCCGCCGATCCAGTTCCTGTTGCCTCTTCTCAAAGCGTCATCAATGACGTCCAGATTGACCGGATCAAGGACGATGATCGAATCGTTGTTCATGCGCAGCGTCGAAGCAGCGTCGATCCAGTGCCCTTTCCAGCCGGAGGCGCGCAGCCGCGGAAAAATCTCCTTCGTATAATCCCCGCCCTGGCAGGTCACAATGGCATCCATGTCCGACAGACAGTCAACCGAGCCGGCGTCCCGAAGAATGCCTCTGTCTTTTCCGCCTGCGGCCGGCGCGGGATATCCTGGTGACGATGTTGAAAAGAAAGCCGGCTCAATGCAGTCAAAATCACCCTCTTCAGTCATTCTTTGAAGAAGCACCGATCCCACCATCCCGCGCCAGCCGACAAAACCGACTTTCATCATTTCAGTTCCCCTTTATCCGTTTTTTTCCGCCACGGATTCATCATCGCTTTCAGAGCGCCGCCAGTACCGCGTCACCCATCGCGCGCGTGCCTGTTTTTTTCGTTCCCGGCCCATATATGTCCGCGGTTCTATACCCTTGGGCCAATACCTTTCTGACGGCGTTCTCGATGCGATCCGCCTCGGCCTGCAATGAAAACGTATACCGAAGCATCATCGAGGCTGAAAGAATCGCCGCAAGAGGATTGGCAATATCTTTTCCCGCGATATCGGGTGCCGAACCGTGCGAAGGCTCATACAGCCCTTTTCCCTGCTCGTTCAACGAGGCCGACGGCAACATCCCGATGGATCCCGTCAGCATAGAAGCCTCGTCCGAGAGAATATCGCCAAACATATTACCCGTTACAATCACGTCGAACTGCTTCGGCGCTCTGACAAGCTGCATCGCCGCATTATCCACCAGCATATGCGTCAGAACGACATCTGGATATTCATTCGACAATTCGGTCATCACATCCCGCCAGAGCTGGGTCGTTTCAAGAACGTTCATCTTGTCGACTGAACAGACGTTTTTATCGCGCTTGCGTGCCGCCTCGAACGCCACGCGCCCGATGCGGACGATTTCCGCTTCACTGTAATGCATCGTATTGAACCCGAAACGCTGACGCTTGCCGTCGATCGTGCGCGTTTCGATACCCCGCGGCTGCCCGAAATAAATGTCCCCCGTCAACTCGCGCACGATCAGGATATCAAGCCCGGCAACGACTTCGGGTTTTAGAGTAGAGCTTTCCGCAAGTTCCGGATACAGCACAGCAGGCCGCAGATTGGCGAACAGGCAAAGATCCTTGCGAATCGCGAGCAGGCCGCTTTCAGGGCGCTGCCCGCGCGGCGCAGAATCCCAGCGCGGACCGCCAACCGCGCCGAGCAGTATGGCATCGGCCTCTCGCGCCAGTTTACGCGTCGACTCTGGATAAGGGTCTCCAGACGCGTCGACAGCGCAGCCACCGATCAGCGCCTCCTCCACTTCGAAACGCGAATCGACGGCTTTGAGCACGCGAACCGCTTCCGCCGTGATTTCCGGCCCGATTCCGTCTCCGGGCAATACACAGATTTTCATCGTAAATTCACTCCGGTTGAACCCTTTCTGGGAAACTCAAGCGAACAGCCAGGGCTGTTCCGCCTTGCGGGAATTTTCAAAATTCAGGATTTCATCAGCATGACGCAGCGTCAGGCCGATATCGTCCCAGCCGTTGAGAAGACACTCTTTGCGGAATACGTCAATCTCGAACGTCAATTCTTTTCCGTCGGGCCGCCTTACCGTCTGCCGTGGAAGATCGACAAGCAGCCGGTAACCTGGCGTTGCTTCGACGCTCGAGAACAGCGCGTCGATTTCCCCGGCGGGCAACACGACAGGCAAGATGCCATTCTTGAAACAGTTATTGAAAAAAATATCGGCGAAACTTCCCGCCAGAATGGCGCGAAATCCATAATCAAGCAAAGCCCACGGTGCGTGCTCCCTCGAACTGCCGCATCCGAAATTCTCGCGCGCGAGAAGAATGCCCGCGCCCTCATAACGCGGCTGGTTCAAAACGAAATCCGGATTACGTGGACGATTGATACAATCCATTCCCGGCTCGCCGACATCCTGATAACGCCACCTGTCGAACAGATAGGGGCCAAAACCCGAACGCCTGATCGACTTGAGAAACTGCATCGGAATAATCGCATCCGTATCGACATTGGCGCGATCAAGCGGCGCCACAAGACCTTCCAGACGAACAAACTTTTCCATATTCTTTTCCTCTGACGGCGCGCCGAATTACAGCGCGCCGGAAAAAGGCGGTTTCATGGCCTCACAGCAGTTCCCGGACATCGGTAAAATGCCCCGCGACCGCCGCCGCCGCCGCCATCGCCGGGCTGACCAGATGCGTCCGCCCGCCCGCGCCCTGTCTGCCCTCGAAATTGCGGTTTGACGTTGACGCGCAACGCTCGCCCGCCTCAAGCCTGTCCGCGTTCATGGCAAGACACATCGAACATCCTGGCTCGCGCCACTCAAAACCGGCATCGATGAAAATTTTGTCCAGCCCTTCCTTTTCCGCCTGCCGCTTGACCAGTCCCGACCCCGGAACGACCATCGCCAGTTTCACGCCGGAAGCCACGCTGCGCCCTTCCGCGACGCGTGCGGCCAAACGCAGATCCTCAATCCGTGAATTGGTGCATGACCCAATGAATACCTTGTCGACCTGAATCGACGTAACCGGCGTTCCCGGCTCGATTCCCATATAGCTCAATGCGCGTTTCATGCTTTCGCGCCTGACCGGATCGCGCTCGGCCTCAGGATCAGGAACGGACGCATCGACCGGAACAACCATTTCAGGCGACGTTCCCCAAGTCACCTGCGGGAGAATATCTTCGGCCTGGAAATCCACTGTCCGGTCGAAATGCGCGCCCTCATCACTGACCAACGCGCGCCAGCGCGAAACGGCGGCATCCCAGGAATTGCCTTCCGGAACAAGCGGGCGGCCCTTCAGATAATCCAGCGTCACATCGTCGACTGCGACGAGTCCCATTCGCGCGCCAGCCTCAATCGCCATATTGCACAACGTCATGCGACCCTCCATCGAAAGCGAGCGGATCGCGCTTCCGGAAAATTCGATCGCGTATCCCGTACCGCCCGCTGTTCCAACAGCGCCAATGATTGCCAGCGCGATATCCTTGGCTGTCACGCCGTGTCCAGGACGGCCCTCAATCCGGACACGCATCGTTTTCGACTTCTTTTGCAGAAGACATTGCGTCGCCAGCACATGCTCGACCTCGGATGTTCCGATGCCGAAAGCCATGCACGCGAACGCGCCATGCGTACTGGTATGCGAATCGCCGCAGACGATCGTCATACCGGGTAAAACCGCGCCATTCTCCGGCCCAATCACATGGATGATGCCCTGGCGGCTGTCCCTGAACGGGAAATAGGCGCGCGCGCCCGTTTCGGCGAGATTGGCGTCAAGCGTCGCCACCTGCAAAGCCGAAATTGGATCCTGAATCCCCATCTCCCAATGAGTTGTCGGCGTATTGTGATCCGCCGTCGCCACAATGGAAGAAGCGCGCCAGGGTTTGCGGCCGGCCAGCTTGAGTCCTTCGAAAGCCTGCGGACTCGTCACCTCATGAAGCAAATGACGATCGATATAGATAAGCGCCGTCCCGTCGGTTTCTTCGCAGACGACGTGATCGCGCCAGATTTTTTCGTACAGATTGAGCGGCATGTTTTACTCCAAAAAACATCGCGCCAGATAATTCGGGCCGGCCATTATCTCATGACCGGCCCGAAACGTCAGTCAGCCGGACGGCTCACCACGGCAGGCAAGCCGCCGAAACCGGTCATTCGCCGTTTTATTTCTTGCCGCTCGCGCCTGGCCTTGCTTTTTTCTTTCCGCCGGTCGCCTCAAGATACAGCGGTTCGACGCGTTCAGCATATTCTGTCAGGTCCGCGATCCGCGAAGAATGCGAGGGGTGGGTCGACAACCACTCGGGGCCGGAACCGCCCGACGCCTTGCTCATTTTTTCCCACAGCGCGATAGCGGCCTTGGGATTATATCCGGCACGCGCCGCGAGCTCGATTCCGATCCGGTCGGATTCCTGTTCCATTTCACGCGAATTCGGGCGCATGAACGCAAGATCGCCAATCGTTTCAAAGGCTTTTTGAGTCGTGGCCGTCGCTATGCCGGTACGCGCGCTGAGAACCTGTCCACCGATCTTCGAAACCAGTCCGACGCCCGCCGCCTTGCTGGCCTTTTCGCGTCCGTGCTCGCGCAAGGCGTGCGCCATCTCGTGCCCCATCACCGCAGCCAGCTCGTCGTCCGTCATTTTCAGTTTTTCAACCAGGCCGGTATAAACCGCCATCTTCCCGCCAGGCATGCACCACGCATTCAATTGATTCGAGGAAATCACATTGACTTCCCACTTCCATTTTGGCGCCTCCGCGCGAAAAACCGCGGTCTTCGGAATCAGCCTGTTGGAAACGTTGCGGACGCGCCGCGTAATTTCGGAATTACGGTTCAGCAAGTTTTTACTTTTCGCCTCGGCGATAACTTCCGAATAAGCCTGCGCAGCCTGTCCATTAACCTCGTCGGAAGAAAGCGCCATCATCTGCTGACGCTCGACGCCGACCGCTCCCGCCGACGTGGTCCTTTCCGTCGCGCATCCAGCGACAAACGCAAGCGCGAACGAAGAACACAATGCCGTGAACAACCCTTTCGTATTCATGATTCATCCTCCTCTGTTAGTAATGTTTAGTCCCATATTGAAGTGAAATGGATTAGCAACAAACCTTTCTGCTTCTGTAGTCCACAAGGTTTTGATAAAGTCGTAGGGAGATTTTCCTTTTAGCGTTTTGAGCCAGGAAATGAGATTGTAAGCCATAAGAAATGCAGGCAGGCGCTTTTCAAGCTCCGTATGATTTGGGTACTTGTCGCATCCCGGACGATTGGATATACACTAAACGGCATCCGTTGTTCATGGCTCGCGAAGTGATGCGTGCCTTTTGCGACGGTATCCAGAACGCCATTGGTTGCCGTTGTCTTTACCGTTGTTTGGCTGGCTGCTCTGATGGCGAACCGGAAAAGCATGGCGACCCTTGGTATTCTGGCGATTCTGACAGGTGTGGTACTGCTCTGTTTTTTCCCGAGGCGATTACTCAGCGAGGGCTATCGTATCGGATCGAAATATGGAGGGATGCCATCGAGCAGATTCTGGAAAAACCCTGGTTTGGCCATGGCCTCAGCGCTCCGCTCCAAATACGGGTTGAAGCTCTGAATCAGACATTCACCGATCCGCACAACCTGACCTTGTCCGAGCTTTACTCCGGCGGGCTGGTTGGCGGAATATTGTGGATCATGCTCTATCTGACGGCCTTGAAGGAGGCATGGCGCTGGCAGAAGGATCAATGGGTTCTCGTATTGTCCGCAACTGTCGTATATGGGTTCGCCGCGGGATTGACGCAAGGGGGTGCTTTCCTTTCGCGCCCCAAGGAGCATTGGTTTCTGGTTTCTGATATGAATACCGATGGCATTTTTGTCATGGGCGATATTCAAGGCGAAGGCCGAGTAGGGGCGAAAAATCTTTCGCCCCTGTTGTCGATCCAACATCACTTGATCGGGTGGGCTGCCTGTCAGCAGCTAAAGTGCAGCAGCCGGCCAGATGCCGTCCGGTCTGGAACAGCGCGAGGCGCGGCTACGAACGCGGATGGAAGTCAAGAAGACGAAACGCCAGGATAAGGACAAGGGCAAGGGCGCGCGATCGATAATTGCTCGCTTGCTTGCATTCTGCTAGAGTGCAAGAAAATACATCACAATGAGGTTTTGAAACATGCCATCCGTTACCGTCCGAAACGTGCCCGACGAAGTACATCGCGCCATTCGTGTGCGGGCCGCTCAACACGGCCGCAGCATCGAGGCCGAGATGCGCGACATTCTGGAATTTGCCGTGAAGCCGCAAGGCCGGCTCAAGCTCGGTTCGATGCTGGCCGAGATTGGCCGCAAGGTGAAGCTGACCGAAGAAGAGTTCGCCATCTTCGAGAACGTGCGCGACAAAACCCTGGCCCGTGCTGTGAGCCTTGAATGATCCTGCTCGATACCAACGTGGTTTCGGAGCCGCTGCGAC
>JAITGN010000036.1 GCA_031280565.1 Accumulibacter sp. | reverse complement strand
TTCCAGGCTCTTTCATCGCTCACCATAAAAAAGCGAGAGTAGAACCGATACCGGCAATGTTTACAACCCATTGTCGTAAGCACATGATTGTCAACGGTTTTTCATGCTCCGGCCCTGTCGAAACCCCGGCCTTCAGACCGGGGTTCCAACCTCCGCACCGCCCTGAAGGGCGGGGGTTCAAACCGGAGTTAGTTTTACGATGAACCAGTCCCATACCGCATGGGCAAGCAGTCTGATGTAACAGCGGAAAGATGAAATCTGAACATCTTCTTGGAGAAACGCGAGCTGATTGGCGTACCTCGCTCTCAGCGGCTATTTCGGGTTGGACGCTATGGACTTCGGGAGAGGGGTATTCCGGAAGAGCAGTAGTGTTCCGGATTCCGGAGCATTCTGGAATGTTCTGGAAAGGGCATCGCCCTTTCCAGAGCGGAATGTCAAGGCGTGTGCGTGAAATGACCTTATTTTTCAACAATTCTGCATTGAACGAGTGGCAGCATGCGTGTGTAGGTATTTGACCGCCATGTGCTCATTTTGATCTGTCCGATCACTTCGATTTTTTGACCGTTGCGCAGACTGGATCGCATCGAACGAGTGCGGTTGACTTCCGGGTGGCGTTTTTCACCGTACCGTGGATCCTCGCCAGTTCCCTGAATGCAGGCGAGCTTGTTATCGATGTCCAGCGCAGGTTCGCTCCAGATACTGAAGGAGTAGGTGGAGATGCTGGTGAGCGTTCCTGAAACCCTGCACCATTTGCCGTCGAATTTTTCCTCTGCGGCCTCTTCGTTAACTTTTTTTGCTGCGAAGTAGCTGTTCAAGAGTTTTTGCGGCGTGCCGCAGTCTTCCGCGTTGATCGATGGCGACGCGCCCGGAATCTTGATGGGGTTGTTCTTCAGAACGGTTTGCACTGTTTCTTCAAGATTCTGGCAGCCCGCCAAAAGAAAAAGACATGAGACAAGCAGAGATGGGTATCGCATTTTCATAAAATCCCCTTGAAAATAAAAAAGATGAAGAAGATCGCTTGCCGGAAAAGTGGTGGAAAATGCCGGAAAGCGCAACATTGTAACATTGTGCGCCGGCGCGCACAGCCAATGTCAGCGAAGTACAAGGAACTTCAGCATCGACTGCAGGCCGTGGTCGAAAAGTTCCAGCAGCGGGGGGCCGAGATAGGATGTTCCGGCCAGCAGTGAGGCGAATCCAAGCGGGATGATGACCGAAAAACCTATTACCATGAGGTTGAGCTGGGGAGCGATGCGCCCAAGAATGGCAATGGCATTGTTTGTTATCAGCAGGGTAACGATGATGGGCAAGGCGAGGAATAACCCTGAAGAGAAAACGATGCCGCCCGCTTTGGCGATGTTGAGCCAGGATTCGCCGGAAAATTGGTTGATGCCGATGGGAAGCGCCGTGAAACTGCGCGCCAGCGTGTCGATGACCATCAAATGTCCATTGATGGAAAGAAAAAGAAGCAGGGCGAGGATTCCGATGAATTCTGAAATGACGGCTGTTTGGGAGGTGTTCTGCGGGTCGTATGAAGTCGCGAATCCGAGTCCCATCTGATGGCTGATCATGTCGCCCGCTTTGTCGACGGCGTTGAACACGAGGCGCAGGGAAAATCCCATTGAAAAACCGATCAGCATCTGTTGCGCGAGAATCAACAGGCCGGTTCCTGTGGCGGGTTTGAACGGTTGTGCCTCCGGCAGGGCGGGCACGATAGCGATGGCGAGTCCGAGGCCGAGTATCAGGCGCGCCTGCCTCGGTATGCTCGCGTTGTTGAAAGGCGGCGCGGCGGCGAGCAAGGCCAATATCCTTGCCAGCGGGAAAAAAAACGCCGTGATCCAGGCGTTGATTTCGGCGGATGTAACGCTGATCATGCGCCGTTCAGCCGATCATGAACGGGATGTTTTCTATGAGGCGGCGAATGAAATCGGTCAGTATCTGCAGCATCCACGGCCCCGCGAAGGCCAGTACGCAAAAGGTTCCGAGCAGCTTCGGGATAAAGGAGAGAGTTTGTTCATTGATTTGCGTCGCCGCCTGAAAGATGCTGACGATAAGACCGATGGTCAGCGAGGTCAGAAGCAGGGGAGCCGAAATGAGAATCGCCATTTCGATGGCCTGGCGGCCAAGAGTCATGATTGATTCGGGCGTCATACAGAGAAGCTCGTTACCAAAGAACCGAGGAAAAGATGCCAGCCGTCGACGAGTACGAATAGCATCAGTTTGAAAGGCAGGGCTATCATGATGGGGGACATCATCATCATTCCCATGGACATCAGCACGCTGGCGACGGCCATGTCGATAATCAGAAATGGTATGAAAATAATGAAACCGATCTGAAAGGCTGTTTTCAGTTCACTGGTGACGAAGGCTGGAATCAGCACGCGCAACGGAACATCGTCAGGCTTCTCGACCTTGGGCACATTGGATATTCGCAGAAAAAGCCCAATATCGGTTTCGCGTGTCTGTTTTAACATGAAACCCTTGAAAGGCGCTGCGCCCCGCTCGGCGGCCTGGAAGATGTTTATCCGGCTTTCGGAAAGGGGCAGGTAGGCGTCGGTATACGCTTTTTCGAGAACGGGAGACATAATGAAAAACGTCAGGAAAAGCGCAAGGCCGACGAGAACCTGGTTCGGCGGCGAGGTTTGCGTTCCAAGCGCATGGCGCAGTATCGACAGCACGACGATGATCCGGGTGAAACTCGTCATCATCAGTATGGCGGCAGGAATGAATGTGAGGGCCGACAGCGCCAGCAGGGTTTCGATGGAAAGCGTGTATGTTTGGCTTCCTCCCGGCCCGGGCGTGCTTGTCAGGGCAGGCACGCCTGCCTGCGCCAAGAGGGGGGAGGGAATCAGCAGAAGGACGGGAAGGAAGACGATGAGACCGCGGAAAGAATTACTGTTCTTCATGCGCATCTCCAACACATCGCCTGAACCAGAATGCAAATGGTTTTTCATTGGTTTCCGGCAGGGAAAATTCGCCTTTTGGAAGCGTGTGCAAGGTTTTGATCTGCCCGGGAACGATACCGATGATCAGCCAGGATTCGCCGATTTCGACAAGAAGGATTCTTTCTCTTGGGCCAACCGCCAGCCCGCCAAGGATTTTGAGAGGCCCCGATCGGCCAAAGGTTTTTCCGCCATTGAAGCGGCGCACGAGAAAAGCGCAGATGAAAAAAAGCGCGAGGACCAGTATCAATCCGAAAAACATCTGAAATGCCGATGAGATCGATACGCCGGGCGTTTCGACTGGCGTCGTCTGAAACGGTGCGGTTTGGGCCAATGCCCGCAAGGCGGCAAGGCAAAGCACGCCCCCCAGCGAAGCGCGGGTGCAAAGAGGGAAAAATCTGCGATATCGGGTCAAGTCGGCAGGCCGGTCATTGGTTCTCACTCCTGCACTATCTTAAAGCAAGTCAAGGCGGGTTGGAACCACGACCGGTTTTCGCCGGAAATCAATGTCCGACTCTTTTCATTCGTTCGGAAGGCGTGATGATGTCTGTCAGCCGAATGCCGAATTTGTCGTTGACGACGACGACCTCGCCCTGCGCGAGCAGGGTTCCATTGACATAAACGCTCAGAGGGTCGCCTGCCAGCGTGTCCAGTTCAATGACGGAACCGTGCGCCAGCTGGAGAAGATTCTTGATCGTGATTTTTACCCTGCCCAGCTCGACGGCGACCTGAACGGGGATTTCCAGAATCAGGTCGAGCTCGTTCATGATGAGCGTTTTGTCGGCCGGCGGGTCGAATTTTGGAAAAATGTTTGCCGTCCGCGGGGACTTGTTCGATGCGTCATCTTTCGGTTCGCCCGCAGGCGCCGCGCGCGGCGGTTCTACTGGAAACCCCTCCTGCGGTGGCTCTATCTGGAATTCTTCACGCGGCGGCTCCATTGGGGATTCTTCGCGCGGCGGTTCCGCCGGAAATTCAGTCGCCGCCGCGGCTTTTTCTTCCGCCGCCGCTGTCTCGGTCTTTTCGCTGTCAGGAGGTGATGTGTTCTCGGTCGTGTCTGGCATTGTGCTCTCCTGTCTGTTTCTCGCCCTCGTGGGCTTCTTCTGTTTCAATTGTCAAAAACCGGTCGACTTTGAGCGCGTACTGGCCGCCACGCTGCCCGTAATCGCATTCGAGTAACGGCACGCCGTCGACAGTCGCGGTTATTTTGTCGCCAAGGTTGACCGGAAGAATGTCTCCTGGTTTCATTTTCAGAATCTGGTTTAGCGTAATACTCGATGTCGCGAGGTTGGCGACGAGTTCGACCTCAGCCTCCTTCAATTGCTGCCGGAGCATGAAAATCCAGCGCTGATCCGTCGAGAGGTGATCGGTCTGTATTGTGCTGTGCAGCAAGTCCCGGATCGGTTCAATCATCAGATAAGGAAAGCAAATATGCATCTCTGCCGTGGTTCCTGCGAACTCAATCGAGAAAGAGGTCGAGACGACGATTTCGGAAGGGGTCGCGATACTGGCGAACTGGAGATTCATTTCCGAGCGGATGTATTCGAACGAAAGCGAATATACCGGCCTCCAGGCTTTTTCATATTCGGCAAAAACGACGCTGAGCAGTCCATGGATAATACGCTGTTCTGTAGGCGTAAATTCGCGCCCCTCTATGCGGGTATGGAAGCGGCCGTCTCCGCCGAACATGTTATCGACGATACGGAAAACGAGATCAGGATCGAAAACGAACAGGGATGTTCCACGAAGCGGTTTCACGGCGGCCAGGTTCAGGCTGGTCGGAAAAACCAGACTACGGATAAAGTCGCTGTATTTCTGGATCTTGATCGGATTGACCAGAATTTCCATGCTGCGACGCATGTAGTTGAAAAGGCCGAGGCGCAGATTGCGGACAAAACGCTCGTTGATGAGTTCGAGAGTCGGCATGCGGCCACGTATGATCCGCTCCTGTGTGCCCAAAGTGTAGTGATGAGCGCGAGCAAGGTCATCGTTTTCTTTGGATGCAGCATCCGCGGCATCGCCGTTTTCGCCGGTCACGCCCTGGAGCAGCGCGTCGACTTCGTCCTGTGATAGAAACTCGGAAGGCATGGCGTTTTACTGGATGATAAAGGTTGTAAACAATACTTCAATGACGGGGGCGTATTCCGGCCTGTCGCGGCTGCTGCCGGGTTCGATGATTTCATTCATCAGGCTGCGAATTTCGTTTGCGAGCTGCTGTTTTCCGTCCTTGCTCATCAGTTCGGACGGTTTTTTTGATGACAAAAGCAACATGATGTTGTTTCGAAGTTTCGGCGTGTATGACTTTATTTTGTCTCCTACCGGCGCGTCGGAGATTTCGACGGACAGAACGACGTGGAGAAACTGCTCGCCGTTTTCAGGCACCAGATTGACGGTAAAAGCGTCCATTGCGGTATAAACGGGGGCGGGGGTTTCCCTGGCGACGGGTTTTTTCCTTTCCGCTTTTTTGGGTTTTTCCACGACGACCTCTTCTTCATCCTCGTCTTCGCTCTGCGCCTGGTGTTGCCTATTTACCAGAAAAAAAGTGATGCCGCTGCCGATCGCCAGAGCCGCGAGGAACGCGAGAATGATGAGAATCAGCACCTTTTTGCTGCTCTTTGGCACGGGGGCGTTCGCGTCTGCCGTTTCAGAATTTGCCATTTATCGATACTCCATTATTCTGGTTTCATGTGCGCGTATGGTTTACGCGAAAATATCAATAAAACCTTTCCTGGACGGCAAAATGCCGCTTCGGATTCGCGGCGCGCCGGTGGAGGATTCGGAAAGTATAGCGTTATCCTTCCCCAGGCGGGAAGCTTCCGGATTTGTGTCGCGCTTTTGCTGATGGAAGGATTCCGCGCTGACGTGAGCCTGTCCGAGTTCGATTCCCGCGCTGGCGAACATCTCGCGCAAACGCGGGATGGCCGATTCGATGCTTTCCCGAATATCCGGGTTGGCCGAAACGAATACCGCGTTCGCTGTGTTTTTATCGAGATTCAAAGAAACTTCTATCGGCCCTGTGTGAGGCGGATTAAGCGTGATTTGCGCCGATTGCCTGTCGTTTTTCGCGAGCCAGATGATTTTCTGACCGAAATCGTCCGGCCACTCCGTTCTGCCGGCAGGCGTCGAAATCGTTAGCTGCGCGTTGTTCACCGTATTTGCCGCGCCGGACGGTGTAATGGCAGCCAGGGAGGGGGCTTCGAATTCCGCCGGGGCAGAGGCAATTTTTGCCGATGTGTCGAATGTTGCCGCTTCAGTCCGCGGAGAAATCATCTGTGCTGCGTTTCCGCTGGTTTCCTGAGTCACGTTTATCGGCAGCACGACGGCACGATTTTCCAATTCCCGCTGAAAGGTTTCTCCGGAGGCGGGCTGAGCCTGAGCCTGTGCCGCCAACGGTGTTTCGGGCAAGGATACATCCGTCGCGGCGGTAAGCAACGCGCTTGTGGAGGGCGCGCCGGATGGAAGTGTTTCGGGAACATCCGAAGGAAGAATGTCCGGAATGGATGGAAATATCGGAACGACGGGAATTTCGGGAACGATAGGCGTCGCGGCACCTATCTGCGAAAACGTATCGTCGCCGGAGTCATCGGACAGAAGGGCGGAAGCAAAAACTCCAGAACGGTTTTCGCGCTTATCGCTGTCTATGCCGGGAAGGGTTTCTGCGTCCAGCAATTGTCCGAGGAACAGACTGGCAAAAGCGCTGGCCCCGGTATCTTCGGGCACGATGGACGAAGCATTCGCCGTGCCGGAAGCCGGGCTGGACAGGTTCGAAATGATTGTGATCGGCATGGACTGTTTTCGGTTAATTGGGCTATGCGGATGACAGCAATATCCATGCCAGGTATTGGTCTATTTTTTCAACCGTATGGCGAATTCATCCTGGTTTCTTTGTTCAAGCCGTGATTCCCTGATTTTTTCCCTGGTATTGTGTCGTTCGGCCAGCGTGTCGAAGGCTTTGAGTTTTTTTTGCTGTTCTTTCCACTGTTGCTGGCCGCGGTGCGTATTTCGCGCCTGCTGTTCGAGCACTTTTTCCTGTACCTTGATGGCTTCATCCAAAGACCCAAGAAATTCCCGGTAATTTTTCCAGGTATTCGGTGTCAATCCTTTCAAGGATGCTTCATGAAAACGCATGGCGTATTCGTGACGGTAGTTTTGAAGCATTTCGAGTTTGTTTTTTTCGTTTTTTTCATTGGCGATCAATTGGGCAAGCCGGTTCGTCGCTTCATCCATGCGCGTTTGCATGAGTTCGAGTACGGTCTGGAGCGGAAAGGCTTTCATCGGAGAGGGAAAGTAGACGGGACGACAGATGAAAATTTACCTGGCATCCTTTTCAGAAAAGCGCATAGAGTTTGTCGAGACTGCCCCGAAAATCGGCGCATTCGCTCAAAGGTTGTTGCAGGAACTGTTCGAAGGAAGGATAAAGTCCAATGGCGCGGTCAAGCACAAGGTCGGAGCCAGGAACATACGCGCCCACGGAAATCAGATCGCGGGAATGCTGATAACGCGAAAAAAACTGCTTGAACTGGCGTATTTGTTCGAGATGCCGAGATTCGATCAGGCTGATCATGGCCCGTGATATCGACTGTTCAATGTCGATCGCCGGATAATGCCCGGCATCGGCCAATACGCGCGATAGAACGATATGTCCGTCGAGAATGGCGCGCGCCGAATCGGCAACCGGGTCCTGCTGGTCGTCGCCTTCGGCCAGCACTGTGTAAAAAGCCGTGATTGAACCGCCGCCTTCGTCGCCATTTCCCGCGCGCTCGACAAGCTTTGGCAGAAGAGCGAACACAGAAGGCGGATAACCGCGCGTGACAGGAGGTTCTCCGATGGCGAGGGCGATTTCCCGTTGCGCCATGGCGTAGCGGGTCAGTGAATCCATGATCAGAAGCACATGGCGGCCCTGGTCGCGGAAATGCTCAGCGATCGACGTTGCGTAAAGAGCGCCCTGGAGTCGAAGAAGCGGACTGACATCAGCCGGAGCGGCGACGACGACAGAACGCTGAAGCCCCGTTTTGCCAAGAATTTGCTCGATGAATTCTTTCACCTCGCGGCCGCGTTCGCCAATCAGGCCGACAACGATGATTTCGGCGGATGTATAACGCGCCATCATTCCGAGTAAAACGCTCTTTCCGATGCCTGAGCCGGCGAACAGGCCCATCCGCTGTCCGCGCCCGACCGTCAGCAAAGCGTTGATGGCGCGAACGCCGACATCCAGCGGCTGAACAATTGGCGCGCGCAGCATCGGATTTATGGGATATCCTTGAAGCGCGCGCGTGGTTTCCGCGCGTACCGCTCCCAATGTGTCAAGCGGGTGTCCCGTGGCATCGACAATCCGGCCGAGCAACGCTTCGCCAACGGGAAGCTGTTTGGAGCGATTCGTTCCCGGTTGTTGGAGTGTTGGCGGCCTGTCGATCCTCGGTTCGGGTGCGAGCGTTTCTTGCGCGACGACGCGCGCGCCTGGAGAAAGTCCATACGCGTTTCCAGTGGGCATCAGGAACAGGCGATCGTCGCTAAAACCAACAACTTCGGCTTCGACCGGCTCGCCGTTGCCCGGCAGAATGCAACATGAACTGCCCAGAGGAAGCCTCAAACCGGAAACCTCCATGACAAGCCCGTTGATCCGGATCAGGCGGCCGCTTTGGTGCAACGGAGAGGCCAGACGGGCCGCTTCGCCGCAATGGCTGAGAAAGCAATTCCAGGCGGAGAGATGTGCATTTTCGGTAGCAGCGGCATTCACGGAGTGTTGTCCAGCCATTCCTTATCGATGCCAATGGATTCGATAACGCGCCGCCAGCGTGTTTCGAGCGTGGCGTCGACTTCGGCGGCCCCCGATTCGACCCGGCATCCTCCCCGCGTAATGGAAGCGTCTTCGACGATTTCCCACTCCTGGGCTCCCGATATGGCGTTCAAATTTTCCCGAAGCATCGCGGCGTCGTCTGGATGGACAGTCAGTGTTGGCGCTTCCCGCCGCGGATGGAGCGCATTTATGGCTTCGATGACGACAGGGAGAAGGAGTTCAGGATTGATGCGCAGGCTTTGCCGCATAACCTGATCGGCAATTCCGATCGATGTGGCCAGCAGTTGTTCCGCAATACGCTGGTCAAGCTCCGCCAGCGCCTGCCGGAAAGCGGCCATCAGGGTTTCCATGCTCGCGGCGGTTTCTTTCGCCGCGGCGATGCCTTCATCGTGACCGGCCGAATAGCCCTGCTGGTGGGCCTCGGCATACATGCGCTCAATATCGGCCGCTGTCGGGAGATTGGGCGGTTCCTCGGGAAGGGTTTCTTCCTCAGTTACGGAAACTTCGCCGGAGAGGGGGGGAGAAGATGCCTCAATTGCCGGGGGAATATTTTCTTCTGGGGGCGGCACGGGGATGTCTGGCGCCGCGATTTCGGCATGCGGCGGCGTGGGGCCGGGGGGCAAAGGCGCGGGTTCGGCGGCGGGCGGCTCCGGTTCTTCGTCTATCGTTTTTCTGTCTTCGTCGAAATCCACGGCTTCCCATCGCCGGTAAGCCGCGAGTTTTTCTTTTGGGATGATTCCTGGCATGGGTTCGGTATGCTCAGATCATCTCTTCGCCGCCCGATCCGGTCAGAACGATCTGACCTTCGTCTACCAGGCGGCGAACGGTCTTGAGAATTTCCTTTTGTTCGGCTTCGACTTCGGAGAGACGCACCGGGCCGCGCGATTCGAGATCCTCGCGCAACATTTCCGCTGCGCGTTGCGACATGTTTTTGAAGATTTTTTCCCGAAGGGCATCGGAGGTTCCTTTCAGAGCCAGAATCAGCGAGTCGGACTGTATTTCCCGAAGCAGTATCTGGAGCGAACGGTCGTCAATATCGAGCAGATTTTCGAAAACGAACATTTCATCAAGAATCTGCTGGGCAAGGTCGGCATCGTATTCACGTATCGCGTCAACAACGGATGTTTCGTTCGTCGTGCCCATGAAGTTCAGTATTTCAGCGGCCGTACGTATGCCGCCTCTTGCGGCTTTTTTGATGTTGGACGACCCAGCCAGCAGCTGGAGCATAACGTCGTTCAGCTCTTTCAGGGCCGTAGGCTGTACGCCGTCCAGCGTTGCGATGCGCAAAACGACGTCGTTCCGGAGGCGGTCGCTGAAACAGTTCAGAATCGCGCTCGCGTGGTCGTACTCGAGATAAACGAGAATCGTCGCGATGATCTGTGGATGTTCGTTCCGGATGAGGTCGGCGACAGTCTGCGCGTCCATCCAGCGGAGACCTTCTATGCCATGCGTTTCTCCTCCATACAGGATGCGCGAGATGAGGTTCGACGCCTTGTCGTCGCCGAGCGCTTTCGTCAGAACGGAACGGACATAGGCGTCGGTATCGACGTGTATCAGTTCCTTTTCGGTGATCGTTTTGTAAAACTCCTCCAGAACTTCTTCGATTCTCGCGCGCGGAACGATCTTCAGGGCAGCCATCGCGTACCCGAGTTTCTGGACGTCTTTTGGACTGAGATACTTCAGGACTTCAGAAGCGATATCTTCACCGAGAGCGAAAAGAAGAATCGCGCTTTTTTCAACGCCTTCATCAGTTGTTTGCATTGACGCCTGTCCAGTCCTTGATGATATCGGCAATTGCCTTTGGATCCCGATGGGCTATTTCCCTCATCCGGGTGAGCATCTGTTCATATGTTGTCAGAATGTCCTGCGACTGAAGAAAACTCAAATCTCCTTCAAGCGCGGGGATACCTTCTCCGGCCTTGTTTTCCGCTCCGGAGACGACCGGGGCGGTTTCGGCGTCTGTCTGTTTCACTTGTTTTTCTTCACCATCCACGGCTGCGCCGGCCTTCTTTTCTTCGGCTTCGTCTTCCGGATTTTTCAGCATTATCTTGACGAGCGGCCGGATGACCTTGAGTATCAAATAGAGGGCGATAGCGGCGATCAGTATGTATTTGAGCATGTCTCTAAGAATAGAAAGCGTTTCCGGTTTTTTCCAGAACGAGGTTTCGGTTTCGTCGCTGGCGGCCGTGAATGAAGCGTTGGCGACGGAAACCGTATCGCCGCGTTCCGCGTTGAAGCCCATCGCTTCCCTGACAAGGCCGTCGATCTGCCGGATTTCGGCTTCGGGAAGAGGCTTGAGTACGCCTTTGGCATCTTTTCTGTAGTTGATGACGACTGCTGCTGAGAGCCGCCGGATAACGCCAACCGAATGTTTCGTATAGCGGATCGTCCGGTCGACCTCGTAATTGGTCGTCGAATCCTTGCGCATGTTCAATGGTGGGGACGCCGCAGATTGCTGCTGGTTTCCCTCGGGCTGATTGATCGGGGCCGTCGCGGGAACAGGCGGCTGGTTGGTCAATGCGCCGGGGACTCCCTGAGGAGAGGGGGTCCGGGTTGACGATTCGCTGGTTTGTTGACTGCGAATCGCGATATCCGGCGGCGTTGTATTGGGACGATGTGTTTCGGCCGTCTGCTCGCTTTGGGAAAAGTCGATGTCGGCGGCCACCTGGACGCGTGCGTTTCCCTTGCCGGTGATGGGAAGCAGAATATCCTCAATGCGTTTGATGGTAATCGCTTCGATTTCCTGGATATACTTGAACTGCGTTGGATCGAGACCGGCTTCCAGCAGTTTGTTTTTTGCCTGTGAGAGCAGGATGCCGCTCTGATCGATTATCGTGACTTTCGAAGGAGACAGGCTCGGAATGCTGGCCGCGACAAGGTTCTGGATTCCGGCGATCTGAAGTGGCTCAAGGAAGCGGCCCGGATACAGGTTCAGAAAAACCGACGCGGAAGGTTTCAATTCTTCGCGGACAAACACCGTTGGTTTCGGGATGGCCAAATGGACGCGCGCGTCCTGGATGGCGGCGATCGACTGAATTGTCCTGGAAAGCTCGCCTTCCAGCGCGCGCTGGAAATTGACTTGTTCGGCGAACTGGCTGATGCCGAATTTCTGGTTTTCCATGAGTTCGAAACCGACATTGCCGCCTTTTGGAAGGCCCTGGGCCGCGAGACGAAGCCGGACGTCATATACGCGTTCGCCCGGAATCAGGATGGAAGAGCCGCCCGCGCTGAACTTGTAGGGGATATTCTGTTGTTCGAGCGCCGCGATGATCGCGCCGCCATCGCGTTCCGAGAGATTCGAGAAAAGAACCCTGTATTCCTCTTTGTGAAGCCAGAGGGCGCTGACGGCGATCAACGCGATAACAAGCGCGCTTGAGACCATCAGCAGAATTTTCTGCCGGTCATTCAGGCGTGACAGCATGACACTCAGCCGCTCTTTCAGAGGCAAATTCTCCACAGGCGTCGGATTTTCCGCGGCGGGCCCGGATGGTGGCGTTATTGTTGCGTCGATTTCAGTAGCGGGCATGCTGTCGATAGCGTCTGGATTCCGGAATCGGTCAAATAAAAAACAAAAATCGCCTGAAAATATTCTACTATTATATCTGTTAATTCCACGATTTTGCCTTGAATGGACAAAGTAACACAAAATGCGTCTTCTGACTCAAAGGCGAGTGAGCTTCAGCGTGCTTTCGATGTTTTCAACCAGGTTTCGCAGGAACTGACACAGGCCTACGAAGCGCTTCAGGCGCGCGCCGCGTCGTTGACCGGGGAATTGGCCATCGCCAACGGCGAACTGCGTCGGCAATACAGGGAAAAGGAAGCGCTTTCCGAGCGGCTGGCCTTGTTGCTCAACGCATTGCCGGCCGGGGTCGTCGTTCTGGAAAGCGATGGAAAGGTCAGCGAAGCCAATCCGGCTGCGCGGCGGATGTTTGGCGAGACGCTGCAAGGCAGCTTCTGGTCTTCAACTGCCCAATCGGCGCTGAAACCTGTGGAAACGCCGGAAGAATGGCGGTTGGGCGAGCAGCGCCGCGTCTCGATTGCCGAAAGTCCGCTGGATTCTTCCGGAGGAAAGTTGTTGCTGATACACGATGTGACGGCGGCGCACGAACTGAAAGCGAACATGGAGCGCAACCAGCGATTGGCGGCCATGGGAGAAATGGCCGCTTCACTGGCGCACCAGTTGCGCACGCCTCTGGCGGCGGCCTTGCTTTATAGCGCCAATCTTGCCCGGCCTGAGCTTCCGGAATCCGCGAGAGCGCGCTTTGCCGGGAAAGCGGCGGAACAGTTAAAGCGACTTGAACGGTTGATTCAGGATGTTTTGCTGTTCGCGCGGGGTGAAAGCCTTGGGCGAGAGATTATTCCGGTTTCGTCGTTGCTTGCGGAAGTGGCGCAGACGGTAGAGCCGCTTTGCCTTGAGAAAGGCATCGTTTTTTCCCTCCATTTTTTGGCGGATCGAACTATAATCGCCGGCAGCCGGAAAGCATTGAGCGGCGCCTTGCTCAGCCTGCTGGAAAATGCCTTGCAGGCATGCGAAACGGCTGGTGGACGCGCGGGGGAAGTCTCCCTTGTTGCCGAAACCATTAAGCAGCGCGTCCGGATTTGTGTGCGGGATACGGGCGTGGGTATCGGCCCGGAAGCGCAAACGAGGATTTTCGAGCCGTTTTTTACCACCCGCGGCCAGGGAACAGGACTGGGCCTGGCGATCGCGCTGGGCGTCGTACGGGCGCATGGCGGCTCCATCGACGTGCATTCGCGTCCGGGAGACGGGTCGGAATTCGTCGTATGGCTTCCTTGTCTGGACGAGACAGCGGGAGCGGCGGAGAAAACTCCGGCTAGCGCTGAGGAATCAGGGATGATTTTGACTGGGGACGGTACCGGAAAATGACATTGACGCCGACTCTGCCGATACTCGTCGTCGAAGATGATGACGTGTTGCGTGAGGCGGTATGCGACACGCTGGAACTCGCGGGCCAAACCGCCCTTGCCGCGCAGGGGGGAGAGGAAGCGCTCGGAATCCTGGAACGCCGTTCCGTATCGCTTGTCGTCAGCGACGTCCGGATGATGCCGATGGACGGTATCGCGCTTCTCAAGGAAATCCGCGCTCGTTTTCCGCATCTTCCAGTCGTGTTGATGACGGCCTTTGCCGACGTCGACCGCGCTGTCGAGGCCATGCGTTCCGGGGCGTGTGATTTTCTGCTCAAACCGTTCGAGCCAAAGGCGCTGCTTGAACATGTCGCGCGTTACCGTCTGCCTGACGTTCTGGATGATGAGCGCGTTGTCGCGAACGACCCGCTGGGCCGGAATCTTTTTGCGCTCGCCGAACGCGTTGCCCAGACGGACGCGACAGTGCTGCTCACTGGAGAAAGCGGCGTTGGAAAAGAAGTGGTCGCCCGTTTTATTCACAACCATTCGGCTCGCCGGAATGGCCCTTTCGTGGCGATCAACTGCGCGGCGATTCCCGACAGCCTGCTCGAAGCGACGTTGTTCGGATACGAAAAAGGCGCGTTTACCGGCGCACAGCAGGCGCAGGCCGGCAAGTTCGAACAAGCGCAGGGTGGAACCTTGCTGCTGGACGAAGTGACTGAAATGCCGCTCGGCCTGCAAGCCAAGCTTTTGCGCGTCTTGCAGGAACGCGAGGTGGAGCGTGTTGGCGGAAAGAAGCCCGTCGAACTCAATATCCGGATCATCGCGACATCCAACAGGGACATGGCGGAAGCTGTGGCGAAAGGCGTTTTGAGAGAAGATGTTTACTATCGCCTGAATGTTTTCCCCTTGCCGATACCCTCCTTGCGGCAGCGGCGGGAAGACATCGTTCCACTCGCCCGGCATTTTCTCGCAGAGCACGGGGGGCGTTCCGGAAGACCGGGACTTTCCCTGTCTCCTGAAGCGGAATTGGCCTTGCTGTCACATTCCTGGCCGGGGAATGCGCGCGAGCTTGAAAACGTAATGCAGCGGGCCGTCATTTTTGCCACGGGCGATCTGGTCGGGCCGGAGGCGCTGCATTTCGCGGCGGGCAGCGCGGCCGTTTCGCCTTCCAGGGAAGCCGTCCCGCCTGTTTCCGCCGAAACGCCGAAAAGCGGGAATTTGCGTGATCTGGAACGGGAACACATTCTTGAAACATTGGCGGCCGTTGGCGGTTCGCGGAAACGGGCGGGCGAGCGCCTTGGCATGTCGGAGCGGACATTGCGTTACAAACTTCGGCAATACCGGGAGGCGGGATTCCTGATCGAATGATTCTCGAAATTTGGCATGCTGTTTGCTACATAATAGCGGGATGAATGGACACGATGTCAGGTCTGGAGGAAAAAAATGGAAACAGTCGATCAAATGTTGAGTGCCTTGCGGGCGGTGGCGGCCCAGGCTTCCGGCAAGGCGGCTGAAGCGCGCGGCAGGCAGGATGCGCTGGAAAATTCTGTCGATTTCGCGCAAGCGCTCAGGAATTCGATTGATCGCGTCAACCAAGCGCAGCAGAACGCAGACGCGCTGGCGGAAAATTTTGCCGCCGGCGAAGGCAATGTTGACCTCCATGAAGTCATGCTTTCTTTGCAAAAAGCGAATATTTCGTTTCAGGAAATGGTGCAGGTGCGCAACAAACTCGTCACGGCGTATCACGATGTGATGAATATGCCGGTCTGAAAACGCCCAGGGCTGGGTGTTTTGCCCAACAACGGTTACGTTTTCATGATCTTCTGTTTCGCCGCGTCGCGCGGATGTTTTTCGGGGCCTTGTTTCGAGAGGTGAGCCGGAATCTCCGGCGGCGGGCGGCAAAAATTTCCGCTTCAGGGATTTTCATCGTAAAACTAACTTCGGTTTGAAACCCCGCCCTTCAGGGCGGTGCGGAGGTTGGAACCCCGGCCTGAAGGCCGGGGTTTCGACCGTAGCCATTGGCAAGGGGATGCAAACCCCT
>JAITGN010000007.1 GCA_031280565.1 Accumulibacter sp. | reverse complement strand
CCTTACCCTTCGACAACGCCCATCTCCGTTCGTACTGAGCCTGTCGAAGTATGAACGGACGCTCCAGCCTTTCCAGTCCTTACCCTTCGACAAGCTCAGGGCGAACGGACTGGAAAGGCGCTCTTCGACACGCTTCCTTCGACAAGCTCAGGACAGGCAGGGCGAACGGATTGAAAAACATGGCTTCGACAGCTTTCTTTCGACAGGCTCAGGACAGGCAGGGCGAACGGATTGAAAAGAAGGTTTCCGGAAACCAAAAGAGATTAAAAACGGTTTAAGGACGTTGCTTTTATATTCTTCCCCGTTTTTTGTCATCTGTAGTGAGAGAGTTAAAAATCAGTTTGCGTTGAATCTGCCAGACCACCGACAACACCCATCTCCGTTCGTACTGAGCCTGTCGAAGTATGAACGGACGCTCAAGGCCGTAAATGAGCGTTCCAATCCTGAGCCTTCGACAACGCCTATCTCCGTTCGTGCTGAGCCTGTCGAAGTATGAACGGACGCTCCTGCCTTCCCAGTCCTTACCCTTCGACAAGCTCAGGGCGAACGGACTGGAAAGGCGCTCTTCGACACGCTTCCTTCGACAAGCTCAGGACAGGCAGGGCGAACGGATTGAAAAGAAGGTTTCCGGAAACCCAAAGAGATTAAAAACGGTTTAAGGACGTTGTTTTTATCTTCTTCCCCGTTTTTTGTCATTTGTAGTGAGAGGGTTAAAAATCAGTTTGCGTTGAATCTGCCAGACCACCGACAACACCCATCTCCGTTCGTGCTGAGCCTGTCGAAGTATGAACGGACGCTCCAGAGCGTAAACGGCCTTTCCAATCCTTACCCTTCGACAAGCTCAGGACAGGCAGGGCGAACGGATTGAAAAACATGGCTTCGACAGGTTTCTTTCGACAAGCTCAGGACAGGCAGGGCGAACGGATTGAAAAGAAGGTTTCCGGAAACCAAAAGAGATTAAAAATGGCTTAAGGACGTTGCTTTAGTTAACCATCCTTCGACAAGCTCAGGATGAACGGGTGGGGGAAAACCCGTCCGCGCTGGATTTTGAAAGCGGACTGGAAAGAAACTGGAAGGGGGTCAGTTTTTTTCCGCTTTTCCGCTGGCGAACTGGTCCCATACGAGGATCGCCGCGCCGAGCGTGATGGCTGAATCGGCCAGATTGAACGCTGGCCAGTAATAACCGGCCGCGTGCCACTGGATAAAATCGACCACCGCGCCGATGCTGATCCGGTCGATAACGTTGCCGAGCGCGCCGCCGAGCACCATCGACAGCGCGAACATGAATCTCGTCCCGCCTTCGCGCCGTTTGAGCATGACGACGATCCACGTGGAAACGCCAAGCGCCAGCGCGGAAAGAAACCAGCGCTGCCAGCCGCCCTCTCCGGCGAGGAAGCTGAACGACGCGCCGGTATTGAACGCGAGCGCCCAATTGAAGAAAGGCGCGACGTATTGAATTTCGCCCGTCCGCAGCAACTTCAGCGCGGCCCATTTGCTGGCCTGGTCGAGAAGAACAACCGCGCAGGCGATGCCCAGCCAAAAAACGAAATGATCGAAACGCTTACGCGCAGACACGGGTTTCGCCTTCGCCGTACAGATTGGCGACACAACGGTCGCAAAGTCCGGGATGTTCCGGATCGACGCCGGTTTCTTCGCTGACGTGCCAGCAGCGTTCGCATTTTTCGGCATTGAGCGCGGCGCATTCGAGCTTGTCGACTGAGGAACGAATGACACGCGCTTTCGAACAGATCAGAACGAAACGCAGGTCGCCGCCCAGCGAGGCCAGCGCGTCGTATTTTTCGCCTTCCGCGTAAATCGTGACTTCGGCCTGAAGCGATGAGCCGATTTTCCCCTCGACGCGAAGCGCTTCGAGCGCGCGGGTCACATCGGCGCGACAGCGGCGAATACGCGCCCATTTTTCAAGCAGAATCGCCTCGTCCGGCGATCCGGGAAGCGCTTCCCAGGTGTGGAACATCACGGAATCCTCGTTGTCGCCCGAAAACACCCGCCAGGCTTCTTCCGCCGTAAACGAAAGAACCGGCGCCATCAGTTTTATGAGCGTCCGCGCGATATGCCACAACGCGCTCTGGGCCGAGCGCCGGGCGCCCGAATCCACCGCCGTCGTGTAAAGACGGTCTTTGAGGATGTCGAGATAAAACGCGCCAAGGTCTTCAGAACAAAAGGTTTGCAGCGATTGCGCGACGCGGTGGAATTCAAAGCGCGCGTAATCCACCTCGCATTCCTCCTGCATCTGCCGCGTCACAGCAAGCGCGTAACGGTCGATTTCAAGCCATTCGGCGAGGGGAAGCGCGTTGGTCTCCGGGTCAAAATCCGAGGTGTTCGCCAAGAGAAAACGCAGCGTGTTGCGAATGCGCCGATAAGCTTCGACCACGCGTTTCAGGATTTCGTCTGAAATCGACAGTTCGCCCGAATAGTCGGTCGAAGCCGTCCAGAGCCGCAGTATTTCCGCTCCGAGCGCGCCGGAGACTTTTTGCGGAACAATCACGTTTCCGCGCGATTTCGACATCTTGAGTCCCTTGCCGTCAACGACGAAACCATGCGTGAGCAAGGCTTTGTACGGCGCACGCCCATCGATGGCACAGCCCGTCAGCAGCGAACTCTGGAACCAGCCGCGGTGCTGGTCGGACCCTTCGAGATACATGTCAGCGGGATAGGCGCAATCGGCTTCGTGCGAACCGCGCATCACCGAAAGATGCGTAACGCCGGAATCAAACCAGACATCAAGCGTGTCGGTCATCTTGCGATAGCGCGGCGCTTCGTCGCCAAGCAGTTCGGAGGGTTCGAGAGAAAACCAGGCTTCGATTCCGGATTTTTCGACGCGCAAGGCGACCTGTTCGAGAAGTTCCGGCGTGCGCGGATGCGGTTCGCCCGTCTCCCTGTCGAGAAAAAACGGGATCGGCACGCCCCAGTTGCGCTGACGCGAAACGCACCAATCCGGGCGGGCCGCGATCATGGCTTCGAGCCTCGCGCGCCCCCAGGAAGGGAAAAAATCCGTCTCGTCGACAGCGCGGCCCGCAATGGCGCGCAAGGTTTCGTCTCCGCCCGCGGCCTTGCGCTCCATGCCGATGAACCATTGCGTCGTTGCGCGGAAGATGATCGGCGTTTTATGCCGCCAGCAATGCGGATAACTGTGCTGGATGCGTTCAGCCGCAAGCAGCGCGCCACGCGATTCCAGCTCCTTTATGATCAGCGGGTTGGCTTCCCAGACCGTTTTTCCGGCAAGCGCCGCTTCCGAAAGCGCGGGCGCCGCGCCGGTAAACCTTCCGTCGTCACCGACCGGGTTGGCTGCCGGCAATCCATACGCCAGCCCGATCCGGTAATCGTCGACGCCGAAAGCCGGCGCGGTATGAACCAGGCCCGTGCCCGCGTCGCCGGTCACATGCGTCCCGAGAACGACGCGCACGCTTCGCTCCTGGAAAGGGTGGCGAAACGAGAGATGTTCGAGCGCCGCGCCCCTGGCCGAACCGAGCGTCTTTCCCTTGAGGCCGTAACGTCCGGCGCAGACATTCGACAGCTCGCGCGCGAGAATCAATGCGCCTTTCGCGGTTTCGACGAGATCGTAGACAAATTCCGGATGCGCGCTGATCGCTTCGTTTCCCGGCAGCGTCCACGGCGTGGTCGTCCAGATCACAGCAAATACGGGGATTGAAACACGTTCCACCCCAAACGCTTTCGCCAGTTTTTCCGAATCCCCGGAATCAAGCGCGAACGCGACATCAATCGCGGGCGATTCCCTGTCTTCGTATTCGACTTCGGCTTCCGCCAGCGCCGAACCGCAATCGAGACACCAATTGACCGGTTTCTGCCCGCGATAGAGATAGCCTTTTTCCAGAATCTTTCCGAGCGCGCGGATTTCATCCGCTTCCGTTTTGAAACGCATGGTCTGGTAAGGCGTATCCCAATCGCCCAGGACGCCGAGCCGGACGAAATCCCGCTTCTGGCGCTCGATCTGCTCCTGCGCGAAGGCGCGGCACAGCGCGCGAACCTGGTCGCCCGGGATGTTCTTTCCGTGCAGCTTTTCGATCTGGTGCTCAATCGGCAGGCCGTGACAGTCCCAGCCCGGAACATAGGGCGCGTCGAAACCGGCCATCGTTTTCGAGCGGACGATGATGTCCTTCAGAATCTTGTTGACCGCATGGCCGGTATGGATATCGCCGTTGGCATAGGGCGGCCCGTCGTGCAACACGAAACGCGGACGTCCACGGCTGACTTCGCGGATTCGCCGGTAAAGTTTCTTTTCCTGCCACTCATTGACCCAGAGTGGTTCACGCTTTGCCAGATCGCCGCGCATCGGAAAAGGCGTCTCGGCAAGATTCAGTGTTTTTTTGTAATCGGTCATGGCTGTCGCTCAACTTGAAAGCTGAAAAAAACGTTTTGCCGCCGCGATATCGTCGGCAATCCGCGCCTTGAGGCTGTCGAGTCCGGAAAAACGGATCTCGTCCCTGATTTTGTGAATGAAACTGACGGTCAGACGGCGGCCATAAAGGTCGCCGGAAAAATCGAAAAGATGCGCTTCAAGCAACGGACTGGACGCTTCATCAACGCTCGGATGAAAACCGAGATTCGCGACGCCCCGCCAGACGGCCCCGCCGGAATCGGAAATTTCGACGGCGAATACGCCGAACAGCGGTGATTTGCCGTCGCGAATGCGGATATTGGCTGTCGCCGCGCCCATCTCGCGCCCGCGCTTCGCTCCACGGATGACGCGTCCGGTAATGGAATACGGACGCCCCAGCAAATCTCCGGCGCGATTGAGTTTCCCTTCCTGGAGCGCTTTCCGTATCGCCGAACTCGAAACACGGCCCTCGCCGTCAAGCATCACGGGGGACATGGCTTCGACCTCGAAATTCCGCGTTCGCCCGGCATCGCGCAGGCTCTGGAAATTCCCTTCGCGGCCCGCGCCGAACCGAAAATCGCCACCGACGATCAGATACGCGGTGTGCAGCTTTTCCACCAGGACGCGATCGACGAAATCATCCGCCGAAAGCGCCGCAAAATGACGGTCGAAGCGGCGAACGAACGCGCACTCGACGCCCTCCGCCGTGATGCATGCGAGTTTTTGGCGGAGCGTCGAAAGACGTGGCGGAGCGGATACCCCTTCAAAAAATTCACGCGGATGCGGCTCAAACGTCAACACCGCCGGAGACAGTCCTTTTTCCTTGGCGACCGCGACAAGCCGCGTCAGCAAAGCGCGATGCCCGACATGGACACCGTCGAAGTTGCCAATAGCCAGCGCCGTTCCGGCGACACTCCGTTCCGAAGGGAAACCGCGATACACAAACATGCGAAACACAAGGCCACGCCTGAAAAACTAGGCATTATAGCGAGTTATGGCAGCCTGGCGGACAATCCGCTCCAAAAACCGGAGAATCGCCGCTCGCGGTGATCCTTCCCCCGCCGTTCATCGTAAAACTAACTCCGGTTTGAACCCCCGCCCTTCAGGGCGGTGCGGAGGTTGGAACCCCGGCCTCAAGGCCGGGGTTTCGACCCTAGCCATTGGCAAGGGGATGCAAACCCCTTGCCAATGATGTTAGATCGACAGCCCTGAAGGGCTGTCGCTAATTTCTTGCTGGTCGAAAAAAATCTGCTCTGCTCGTGCTGAGCCTGTCAAACCACCGACAATGCTTATCTCCGTTCGTGCTGAGCCTGTCGAAGTATGAACGGACGCTCAAGGGCGTAAGTGACCTTTTCAATCCTTGGCTTTTGACAGCACCTGTTTCCGTTCGTACTGAGCGCGTCAAACCATCGACAATGCTTATCTCCGTTCGTGCTGAGCCTGTCGAAGCAGGAACGGACGCTCCAGGCTGTTAAATACTCTTTCCAACCCTGCTTCTTTCTTCGAATCGTTTTTCAATCCTTACCCTTCGACAGGCTTCCTTCGACAGGCTCAGGACAGGCAGGGCGAACGGATTGAAAAACAGGCTTTCTCCAGGCTCAGGATAGGCAGGACGAGAACGGACTGGAAAGGCATTTTCCGGACAAGCAGCTTTTGAATTTAAAAATAGCTTAAGAACGTCATTTTAATTAGTATCCTTCGACAAGCTCAGGATGAACGGGTAGGGGAAAACCTGCTCGCGCCCAACCTGTCGAACCATCAACAACGTATATCTCCGTTCGTGCTGATTTTGTCGGAATACATCGACAACACCTATCTCCGTTCGTGCTGAGCCTGTCGAAGTATGAACGGACGCTCCAGGGCGTAAACGGCCTTGCCAATCCTTGGCTTTTGACAGCGCTTGTTTCCGTTCGTACTGAACGTGTCAAACTACCGACAACACCTATCTCCGTTCGTGCTGAGCTTGTCGAAGCATGAACGGACGCTCAAGGGCGTAAATGAACTTTCCAGTCCTCACTCTTTCTTCGAATCGTTTTTCAATCCTTACCCTTCGACAAGCTTCCTTTATCAGGCTCAGGACAGGCGGGGCGAACAGGCAGAAAAAATCCGGTCATTTTCCGGTGATCGCCCGAAATGCGGCATAACGCTCTTTGCCGATTTCGCCACGGTCAAGAGCCGCGCGAATCGCACAGTCCGGCTCGCGGTCGTGGCGGCAATCGTTGAAACGGCACGCGCCGATAAAAGGCTGGAACTCGGGAAAGGCGCGTTCGATCTCGCCGAAAGAGAGGTGGCTCAAGCCAAATTCCTGTAATCCCGGGGAGTCGATCAACGAGGAATCAGCGTCAAGGCGGTAAAGCGCGGCACGTGTCGTCGTATGCCGCCCGGAATCAAGCGCTTCGGAAAATTCCCGCGTCGCCGCGCCCGCGCCCGGCACAAGCGCGTTGATCAAGGTCGATTTGCCCATGCCGGATTGTCCGGCGAGAAGGCTTGTCCGTCCGGAAAGACAAGGCATGAGCGAGGGTTTCAGCGAATCCCCGCCCAGGAGCGCGGAAATCCGGACAACGCGATAGCCCGCGCGCTCAAAGGCTTTTAGCCGTGAAAGCGCGGCGGGAAGCCGATCGGACAAGTCGCATTTATTGAGCACGATCAGGATTTCCAGTCCCTGACTTTCGGCAGCGATGAGGCAGCGCGTCAGCAATTCGGGCGAGAGGGCGGGTTCAACCGCGACGACGACGACGAGCTGGCCGATATTGGCCGCGATCAGCTTTTGGCGAAAGGCGTTCGAGCGATAGAAAAGCGAACGGCGTTCCCCGACGCGGGTAATGACGCCGCCAGCGCTGTCGGATTCCGCCCATTCCACGGTGACGCGGTCGCCGCAGGCCACTTCGCTTTTTTTGCCCCGGGTAAAGCACAACCGCGTTTTTCCGTCCGGAAGCTCGACACGGTACTGCCGCCCGTGCGCGGCGATGATCATTCCTTCGGCATTCAAGGCGCTGAGGCCGCGAGCCGTCCGATACGCGCGGATGCCGTGGGGTGCGAGTCGTAAAACATCGAATGGACTGGATCCGGCGTCAACGTCGCGGCGTTGTCGTCGTAAAGCCGGACAAGCGCGTCTATCAGGGCGTTCGCCGAGGTATGTTCCACCGCGTACCGGTCGGCTTCGAATTCGTTTTCGCGCGAGAGCAGGCTCATCAGCGGCGTCAGCGGAAAAACAAAAACCGGCGAGACCAGAAAAAAAAGATTCAGTGCCAACGCCGTGCCGGACGCTTCAACCCCCAGACCGCGGTAAAACCATTCGGCGCCGGATAGCTGGCCAAGCGCGGCCAACAACGCGAGCGACGCCAGGAAAAGCAGCGCGATGCGTTTGACGACATGCCGATGCCTGAAATGCCCGAGTTCATGCGCGAGAACGGCTTCGATGCCGGACGGATCGAGACGCTTTAGCAGCGTATCGAAAAAAACGATGCGTTTCGTTTTGCCAAAGCCCGTGAAATAGGCGTTGCCGTGGCTTGATCGCTTCGACCCGTCCATGACGAATACGCCTGACGCGGCAAAGCCGCAGCGTTCGAGCAAGGCGTCGATTCTCGCCCGAAGCGCCTCGTCGTCAAGCGGGGTAAATGTATTGAAGAGCGGCGCGATCCAGGCGGGATAAACAAAAAGTATCAGGAGATTGAAACCGCACCAGAACAGCCAGACGTAAAACCACCACGCGGAACCCATTTTTTCCATCAGCCAGAGAACGGCGAACAGAACCGGCGCTCCGATGAACAGCCCGAGAACCGCCTGTTTCGCAAGGTCGATGAAAAACAGCCTGAGCGTCATCCGGTTGAAGCCGAATTTTTCCTCGATCACGAATTGAGCGTAGAGCGAAAACGGCAGATCAACAATGCCGGAGACGCACATCACGCTCAAAATCAGCGCGACACCGTAAAACCCGCCATCCAGACGCGCCGACCAGAAAACGTGCACCGCCTGAAGGCCGCCGCCATACGTCAGCGCGAGAATCAGCACGATTTCAGCGGCCAGGGACACAACGCCGAATTTCGTTTTGGTGACACAGTAATCAGCGGCTCGCTGGTGCGAGACAAGATCAATCCGTCCGGAAAAAAATTCCGGAACCCTGCCGCGGTTCGCGCCGACATGGTGAATCTGCCTCCACGAGAGCCAAAGACGCAATAGCGCCGTCAGGGAAAGCGCGCCTGTAAAAATCGCGGAGAAGAATGACGAAGCGGGCATCGAAGTTGTGACAGAATAGAAGTTTTCCGGAATTACGCGAATTATATGGCACAGAACGCAAACCATCTCGTCTGGCTCGACATGGAAATGACCGGACTCAATCCGGAAGGCGAACGGATCATCGAAATGGCGATGATCGTTACCGACAGCGCTTTGAACAGCGTGGAAGAATCGCCTGTCTGGGTCATTCATCAGACAGACGCGCTGCTTGATGGAATGGACGCCTGGAACAAAGCGACGCATAGCCGATCGGGCCTTGTCGATAAAGTTCGCGCCTCGACGCTCGACGAAGTGGCAGTCGAAACGGAAGCGCTGGCTTTTTTGAAGCGCCATGTGCCGCAAAACACGACGCCGATGTGCGGCAACTCCATCGGCCAGGATCGCCGCTTCATGGCGCGTTACATGCCGGAACTGGAAGCCTGGTTTCACTATCGCAACCTTGATGTCAGCACAATCAAGGAGCTTTGCAAACGCTGGAAGCCCGCCATCGCCAAAGGATTCGAAAAGAAGGCCAATCATACGGCGCTCGTGGATGTTCGTGAATCAATCGAAGAACTGAAGTATTATCGGGAACACTTCTTCAAACTCTAAAAATGGGAAATGGGCAGGCAGCCATGTTCGTTTTCAATCGCGGCGTCAACGACGAATTCGCCAAGCGGCTAAACGCGGAATACGATACTTGCCGCTGGTGGAAACTCCTCGCTTCCGACACCGATCTTTTCATCACCATCCGGAACGCATGCATCGAGGTTTACTGGAACGGCGACAGCCTGCTGAAAATTGAGCTTCACGGAGACCGGATCGTCGGGGAAATACATTACAAATACCTGCTGCGCCACGATCTGCCAAAATCCGCGCTCCGCGTTCATGGCGGCACGGTCAGCTTCCCCAACGCATCCACGTTTTTTCTCAACGATCTGTTGGACATCGCTGCGCTGAAACGCGCCGCCCGCCCCTACGCCAGCGGCGGACAGGCGCTGCTTTACCGGATCATCCGAAGTAACTGGAACGTGATTGACCTCGACATTGTTTTGGGAGTCGACGAACACGGACAGAAAGACAAAATCGATTTCGCTGCCCTGCGCGCCGCCAGCGACGCATCTGACGGCGCGGAACTCGTTTTCTACGTGGCCCGCCCTTTTTCCAGTCCGGAAATCCGGAACGCGGGCGAAGGACGGCCCCCCGTGCTCGAACGGATCGAACGCTACCGGGAGTTGATCGTCCAGCATGCCAGAGAACTGGAAAACGTCTACCGCGCCGTCTGCAAAAACCTGACGGGCTTTTATTGGACGTGGGACAGGTACGACGCCGTTTCCATTGACCTGATGCACCGCGTCGCGGAAAACGGCCCGTTCCGGATCAACGAGATGCCGCGGCTGATCGTGTTCGATTTCGACAACGACCAGCGTGACGGCCGCGACTGGGCCATCCACCGGAAAAAACTGGAAGCAGCGCTCGGCAACCGCTTCCTGCTTAAAGGCGAAGCCCGCGAATTCATGCGCGGCATATCGACCGGGCTCTGATTCAATTGCGTAATTACGTCGGGTTCTGATTCGACCGCGCTGCCGCTCGCAGCGAGTGCGCCGAAAAAAGCCCTTCGCACCAAGCCTGCCGAAGGAAGCTTGTCGAAGAATACCTTTCCAGTCCGTTCGCCCTGCCTGTCCTGAGCCTGTCGAAGGAAGCGTGTCGAAGCCATGTTTTTCAATCCGTTCGCCCTGAGCTTGTCGAAGGGTAAGGATTGAAAAACGATTCGATGAGTTGGGATTGGAAAGGCCATTACGACCTTGAGCGTCCGTTCATACTTCGACAAGCTCAGTACGAATGGAGATAAGTGTTGTCGATGATTTGGCAGACTCAGCACAAGCGGATTGGAAAGACTACCTGCGATCTGGAGCGTCCGTTCATGTTTCGACAGGCTCAGTACGAACGGAGATAAGTGTTGTCGAAAGCCAAGGATTGGCAAGGCCGTTTACGCCCTTGAGCGTCCGTTCATACTTCGACAGGCTCAGCACGAACGGAAACAGGCTCTGTCGAAAGCCAAGGATTGGCAAGGCCATTTACGCCCTTGAGCGTCCGTTCATACTTCGACAGGCTCAGTACGAACGAAAACAGGCACTGTCAAAAGCCAAGGATTGGAAAGGCCACTTACGCCCTTGAGCGTCCGTTCATACTTCGACAAGCTCAGCACGAACGGAGATCGGTGTTGTCGGGGGTTTGACACGTTCAGCACGAACGGAGATAGGTGTTGTCGATGTGTTTCGACAAAATCAGTGTGGACGGAGATATACGCTGTTGATGGCTCGGCAGGTTGGGCACGGGTGGGTTTTTCCCCACCCGTTCATCCTGAGCTTGTCGAAGGATGCTAATTAAAACAACGCCCTTAAGCCATTTTTAATCTCCTTGAGCTGCCGGAGACCCCATTTGCAATCTGTTCGCCCCGCCCTGAGCCTGATGGAGGAAGCGTGTCGAAGCCATGTTTTTCAATCCGTTCGCCCTGCCTGTCCTGAGCTTGTCGAAGGGTAAGGATTGAAAAACGATTCGAAGAAAGAGTGGGGATTTGAAAGTCCATTTACGCCCTTGAGCGTCCGTTCATACTTCGACAGGCTCAGCACGAACGGAGATGGGTGTTGTCGATGTGTTTCAACAAAATCAGTGTGGACGGAGATATACGTTGTTGATGGTTCGGCAGGTTGGGCGCAAGCGGGTTTTTCCCCACCCGTTCATCCTGAGCTTGTCGAAGGATGCTAATTAAAATAACGTCCTTAAGCCATTTTCAATCTCCTTGGGTTTCCGGAGACCCCATTTCCAATCCATCCGCCCCGTCCTGAGCCTGATGGAGGAAGCGTGTCGAAGGGTAAGGACTGGAAAGCTCATTTATGCCCTGGAGCATCCGTTCATACTTCGACAGGCTCAGCACGAACGGAAACAGGCTCTGTCGAAAGCCAAGGATTGGCAAGGCCATTTACGCCCTGGAGCGTCCGTTCATACTTCGACAAGCTCAGCACGAACGGAAACAGACGCTGTCGAAAGCCAAGGATTGGCAAGGCCGTTTACGCCCTGGAGCATCCGTTCCTACTTCGACAGGCTCAGTACGAACGGATAAAGTATAAAGCCGCCCGGTTTTGCGGAAAACCCTGGATAATGTAACGCCTGAATCGGAAACCAGTGATAAATGGACAGCAAGAAATCAACGGCAGGCTTTCATGCCTGTCAATCGAACGCGTCTGGAAGTTTTCTCTCCTCCCGCCCCAAAGAGTACCTGCCAAAATCCCGCTACTCTGGCCGGGACGTGCTTCCCGCCGCTTTTTCCGGGCGGGGTTTCAAACCGGCGTTGGTCTTGCGATGAACCTTCTCAAAACCCTGGCCACGGTCAGCGGCATGACCCTGCTTTCGCGCGTTCTGGGTTTTCTGCGCGATTTCGTCATCGCGCGGACGTTCGGAGCGGGGATGATGTCCGACGCGTTTTTTGTCGCGTTCAAACTCCCGAACCTGCTGCGGCGTCTTTTTGCCGAGGGCGCTTTCTCCCAGGCATTCGTCCCGATCCTTGGGGAATATAAAAACAGGGAAAGCCCGCAGGCGGTCAAGGAACTCATCGACCATGTCGCGACGCTGCTTTTTCTCGTGTTGCTTGCCGTTACTGTGATTGGTGTCGTTGCCGCGCCTTTTCTCGTTTATGTTTCCTCGCCGGGGTTCGCGGAGGATGCCGCGAAGTTCGCCCTGACCGTCGAACTGACGCGCCTGACTTTTCCCTACATCCTTTTCGTGTCGCTGGTCGCGCTTTCCGGCGGAATTCTCAATACGTGGGGGCGCTTCGCCCTCCCCGCGTTCACGCCGGTCTGGCTCAATCTTTCACTCATCGGAATGGCGCTCCTCGCCGAACCTTTTTTCGAACAGCCCGTCATGGCACTGGGCTGCGCCGTTTTTCTCGGCGGCCTGTTGCAGCTCGCCTTCCAGCTGCCCAGCTTGAAACGCATCGGCATGCTGCCACGCTTTTCGCTGAACCTCCATTCCCCCGGTGTCCGGCGCATCCTGAAACTGATGGCGCCGGCCGTTCTTGGCGTTTCGGTCGCGCAGGCCAGCCTGCTGATCAATACGGTTTTCGCTTCTTTCCTTGAGAGCGGCAGCGTTTCATGGCTGTATTACGCTGACCGGCTGATGGAGTTTCCGGTCGGACTGCTCGGCGCGGCGCTTGGAACGATTCTTCTTCCTTCGTTGAGCGGGTATTACGCCTCCGGGAATTCCAGCGAATATTCCCGCCTGCTTGACTGGGGACTCCGCCTGATCCTGCTGCTCGCCGCGCCTGCCGCGGTCGCGCTGGCGATCCTGTCGATTCCGTTGATCGTCACGCTGTTTCAGTATGGCGCGTTTACGGCCGAAGACGCTTTCCGGACGCGCGAAGCGCTTATCGCCTATGGCTTCGGCCTGCCCGGATTGTTGTTCATCAAGGTGCTCGCGCCGGGTTTTTACGCGCGGCAAAATATCCGGACGCCCGTCAAAATCGCTCTGATAACGCTTGCCGTCACCCAGCTGCTCAATCTGATGTTCATTGGCTGGCTCAGGCACGCCGGGCTTGCGCTTTCAATCGCTCTGGCCGCTTACCTGAATTCCGCCCTGCTCTACCGTGGGCTGCGCCGTCACGGAATTTATGCGCCACAGCCGGGGTGGATGCTGTTCTATATGAAGCTGGGCATCGCCCTGGCGCTCATGGGAACGGCGCTCTGGCTGGCCGGCGGAAACCCCGGGATGTGGTTGAGCGCCACGCTCGCCGAACGGCTGATCCGGCTTTCGGCGATTGTCGTCATGGGCGTGGCTGTCTATTTCGCATCCCTTTGGGGGATGGGGTTCCGCTTGGGCGATTTCAGGCGCGAATCTGCTGCCGTATAATCCGCCGCCATGCAGACTACGCCGACCGATTTCGATTCGCCGCTGGGCAAATCCGTCCATTACGTCGACCATTACGCGCCGGAACTGCTTTTTTCGATTGCCCGCAGCACCGCGCGTCATGAAATTGGCGTGACGGATACGCTGCCTTTTACCGGCGAGGATGTCTGGAACGCTTATGAACTTTCCTGGCTCGGCCCCAAAGGAAAACCCGTCGTCGCGCTGGGCCGCTTCCGCGTCCCGGCCGGGACGCCCAATCTGATCGAATCGAAATCCCTGAAACTCTATCTCAATTCGTTCAATCAAACGTCTTTCCCCAACGAAGATGCGGTGCGCTCGCTTTTGGCGAAGGATCTTTCCGCCGCCGCCGGAGGAAAAGTCGGCGTCGAGATTTTCTCGCGCGCTTCGGGCGCGGCATTCGCGCCGCCGGAGGGCGATTCGCTTGACGTTCTGGATATTGACTGCGGCACGTATTCGCCCGCGCCGGAATTTCTGCGCGTTCTCGACGGCCCGGTTGTCGAAAAGACCGTCCATTCTCGCCTGTTAAAGTCGAACTGCCCTGTGACCTGCCAACCCGACTGGGGAACGCTCGTCATCCGTTATCGCGGGAACCCGATCGACGCGCCGGGATTGCTGCGCTACATCGTCTCATTCAGAAAACATAACAGTTTTCATGAACATTGCGTCGAGCGGATTTATTGCGACATCCTGCGGCGCTGCGCGCCGGAGGCGCTGGCCGTCCACGCGCGCTATACCCGCCGCGGCGGGCTGGACATCAACCCTTTTCGCAGCAACGGGGAATTTCCACCTCCCGGCGGCCAGCGCGAGGAGCGCCAATAAACCGGATAACGCGGACCGCGGATTTTCCAGGAAACCGGCATGGCGGACAGGCGCGTTTTCGGTTCGTCTTGTAAACGAACGGGTTGGAAAGGCATTCTCTGGACAAGTGTCTTCTGGATTTAAAAACAGCTTAAGGGCGTTGTTTTAACCAGCATCCTTCGACAAGCTCAGGATGAACGGGTAGGGAAAACCCGCTCTTGCCAAGCTTGTAGTGAACTTCAATAACATATCCTCCGTTCGTGCTGAGCCTGTCGAAGTATGAACGGACGCTCCAGATCATGAATGGTTTTTTCAAGCCTGATTCTTTCTTCGAATGGTTTTTCAATCCTT
>JAITGN010000082.1 GCA_031280565.1 Accumulibacter sp. | reverse complement strand
ATTCCGATTCAATTACGGCACACCAACACGGCAATTACATCTTTTACGCTCTTGGTGTGACATTTAAACCCCTAATCTAGTACAGCCCCCGGATTAAACTTCGTGCCGGCCAAATCGTCTCTGAGCCCTGCCCATATCGCCCGGCGCCAAAAACATTGAATCCCGGAAGAATATTCAAGACCTTGCTGATCGGCTCCGTGACACCGCCGCGCATCATCGACCAGCCCCACAACATCACGTAGATCGTGAGGAGTGTCGTGGCGACCGGCGAAATCGCGCCGCAAACGCTGCTCGCTGTGGCCTGCACGTAGGACGAGAGCACATCGCTCAATTCGGTGAATATGCGCGAGTAAAAATGGAAATCGCTGGCCGCCATGATTGCTCCCCGTGACTGTTTATTACCAGCCTTTGGGCATCGGGCCTTTCCCCGAATTCATGCGGATTTCCTTCGCTTGCTGGTCTTGTAGGTCGCGCTGCGCCGCCATGAGCAGGGCCAGCGCCTGCAGCTTATTGGCTTCGTTCTGCATCATCACCTGTTCCGCCTGGATGCGCGCTTGCAGGTCGGCAATGTCTTTCGCGTCCGGCGCTGTGTTGACCCGATTCAGCAATACCTGGATGTCGTTGAATCGCTGACTGGATGTCCTGTAAGCCATTTCAGCGCTGGCCCGGTTGATCGCGGCTTGTTTGGCATTCTGCTCGAACGCTTGTACCGCGTCGCTGCTGGGCGACAGGCCGCTTTCGCTGATCTCGAATGTGGCATTGCGAATCGCTTCCCACTGGCCTGCGCCGTTGCTCAGGATTTCTTGATATTCGTCGGGCAGGTATTTACAGGGGGGTGAGCAGGTTTCCCCTGTTGCGAACGCCCTACTGTTGCGACCAGGCCAAAACCGGCTGAATGGTTTGGGCCAGATTCGCCCCGTCGAGAACAGGGATGCCGCCGCTCCGCTTGTCAAGCGGAACGGCGTTACGCGTTTTGGAAGGCAGGTGGGGAGAAGGCTAGCAGGCGGCCAGGGACAGAATCCCTCGGGGGGGGGGGTAATTCATGACACGCTCCTTGAACTCCTTGATTTCGCAACACAAATTCCGGTTTCGGCCCGTCTGGCGTAGCGTCTCTTTTTGTACGTAAACCGATGGAGGGGATTTTAACGAAAATGGGGAAAAAAGACAGGGGATACCGCTGTTTTTTGGCAGATTTTTTCATCGTAAAACTAACTCCGGTTTGAAACCCCGCCCTGAAGGCCGGGGTTTCGACCGTAGCCATTGGCAAGGGGATGCAATCCCCTTGCCAATGATGTTAGAGCGACAGCGCCTTCCGGGCTGTCGCTAATTTCTTGCTGGCCGGTTTGAGCCACGAACGGCAAGGAGGGGTGCGAGAGCGCCCGGCCCTAATTGGCGTAGTTTTCCGCGACGAAATCCCAGTTGATGAGGTTGTTGAGCAGGGTTTCGACATATTTCGCGCGCAGATTACGATAGTCGATGTAATAGGCGTGTTCCCAGACGTCGATGGTAAACAGCGGCTTGTTTGCCGAGGTCAGGGGCGTGCCCGCCGGGCCGGTGTTGACGATGTCGAGCGAGGCATTCGGTTTTTTGACCAGCCACGTCCAGCCTGAGCCGAAATTGCCTACGGCGGATGCCTGAAATGCTTTTTTGAATTCGTCGAGCGTCCCCCATTTTCCCTCAATGGCCGCGGCCAACGCGCCTGCCGGCGGAGCGGCGTCCAGTTTCAGGCTGTTCCAGTAGAAGCTGTGGTTCCAGATTTGAGCGGCGTTATTGTAGATTGCGCCGGGAGGGGCTTTTTTAATGATTGTTTCAAGAGATTCGTTCTCAAACCGGCTTTCCTTGATCAAACCATTGAGCGCATTCACGTAGGCCTGATGATGCTTGGCGTAATGATATTCGAATGTTTCTTTTGAGAGATGGGGCGTAAAAGCGTCCATGGTAAAAGGGAGTGTAGGGAGTACATGTTCCATAACTTGAGTTCTCCTTGATCTTGTCCAGGCTGTTTTATTCATGTTCCTTCCGGCAAGCCGCCGGTTTCATGCGTGACCGACATGACGGTGGCGCGAACCGACCCTCTATGAAAAGATACGACAACAGAGTCGTTTGTTTTCAATTGCCGACTATCCTGAATGATTCCATTTCTGTTGTTGGAAACGATACTATACCCCCGCGCAAGCACTTTTTCCGGATTCAGATGCGCAAGGCCGGCTTCCAGTCTGGAGAGACCGGCGAATCTGTCGTCCCTGTTTTTTTTGAACGCGCCGCGCAAGCGAAGGGCGAGCGCGTCGACGCGCCGCCCCAAACGGCCGGTATCCGGCTGCGCAAGAAACAGGCGGTTTGTCAGGCCGGCCAGAACGTTCCGATGGCGCGCATGGCTCAATTCCCATGCGGAAACAAGGCGATGCCGGAGACCGAGCAGGTTTTCCTGCTGGCGTTCCAGCCGTTGTTCCGGACTCAGCAGGCGCTGCGCCAAACCGTCCAGCCGTTGGCTTTTCTGATCGAAAATACGCTGGATTTGGCGTTTCAGGGATCGCCGGTGGTCATTCAGCAGACGCGTCAGGGCAGATCGCTCCGGCGCGGCCAGTTCGGCCGCCGCCGTCGGTGTTGGCGCTCTTTGGTCGGCGACGAAATCAGCGATCGTGAAGTCGGTTTCGTGCCCGATGCCGGAAATGAGCGGTATCGGACAGGCGTGAATCGTGCGAGCGAGTTTTTCATCGTTGAAAGCGCTCAAGTCTTCGAGACTGCCGCCGCCGCGGCACAAAATCAGAAGATCGCATTCCTGCCTTATGCCTGCCACGGACAGCGCCGAGGCGATTTGTTCAGCCGCGCCGGCCCCCTGAACCGCCGCCGGATAAACGATAATGTCCAGATGCGGCGCGCGGCGTTCGAGCGTGCTTAGCACATCGTGCAGGGCTGCGGCCTGTGGAGATGTCACAATGCCGAGGCAGCGCGGAAATTCCGGTAATTCCCGTTTGTTTTCCGGCAAAAAAAGCCCTTCGCGTTCAAGCTTTTCTTTTAGCCGGAGAAACTGTTCGTACAGATTTCCCTGGCCTGTCTTTCGGGCGTTATCGACGTTGAGCTGGAAATCGCCGCGCGCTTCGTAAAGCGTCACGTGTGCGCGGACGTCGATATGCTGTCCGTTTTCCAGCCGCCAGCCGAGCAGCTGTGCGCGCTGCCGGTACATAATGCACCGTACTTGCGCGTAGTTGTCCTTCAACGAGAAATAAACGTGGCCCGAAGCGGCCGAAACCAGATTCGAGACCTCTCCCGTCACCCAGTGCAACGGAAACACGCTTTCAAGCGCCTCGCGCGCCAGGCGGTTCAGCGAAGAAACCGTAATGATTTTTGAATATCGCGCGCAATCCGCGTCCATTGAACGATCGTCAAACATCCGTCTATTTTACATCCGGCGCGGAATCCAGAATGGCGTTGCTGTACGAGCAGATATTTCTGCGCCCAGGCATGAAAAATACAAAAAAATTGCGGGGCATCGGGCTGGAACGACCGTGGATTCAACGATCGCTTGCAAACCGAAGCGAATGATGTAAAAAGGCTTGAAAACGTATATCAAGGTGCTATTATTGGAACAAGAGAGGGGTACGGATGGTGTGCCGTTACCCTCAAAGGCTTCGGAACATCCAGATTAAATAACCAATAAAGGATAGTTTATGATCGATATGCCTTCCAGCCCAGAAGCCGCCGCTTCCGACGATACGCTTTTCTCGGATACGAAAAAGAGTAGCGGTATAGATACTATTCTTGCGTGGCTTGATATGCCGCAGCCCAAAAATCCCGCGGATCAGCTGCTCTTCCTGAAAATACACCTTGCCACATTGCATCTGAGCGAGGTACAGGCGTTTGAACGCCTGATTTTGCTCAGGAGCCTTTGTACCCGCAGCGTGGATGTTGTTCAGGCGCTCATTCCGGAAATCGTCGTGACATCGTTGCCCGTTTCCAAAAAAAAGGTGCACCTGGTTCGCAATATGCAAGATATTCTGCAATCGCTGGCCGATGACCTGATGGAGCTGTTGCCCATTAACGACGCGGGATGGATCGATGAGCCGCAGTCAGTTCATGAGTGGGCGCTCTGGCAGATACTGCACGCGTTTTCGCTCCATATTCATCTCAGCATGCTAATAGCGTCTCCTGTGGCGGTGGGGATGTGGCAGCAATTGCATCATGTGTATGAAATCGCTTTTTTGTCCAAAATTTCGAAAAATACGCCGAAAAACGTGCTGAGCAGCTTGCGGGATGTCTATTACGCGACGATTCTCATGGGGTGTATTCAGCCACCTTCCTTTAATTCGGAAGAAATCAATTTCATTTCATCCTATTTCAGGCTTTTTTCCGATCAGGTTTATGTAACGACGCTCGACAACATAAATAACGCGCCTTCAATATTCTGGATAAACCCGCAATGCGACGCGCCCGCGTTTGCGTGCAACAGGAAGCAGCCTCTTCTTCGCTCCAATGCCCATTATTTTTCATGTTTTCTGCTGGTCAATCTCATGCAGAAACATATGAAGCTGCTGGAGTCGGGCTATTCCCCGGACAAAATCGGGTTGCCTGATTTCGCGTCGACTTCCGCGGGAATCAATGTTCTGCGCCGCCTCGTCAATTATCTCGGCAGCCCGGGACAGCGCCGTTTTCCCCGCCGGAATCAAAAATATCGCATCATGCTTTGCACACAGATCGATACGTTATGGCGCCTGTTTCAGCATGGGGAGGAAGCTTCTGTCGAACCTTCCCTCTGGATGGTCATTAATGAAAGTCCGGACGGTTTGTCTATTATGCATATTTCGGGCGAAACCGGAGACATCGCCCTTGGTGACATCGCCGCCATTTGTCCGGAAAATGGCGGCCACTGGCAAATTTGCATCGTCCGCTGGGCCATATCTGAAAATCAGGAAGACCTTGAAATCGGACTTCAGATTTTGGCGACTCAGGCGGCTCCGGCAAGCATCCCTCGTTATGGCGAGGATGGTAAAGGGACGTCTCTGTCCGTGCTGGTTCTGCCAAGCATCCCCAATTTGCGGTCCAATGAGCTATTGGTCGTGCCTGCAGGGTCGCTCAAAAAATGTCCCGACGAACTTATTCTGATGGTCGAAAAAGAGAATCTCGAAATTCGCGAGGTCAGAAGAGCAGCGCTGGATGAGCAAAATAATCGGATCGAGATTTATTCGATCGCGCCGCAGGAAGTTTCAACGACGTTACCGGAAGAGGAAGAACAGGCCGTTTTTACGTAATGAGAAAGGAATGGCGGCGGATTGCGTCCGCCGCCCGCTGTTACGACAATTCGGCGACTATCGTGCTGGCGGCGGATACTTTTTCGCCGATCACGACTTTCACTTGTGAGTCGCGTGGCAGATAGAGATCGACCCGCGAACCGAAACGAATAAACCCATAACGTTCGCCAGCCGCCAGCGAGACCCCGTTTTCCGCGTAATTCAGAATGCGGCGCGCGATCAGTCCCGCGATCTGGACGCAAGTGATATTACGGCCATCCGTCGTTTCGAGCCGCAGGGCGCAACGCTCGTTTTCCAGCGAAGCCTTGTCAAGCGCCGCGTTCAAAAAAGCGCCGGGGTTGTACCATTTTTGGCGCACGACGCACGCGATCGGAGAACGGTTGGAATGGACATTGAATACATTCATGAAAACGCTGACCTTGATCGCGGGCTGTTTCAAATAAGGATCTTCGGTTTCTTCAATGACAACGATCCGTCCGTCGGCGGGCGATAGAACGCTTTTGGGCCCTCCGGCGATGCGGCGCCCAGGGTCACGAAAAAATTGCACGCAAAAAAGGAAAATCAACCAGAAAGGCAGGGAAATCCAGTCGAAAAACGAGGAGAGCAAAGCGGCTGCCAACGCCAGCGCGATAAACAGCCAACCTTCCCGCGCGATGATGGGATGCGGATAGTCCATTTCAACCTCCTAAAAAAACTGGCCGGCCATGCGCTTGTGCGCGTGACCGGCGCGGTTGTCGTTCATGAAAGGTTAATTTCTGGATTGATCGACGAGTTTGTTTTTCTTGATCCAAGGCATCATTTCGCGCAGCTTCGCTCCGACGGTCTCGATCGGATGTTCGGCTGTGAGGCGGCGATAGGCTGTCATCGCCGGATAGCGGGATGATCCCTCCTGAATGAAGCTTTTTGCGTACTGACCGTTCCTGATGTTTGCCAGCGCTTCGCGCATGGCCTGACGGCTCTGTTCGTTGATGATTTTCGGCCCTGTCACGTATTCGCCGAATTCCGCGTTGTTTGAAACGGAGTAGTTCATCGTGGCGATTCCGCCTTCGTACAACAGGTCAACGATCAGCTTGAGTTCGTGCATACATTCAAAATAGGCCATTTCCGGGGCGTAACCCGCTTCCACAAGCGTTTCGAAGCCCGCTTTGAGCATTTCGACGGTTCCGCCGCAGAGTACGCATTGTTCGCCAAAAAGATCGGTTTCGGTTTCCTCGCGAAAGGTTGTTTCTATTACGCCGCCTTTCGTTCCGCCGTTCGCGGCCGCGTAGGAAAGCGCCAGATCCTTGGCTTTTTTTGAATTGTCCTGATGCACCGCGATCAGCTGGGGAACGCCGCCGCCTTTGAGGTATTCGGAACGTACCGTATGGCCCGGCCCTTTCGGCGCGATCATGATGACGTCCAGGTCGGCACGCGGCACGACCTGGTTATAGTGAATGTTGAATCCGTGTGCAAAGGCGAGGGCAGCGCCTTTTCTGATGTTCGGTTCGACTTCGCCGTAATAGACGGCGGGAATGTTTTCGTCGGGCAGGAGCATCATGACCAAATCGGCCCCTTTGACCGACTTGCCGATTTCTTCAACCTTGAGGCCCGCTTTTTCGGCCTTGCTCCACGACGCGCCGCCTTTTCTCAGCCCCACCGTTATTTTGACGCCCGAATCGTTCAGATTCTGGGCATGCGCATGGCCCTGTGAACCATAGCCAATGATGGTGACCTTTTTGCCCTTTATCAGGGAAAGATCGGCGTCTTTGTCATAGTAAACTTTCATAACATTCCTTTCGTCCAGATAATATCGAGAATAATGGATTACAGTTTCAATATCCGGTCGCCGCGGCCTATGCCGCTCACGCCGGTACGAACGGTTTCAAGGATCAGACTCCGGTCGATCGCATGGATGAACGAGTCGAGTTTCGAGCATGTTCCTGTTAGTTCGATTACATAAATCGAATCGGTGACATCGATAATGCGGCCGCGGAATATATCCGTCATGCGCTTCATTTCGTCGCGGTCCTTGCCTGTGGCGCGTACCTTGATCAGCATCAGTTCGCGCTCGATATGCGCGGCTTCGGACAGATCGACAACCTTGACGACATCGACCAGTTTGTTGAGCTGTTTGGTAATCTGCTCAATCACATCGTCCCCGCCTTTTGTGACGATAGTCAGCCTGGACAGGGAAATATCTTCCGTCGGGGCCACGGTCAGGGTTTCTATGTTGTAGCCGCGCGCCGAAAAAAGCCCGGCGACGCGGGAAAGTGCGCCAGCCTCGTTTTCCAGCAATAAAGAGATGATATGTCGCATACCGGAGTTCCTTTACAGAGAGTTCTTGTCCAGCATCAGTTCGGATAACCCCTTGCCGGCAGCTACCATCGGAAATACGTTGGCGTCCGGACAGGTGTGGATATCCAGCAGAACCAGATCGTTTTTGTGATCTTCGAAAGCCTTCCGCAAGGCCGGCTCAATATCTTTGGGATGTTCGACGCGGATGCCAACGTGGCCATACGCTTCGGCCAGCCGGACGAAATCCGGCTGGAAATTCATATTGGTCTGCGAATAGCGGCCTTCATAGAACAGCTCCTGCCATTGCCGTACCATTCCAAGAAAATGATTATTGAGAAGAATTATTTTGATCGGCAAGCCATACTGTTTGGCTGTCGCAAGTTCCTGGATGCACATCTGGATCGAGCCGTCTCCGGTAACACAGACGACAGGCTTGCCCAGTCCGGCGAACGTCGCGCCCAGTGCGTACGGCAATCCGACCCCCATTGTTCCAAGCCCCCCCGAACTCAGCCAATGGCGCGGCTTGTCGAATTTGTAGTACTGGGCCGTCCACATCTGGTGTTGACCGACATCGGAAGCGATAACCGCCTTGCCTTTTGTTATTTCCCAGAGCTTCTCGATGACAAACTGCGGCATGATTCTTTTGCCCATGCTGTATTTCAGCGACTGTTTGGCGCGCCATTCCTTGATCATTTTCCACCATTCGCCGACATCCGGCATATCCTGTTCCGCGTCCAGCAGGCGGTTCATCGCATCCAGTACGTCGGCTACGTCACCGACAACCGGAATATCCACGCGAACGCGCTTTGAAATTGACGAAGGATCAATGTCGACGTGGATGATCTTGCGCTGCATCCCGGAAAAATTTTCGATGTTCCCTATGACACGGTCGTCGAAACGCGCTCCGATCGCCAGAAGAACGTCGCTATGCTGCGAGGCCATATTGGCTTGCAATGTGCCATGCATTCCGAGCATGCCCAGGAAGAGGGAATCCGTGCCCGGATAGCTCCCAAGCCCCATCAGCGTGTTGGTCACCGGGAAATTCAGGCGGCGCGCCAGGGCGACAAGATGGTCCGACGCATTGGACGAGACAACGCCGCCGCCCGCGTAAATAACCGGACGTTTTGCTTTCAGCAGCAGGTTTACGGCCTTTCTGATCTGACCGGAATGTCCCTTTGTTATCGGCATGTACGAGCGCATCTGCAGTTCCGCCGGATATTCAAATCTGTACCTGTCCGACGTTACGTCTTTCGGAATATCGACGACGACCGGGCCCGGACGGCCTGTTCTGGCGATGTAGAATGCTTTCTTTAATGTTATTGCGATATCGCGCACGTTTTTGATCAAAAAATTGTGTTTCACGCAGTGCCGCGTAATTCCGACCGTATCGCATTCCTGGAAAGCGTCCTGGCCAATATGCGAAGTCGCCACCTGGCCCGAGATGACAACCAGTGGTATCGAGTCCATATGCGCTGTCGCGATGCCAGTTACCGCATTTGTCGCGCCGGGGCCTGACGTCACGATAGCGACGCCGGCACGTCCGGACGCGCGCGCGAATCCATCAGCGGCATGCACGGCGGCCTGTTCGTGGCGGACAAGGATGTGCTTGACTTTGTCCTGTTTGAACAGTTCATCGTAAATGTTGAGTACCGCTCCGCCTGGATAGCCGAATACATACTCGACCTTTTCTTCTTGTAGGCACCTGATTAAAATCTCAGCACCGTTCATCATGGTCATGGTCACGCCCGTTTGTCGAAATTGAGAAAGCCTATAACGTTAAAGCCTTGACCCCGATAGGTCAAGATTTCCCATGTCCACTCCGTGGACAAATGTCTGTTTCAAGGAATTGAGCCCTGGCTACATCACAAGAATTATCAGATTTCCTTATCGCCTCGGAACGCCGTGCTTTCAAACAGGCGGTTTTTGCGATGCGCGACGAGGAATCAGCGCTTGATATCGTACAGGAATCCATGATGAAACTGGCTAAAAAATACGGCGACCGTCCCGCGAAGGAATTTCCCGCTCTTTTTCAACGTATCGTGCAGAACACTATCCGGGATTTTCAGCGGAGGAACAAAGTCCGTTCGCTCTGGACAAAACTGTTTTCATCTTTTTCATTAGATCGGGAAGAAGAACAGGAAGCGATTGAAATGATCGCCGGGGATCAGGAGTATCGCGCACAGGATGGCCCGGAAGAAAAAATGCTGCGCTTCCAGATTCTCAACGCCATTGAGGAAGAAATAAAAATTTTGCCGCGACGACAACGGGAAGCCTTTCTCATGCGTTATTGGGAGGAAATGGATGTCGCGGAAACGGCATTGGCGATGGGGTGTTCGCAAGGCAGCGTGAAAACCCACTGCTCACGCGCCATCCATACGCTGGCCAAAGCTTTGAAGGAAAAAGGAATTACCTTGTGAACGAAGATCAATTCGCCCTCAAAATCGCGCGATGCCTGAACCAGGGCTTGCGCGACCTGCCCTCTGAAACGACAGGGCGTCTCGCGGCCGCGCGTAAACAGGCGCTTGCCTGCCAAAAGCCGTTTTCGCGCTGGCCGCTGTTTACGGCTGTCGGCAGCTACATTCTTCCCGACGATTCGCCCGCATGGCGGGTGCTGTATTCTTTCGCGTTGCTTTTGAGCGTTACTGTCTGTTCCGCGCTTTGGGTCGCCGACCGGGAAATTAGCGAAATGAGTGCCATCGATAGCGAGTTGCTTGCCGATGAATTGCCCATAGGCGTGTTTGCGGACAAAGGTTTTGACATATGGGTAAAACGCTCTTTATCAGAGTGATTTCCGGGATTTTCTCCGGCGTGATCTTTGTCTCGACGGCATGCGCGGCTCCCGAGAGCGCTTCGCTCATGGCAACACCGCCCCAGCCCGCATGGAACGAATTAACGGTACAGCAAAAAATCGTGCTTGCTCCGTTGAGTGACACTTGGGATTCGATGGAGCATTCCCGCCGAAAAAGATGGCTTGGCATTTCCAACCGTTTTTCCTCCCAGTCTCCCGCTGAACAGCGCCGCATTCAGGCGCAAATGCAGGCATGGGAGAGGCTGACCTTCGAGCAGAGGAAGGAGGCGCGCAAAAATTTCAAAACGGCGCGTCAATTGCCGCGCGAAAAAAAACAGGAACTCAAGCGAAAATGGGCGGAATATTCGAATCTGAGCGACGCCGAAAAGCTGAAGTTTCTGAACATGGATCGCCCGGCCACAGACACGCATTCGCTTGATTCTCCCATCTTGCCGGAAGTGACGCCCTGATTCAGGCCGCCGCGCGCTGCCGAAAAATCCCGCGCGTCGCAGCCTGTCTCCTGGGGGGGCTTACATACGTTCGATCATCGCCTGGCCAAAGCCGGAACACGAGACTTCTGTCGCGCCCTCCATTTGACGCGCGAAATCGTATGTGACGATTTTGTCCAGAATCGCGGCTTCCATTGCCTTGACGATCAGCGAGGCGGCTTCAAGCCATCCGATATGTTTCAGCATCATCTCGGCCGAAAGGATCAGGGATCCCGGATTGACATAATCCTTGCCGGCGTACTTTGGCGCGGTTCCATGCGTCGCTTCGAAACAGGCGTAACTGTCGGAAATATTCCCTCCCGGCGCGATGCCGATGCCGCCGACCTGCGCAGCCAGCGCGTCGGAAATGTAATCGCCGTTGAGGTTGGTCGTCGCGATTACGTCGTACTCGGCCGGACGCAACAGTATCTGCTGCAGGAAAGCGTCTGCGATTACGTCTTTGATTACGATACCCTCCGGCAATTCAAGCCATGGGCCGCCGTCGATCTCTTTTCCTCCGAACTCACGCCGGGCAAGCGCATAGGCCGAATCGCGAAAGTTGCCCTCGGTAAATTTCATGATGTTGCCTTTATGCACGATCGTGACCGACTTGCGTTTGTTGGCGATCGCGTATTTGATCGCGGCGCGCGCGAGACGTTCGGTGCCCTCGACTGAAATTGGCTTGATTCCAATACCCGATGTTTCCGGGAAGCGAATTTTTCCAACACCCATTTCTTCCTGGAGGAAGCGAATGACTTTTTTTGCTTCCGCCGTGCCGTTGGCCCATTCGATCCCAGCGTAAATGTCCTCGGTATTTTCGCGGAAGATCACCATGTCGCACAATTCCGGGGATTTGAGCGGCGAAGGAACGCCCTTGAAATAACGAACCGGACGGACGCACTGATAAAGGTCAAGTTCCTGGCGCAAGGCGACATTCAACGAACGGATTCCACCGCCAACCGGCGTCGTCATCGGTCCTTTGATCGAGACGGAATATTCCTTGAGGGTTGCCAGCGTTTCGGGCGGAAGCCAGACATCCGGGCCGTACAGTTTTAGCGCTTTTTCCCCGGCATAGACCTCCATCCAGTGAATTTTCCGTTGGCTGTCATAGGCTTTGGCAACGGCCGCGTCGACGACCCTGATCATCACAGGCGTGATATCAACGCCGGTTCCATCGCCCTCGATGAACGGGATAATCGGATTGTCCGGAACACGCTGTCCGGGGATGATTTTTTGACCGCCTTGCGGAATTTTTATCAGACTCTTTGAGATCATTGCGACTCCACGATTGAATCGATTCGTTCGATAGATTTAATGGATTTGATAGATGTGTCTTGCGAAAAAGCGTAATTCGGAAGCCGGAATTTTATTCCATCGTAACCGGCGCTGGCCGAAAAACTTCTGTTTCGAAAAGAAATGCCGGGATTGATTCCAGTGCGCTTGCCGATTCATTGAGGCACTGTGGCCACGTGAACGGAATTGATGGATTTACACCGGGTTCGGCAAAAAAGTGCTGCCGTAAAAATCGCTTTCGGCCTGCACTTATCGCGGGCGAAAGAAGCCTTGACCGCCTTTTTGGATGGCCGCCGCTACAATGAATGGGAGAGGGGGTCTTTTGTTTGCGGTGACGGGCGGGGTGTGGCGCCTGCCGCGGTCATTGCCCGCTATAATCCCGGTTTTGAGAATCTTTCTGGAGAACATCATGGCATCGGTCAATAAAGTTATTCTTGTCGGCAATCTTGGCGCCGATCCTGAAGTCCGTTATATGACAAACGGAGATGCCGTGGCCAATATCCGCATGGCGACCACGGAAAGCTGGAAAGATAAAAATTCCGGTGAAAAGCGTGAAATGACAGAATGGCATCGCGTGGTTTTCTATCGCCGTCTGGCCGAGATCGTCAGTCAGTATCTGAGGAAGGGGTCGGCAATCTACATTGAAGGCCGTATTCGAACGCGGAAATGGCAGGATAAGGAAGGTCAGGACCGCTATACGACAGAAATCGAGGCTGCCGAGATGCAAATGCTCGGCAGCCGGTCTGCTTCCTCCGGAGGCGAGGCCGATTATGCAGGTGCACCCGCTTCAGCCGCTCCGGCGGCTCCGCGAGCAGCCCCTGCGAAAAAAGCGCAAGGCTTTGACGATATGGACGACGATATTCCGTTTTGATGGTGTTCAGACGCGTTCGGGACAAACTGCGGCGGACGCTTGATCTTTGCGTGCAGTGGTGCGCGCAGCTCGTACAGAAAAACACGGATAAAGATCATTCGGCGCTGTCCGGCGAAGCCAGGCTTGTGCTGGCGGCGCTTGGCATTGTTTACGGCGATATTGGCACCTGTCCGCTTTACGCGTTGAAAACGGCTTTTGGAGGCGACGCGCCGCTTGCCCTGACGCCGGAGAACGTTCTTGGCGTCCTGTCGCTCATTTTCTGGCTGCTTGTCGTCATCGTATCGATAAAATATATCGTTTTCGTTCTGCGTTCCGATAACAGAGGTGAAGGCGGGATTATGGCCTTGTTGGCGCTGGCGATGAGCGTTACGCGTGGACGGCGCTGGACTGGGCGCGTTGTTTTGACCATCGGCGCTCTGGGCGCGGGAATGTTTTATGGCGATGGTATCGTCGCTCCGGCGGTTTCCGTGCTTTCCGCGCTGGAAGGTCTCGAAATTGCCATGCCGGCCTTTCAGCCCTATGTCGTTCCCTCCACGATTCTCGTGCTTTTTGGCCTGTTCTATGTCCAGTACCGGGGGACGGATTCAGTCGCGCGGCTTTTCGGGCCTGTGATGGCCGTATGGTTCTTGACGCTCGCGCTTCTCGGTCTGTTCAGGCTCGTCGGCAATCCCGGTGTGCTGCGAGCGCTTGATCCGCGCTATGGGATCGACTTTCTGACCGGGCATCGCGCAATAGCGTTTGTCGCGCTGGGCGCGATTGTTCTGGCGGTAACCGGTGCGGAGTCGCTGTACGCGGGCATGGGGCACCTTGGCCGCAGGCCTATTCAACTGGCATGGTTCCGTTTCGCGCTGCCCGCGCTCCTCCTCAATTATTTCGGACAGAGCGCGTTGTTGCTTTCTGACCCGTCGAGTGTCGATAATCCTTTTTTCCGGCTTGCGCCGGACTGGATGCTCTACCCGCTGATCGGCCTGTCCACGATTTCGACTGTGATCGCCTCTCAAGCGGTTATTTCCGGCGCGTTTTCGATTACCCGGCAAGCCATGCAGCTTGGATTTGTTCCCCGTTGCGATGTGAAGTTTACTTCGGAAAAAACGCAGGGACAGATTTATCTTCCGGGAGTCAATTGGGGCTTATTTTGCGCGGTCGTTATTCTCGTTCTCGGTTTCAGGACGACCCAGAATCTGGCGGGTGCTTACGGCGTCGCCGTAACCGGAGCGATGGTGAGCACCTCGCTCCTGTCCATCGTTGTGATTGCGCAACGCTGGGGATGGTTGAAAGCTGCCGCATTGTTTGGTTGTTTCTTGACCCTCGAAATAGCGCTGTTTTCCGTGGCGACACTGAAGATTCCCGAAGGAGGCTGGGTTCCGCTGCTCGCCGGCCTGTTGGCGTTCTTCATGATGAGCACGTGGCGGCAGGGACGTCAGCTTTTGTTCAAACGCATCAGCGATCAATCGATCCGGATGGACGAGTTTATCGATACGCTTGATGAATCGGCGTTGACGCGTGTTCCGGGAACGGCCATTTTCATGACGTCGGATATCAAGCATGTGCCCGACGCCATGCTGCACAACCTGAAACACAACAAGGTTTTGCATGAGCGCGTTTTGTTCTTTCATGTGAAGCTTCACGAAAAAGCGCATATATCGGAGCGGCGCCGTATCGAGTTGCGTTGGCTGAAAAACGGTTTTTATACTCTGATTGTGCATTACGGTTTCATGGATGAGCCGGATATTCCGTTGGCTCTGGAAAAATGCGCGGAACACGGCCTCGAAATTGAAATGATGGAGGCATCATTTTTCCTCGGGCGGGTGACGGTCATGCCAAAAAAGGGAAGGCAGGGAGTGGCGTTCTGGCGCAAAAAAATATTCGCGGCGATGTACCGGAACGCCAGCAGTGCTACGGAATATTACAGGATTCCGTATAACCGCGTCGTTGAGCTGGGCGCGCAGATAGTGCTTTGAAACGCTGTCTGCCGGGCGCGGACAGGATATTTCAAAACCATGATTCGGAATGAAAACATCCCAAACAACTGCTCTGGAAACAATGGATGAGAACATCGTTCGTGCGGCAAGGCTGATTGAAAAAGCAGACAGCCTGCTTATTACGGCTGGCGCGGGTATGGGCGTCGATTCGGGCCTGCCGGATTTTCGCGGTCAGAAAGGCTTCTGGCGCGCCTATCCCGCGTTGAGCAAAGCGCGTATCCGCTTCGAAAACATTGCCAGTCCCCTGAGTTTTGATGAAGACCCAAAGCTCGCATGGGGATTCTATGGCCACCGGCTGAAGCTTTACCGCGCGACACAGCCGCATGACGGTTTTCGTGTCCTCCTTGATCTTTCCAGCCAGATGCCGGGAGGCGCGTTTGTTTTTACCAGCAATGTCGACGGCCACTTTCAGAAAGCCGGTTTTCAGGATGACCGGATTTGCGAGGCTCATGGCTCGATCCATTACTTGCAGTGTATGAGCGGATGCGCGGACGATATTTGGACGGCGCAGGATTTCGAGCCGGTTGTTGATGAAGAGCGCTCTCATCTTCTTAACGTCCCCCCGCATTGCTCCCGCTGTGGCGGACTGGCGCGGCCCAACATTCTCATGTTCAGTGATTGGGGCTGGCTTGATTCCCGCGAGCGCGCCCAGCGGCGGGCTCTTTGTGACTGGCTTGCGCGCGTCGAATCTCCAGTCATTATGGAAATCGGCGCGGGTACCGCGATTCCCACCGTGCGCATGTTTGGGCACGCGCTGAACGCGCCGCTGATTCGCATCAATCCGCGCGAGGCCCAAACGATGCGGCCATGCGATATCGCTTTGTCCGTGGGCGCCAAAGAAGCGCTTCTGGGAATTGAAGCCGAGCTGCGCCAGAGGCGAGCGTAAGGCGTAGTCCGGTTCCGAACGCGGTTTGGAAACAACACCGGTTAGCGGCGGTTTATTGCGTCGGTACAGCGGAAAGAGGGCGAAAAAGCGCCCAGAATGTCAGACCGTTTCCGCGAGCGCTTCTTCTTCGAAGAGCAGGCGGATATTTCCGCCGCCGTCCATGTCGACGGAAACCTGGCCGCCATTCGCCAATCTCCCGAACAAGAGTTCGTCCGCGAGCGGGGCCTGGATTGTATCCTGGATCAAGCGCGCCATTGGGCGCGCGCCCATTAACGGGTCGAACCCTTTTTTGGCGAGATGGCGCTTTACCGTGTCCGAGAACGTGACTTCGACCTTTTTTTCGTTCAGGCGTTGTTCGAGCTGCATCAGGAATTTGTCGACGACGCGCAGGATGATTTCATAATCGAGCGGCTTGAACGAAATGGTGGCATCCAGGCGATTACGGAATTCCGGCGAGAAAATCCGCCGGAGTTCGGCCATTTCATCGCCGGGCTGGCGAGTAGCGGAAAAGCCCATGTTCGCTTTTTGAATGGCTTCCTGTCCGGCATTGGTCGTCATAACGATGATGACATTGCGAAAATCGGCCTTACGGCCGTTATTGTCCGTCAGCGTGCCGTGATCCATGATCTGGAGCAGGATATTGTAAATATCCGGATGGGCTTTCTCGATTTCATCGAGAAGGAGCACGCAATGGGGCTTTCGGGTTACGCCTTCGGTAAGCAGTCCTCCCTGGTCGAAACCGACATATCCCGGCGGAGCGCCAATGAGCCGCGATACGGCGTGGCGTTCCATGTATTCGGACATGTCAAAGCGCAGCAGGTCGATATTCAGGAAATAGGCCAGCTGTTTTGCCACTTCGGTCTTCCCAACGCCGGTCGGTCCGGAAAACAGAAAATTTCCAATAGGCCGGTCGGGCGCGCCGAGGCCGGAGCGTGCCATCCGGATTGCTTTTGTCAGCGCTTCGATTGCCGCGTCCTGGCCGAAAACGATGGATTTCATGTCGCGGGCGAGGTTTTTGAGAATGGCTTTGTCGTCGGAAGAAACGCGGGTTGACGGTATGCGCGCCATTTTTGAAACGACTTCTTCGATTTCCGGTTTGCCGATCGTCTTTTTCTGCTTCGAACGGGGCAAGAGATGTTGCGCCGCGCCTGCCTCGTCGATCACGTCAATCGCTTTGTCCGGAAGAAAGCGGTCGGTAATGAAACGAACGGAAAGCTCAACCGCCGAAACGAGGGCAGCCGGAGAATATTTAATGCCGTGATGCGTTTCAAAGCGGGACTTCAAGCCTTTCAGAATGTCGATCGTATCGGCTGTCGAAGGCTCTGTAATGTCGATTTTCTGGAAGCGGCGGGAAAGCGCGCGGTCTTTTTCGAAAACGCTGCGGAATTCAGTATAGGTCGTCGCGCCGATACATTTGAGATGTCCGCTGGAAAGCGCCGGCTTGAGCAGGTTGGAGGCGTCGAGCGTCCCGCCGGAAGCCGATCCCGCGCCGATCAGCGTGTGTATTTCGTCGATGAAGAGAATCGCATGAGGCTGGCAGGTCAGTTCCTTGACGACAGATTTGAGGCGTTGCTCGAAATCCCCGCGGTATTTTGTTCCCGCCAGCATCGATCCAATGTCGAGCGCATAAATTGTCGCGTTGGAGAGAATTCCGGGGACATTGCCTTCGACGATCTTCCGGGCCAGGCCCTCGGCAATGGCTGTTTTCCCGACGCCGGCCTCGCCGACCAGAAGCGGATTGTTTTTGCGGCGGCGACAGAGAATCCGGATGACGCGGTCTACTTCGTCGCTGCGACCGATCAGGGGATCAATTCCGCTCCGTGACGCGAGCCGGTTGAGGTTAACCGTGAAACTTCCGAGCGAATCCGGTTTATGCGGTTCGGATTCCTGTTCCGGTTGTTCGGAAGAAGGCTTCCCGGGAGTCTTGCTGATTCCGTGCGCGACGAAATTGACGATATCGAGCCGTGAAATATTCTGTTTGACAAGATAATAAACGGCATGCGAATCCTTTTCGCTGAAAATCGCGATAAGGACGCTGGCGCCATTGACTTCCTTTCTCCCGGACGATTGAGCGTGAAGGACAGCGCGCTGGATCACGCGCTGAAAACCTTGTGTCGGCTGGGTCTCAGTCCCCGCGTCACCGCCGATTCTTGGGGTATATGAATTGATGAAATCCGCCAGTTCGCGTCTCAGGCATTCGATATTTCCGCCACAGGCCCGTATCGCCCCGGACGCGGAAGGGTTGTCGAGCAGGATCAGCAAAAGATGCTCGACCGTGATGAACTCATAGCGATTCTGGCGCGCCTCGACGAACGCCATGTGCAGACTGACCTCAAGCTCTTGCGTAAACATCTAGTTTCCTTCCATGACGCATGCGAGCGGATGCTGGTTGTTCCTGGCGAATGCCGTAACCTGCTCGATTTTTGTTGCGGCGATGTCTCGCGGGTAAATACCGCAAACGCCGCGCCCTTCCGTGTGCACCCTGAGCATGATCTGTTCGGCCTGTTCGAGGCTTTTGGAAAAGAATTTTTGCAGCACGAGGACGACAAAGTCCATCGGCGTGAAATCGTCGTTGAGTAATACGACTGTATAAAGAGGCGGCGGCGCAACCCGGGAACGCCGCGTTTCCAGTACGGAGATACTTTGAGGTTGTCTGCCCATGAGGCAGCTATTCTACCGGCTGCGGTTGAATGCGCAACATCCGCGTTGTCTGTTTTTTTGCATTTTTGTTACAGATTTTCAAAAGATTGACGATATTGAGCGAAATCGCTTGACGCTTCCGCTAGAACAGGCGTACAAAGCCAAATGTTTTCGATCGGGCGAGTCCTGAATCCTAAACATGAAGGGGTAAGACCCGAATCTCGTCTTTTTTCAAGGAAGTGCAATATGGCAACAGGTACTGTGAAGTGGTTCAACGACGCCAAAGGTTTTGGCTTTATTACTCCGGATGATGGCAGCGAGGATCTTTTCGCCCATTTTTCGGCAATTACCATGAGTGGCTTCAAAACCCTTAAAGAGGGTGAAAAGGTCACTTTTGATGTGACTCAGGGTGCGAAAGGCAAACAGGCGTCGAATATTGCACGAGCCTGATTTCCACGATGCTTTTGAGAACCCGCCGCTGGCGGGTTTTTTTTTCGGCCCGCGGCCCGAAATATCGGTGGAACGGAAATCCGGTAGTATCATGGATGTGGTATTCCCTGTTTTTCCGCCGATTCGATGAAAGCTTTCCCGTTCTTCAGTTTGACGCGCGTCACTCGCATTCTGGCGGCCGCCGGCGCGTTCGCGGCCATTCTGCTGCCTGTCATGCCTGCCCGTGCCGATGGGCTTCCCGATCTTGGCGAAGCCGCGCGCGCCGAACTTTCAGCGCAGATGGAACGAAAAATTGGCGAAAGCATCATGAACGATATCCGTCTGCACGAACCCGGCTATATCGACGATCCGGAAGTCAGCGATTACCTCAACTATCTGGGTCATCGCCTTGTGGCCGCCAGTTCGGACTCGACGGGAAATTTTCATTTTTTTGCGATTCAGGATGGCTCGATCAATGCCTTTGCCATGTTTGGCGGTTTCATCGGCGTCAACTCCGGCACGATTCTGACCGCGCAATCCGAATCCGAGCTGGCCGGCGTCCTTGCGCACGAAGTCGCCCACGTTACCCAGAACCATCTGGTCAGACAGATATCCAATCAAAAGCAGATGACATTACCGAGCATTTTGGCGATGCTCGCGGGCGTTCTGGCGGCGCGTTCGAATTCATCCGCGGCCGCCGCGGGCATCATGGGCGCGCAGGCCGCCGTCGTGCAGAGTCAACTGGCCTTTACGCGGGAATACGAGCGGGAGGCCGACCGCGTGGGCTACCAGATGCTCCAGAGGGCGGGGTTCGATGTTCGCGGCATGACCGACTTTTTCGAGCGCCTGCAAAGAGCGGGACGCCTGTACGAAAGCAATGCCCCTGTTTACCTGCGTTCTCACCCGCTTACAATCGAGCGCTTGTCTGACATGCAGAACAGGGCGCAATCGTCCGCCTACCGGCAGATTGTCAATAGCATGGATTTCGAGTTCGTTCGCGCGAAATTACGCGCCATGCAGGATTTGCCGCATGAGGCGGTCGCCGGGTTTGCGCGGCGGCTGGAAGAAAAAAAATATACCTCGCTGGCCGCGACGCGTTATGGACTTGCGGTAGCGCACATGCGCGCCAGAAACGCGGCGGCGGCGCAGAAAGAAATCGAGGCGGTTCAGAAACTCCGGGCAGCATCGGCGATGGTTTCCTCGCTGGCCGCCGAAATTCGCGCGGCGCTTGGCGATTCTTCAGGCGCGCAAAACATTTACAGTGAAGCGTTGCGGCGTTATCCGCGCGCGAAAGGGCTTGTCTATGGCTGTGCGCGGCTGCTTCATTCCCTGCGTCAATACGACCAGGCGTTGCGGTTCGTCAGCGCGCAGCTTCAGGCGAATTCTTCGGACTCCAATCTTCACGAAATCCAGGCGAAAATCTATGCCGCGCAAGGAAAGCGCCTGCTTCAGCATCGTGCTCTGGCGGAATTCTATGCCTTGAGGGGCCTCTTGAATCTCGCGGTTGAGCAGCTTCTGTTCGCGCAGCAGGCGACCGACGGCAATTTTTACGAACAGTCCGTTGTCGATGCACGCCTGCGCGAATTGCGCGCCTTGCGGGTGGAAGATGAAAAATTGCGGAAGAGCGGCGGTTTCTGAAATGAACTCTTCGGAAACGGAAGTGGATCTGCCGCGTTTCGACAGGGAACTTGATGTCAAGGGGATGAATTGTCCGCTGCCGATATTGAAAACGAAAAAGGCGCTTTTCGAGATGGATTCCGGCCAGATATTACGCGTGCTTGCGACCGACCCGGGCGTCTCCGGAGATTTTGGCGCGTTTTCAAAACAGACGGGCAACACGCTGCTTTCAGTGTCTAGGCTGGATGACGACGTTTTTGAGCTTTATTTGCGGCGCAAATGATCCGCGCGCTGTTTCCGGCGAGCGATTTTTCAAGCACTGCCGATGGAAGTTTGCCGGACTCTCAGGCGAACTCCGTGCATATTCGCGCACAGCAAGAAATTAGCGACAGCCCTTCAGGGCTGTCGGTCTAACGTCATTGGGAAGGGGGTTGCATCCCCTCCCCAATGGCTACGGTCGAAACCCCGGCCTTCAGGCCGGGGGTCCAACCTCCGCACCGCCCTGAAGGGCGTGGTTTCAAACCGGAGTTAGTTTTACGATGAATAAAAAATAAAACATCGTTTCCAAGCGGTTTTTCGTCTATTTCCTTATTAAAATGGCTTGAGATCGTAGGGGAAATCAAAAAAAATTCAGAAAATCATTCCTGGAATTATATAAAATCGCTTGAGAACGTAAGCGCTATTTTGTATTTTCCATATTTTCCGGATTTTTTCTTTGGAGTTTCCCGGAAACAGGGGATTTCATTGAAAAGATTCCGGAATATTTTCAATGAATTGAATAAAAGGGGAAAAGTGGAAAGGTCTGAAAGGATTCAGGATTGGCCCGTACTGCCGAAACCGCCCGTTCCGCGTGAGCTGGCCGTAAATTCGTCGACGACATTGAATTCGATCTGCACGACGGGAACGACGACAAGCTGCGCGAGACGTTCAAGCGGATTGATCGTGAAAACTTCCGCGCCGCGATTCCAGACCGAAATCATGATTTCGCCCTGATAGTCGGAATCAATCAGGCCGACAAGATTGCCCAGCACGATGCCATGCTTGTGACCGAGGCCCGACCGGGGCAGAACAATGGCCGCCAGCTTTGGATCGCCGAGGTGGATGGCGATCCCCGACGGAACGAGAAGGGTTTCTCCCGGCGCGATTTGCCACGGCGCGTCGATGCAGGCGCGCAGGTCGATTCCGGCCGACCCCGGCGTCGCGTATCGCGGGAGAGTGTCTTTGAGGCGTGGGTCGAGCAGGCGGATATCAGTACGTGGCATGGTTTTTTTCCTTCAGCAGTATCGCGATACGTTCCATGATTTTGCGCGCGAGCCGGATCTTCGGCGCGGGTCCCAACGGAGTCTGTCCGTGTTCGTCGAACAGAACCAGCGTATTCTCGTCGCCGCCGAAACCGTCCTGGATCAGGTTGCCGACGATCAGGGGGATTTTTTTCGCCCGGCGTTTTTTTTCCGCGTATTCGGCGAGATTTTGGCTCTCCGCGGCAAAACCAACGCAAAACGGCGGATCCGGAAGCGCGACGACATCAGCCAGAATGTCCGGATTCTGAACGAGGTTTATCGTTGGCGGCGCGCTCGCGTCTTTTTTGACTTTATGCGCTGTGGCGGCTTCCGGGCGGTAATCGGCGACTGCCGCGACGGCGATGAAGATGTCCTGACCGCTTGCCTGCCGCAGGACAGCCGAACGCATTTCCAGCGCGGTCGTGACATCAATCCGCGAAACGCCGCGCGGCGTCGGCTGGTTGACCGGCCCGCTGATCAGCGTGACTTCGGCGCCGGATTCGCGGGCGGCGCGGGCGATGGCAAACCCCATTTTCCCGCTCGAAAGATTGGTGATTCCCCGCACGGGGTCGATCATTTCGAATGTCGGTCCGGCGGTTATGAGCGCTTTTTTTCCGGCGAGATGTTTTGGCTGGAAGAAAGCGACGACATCCTCAAGAATTTCTTCCGGCTCGATCATCCGGCCTTCGCCGATTTCACCGCACGCCTGCTCGCCGTCTGCCGGGCCGAGTATCGTGACGCCATCGGCGCGCAGCGTGGCGATATTGCGCCGCGTCGCGGGATTTTTCCACATCTGTCTGTTCATCGCGGGAGCCAGCAGAAGCGGGCAATCGCGCGCCAGCGTCAGGGTGCTCAGCAAATCGTCGGCGATCCCGTTGGCCACTTTTGCAATAAAGTTCGCGGAGGCTGGAGCGACGACGAGCGCGTCGGCCTCGCGTGAAAAACTGATATGCGTCAGCCCGTTGTCGACAGTGTTATCCCAAAGATCGGTAAATACCCGTTTGCCTGACAAGGTCTGAAAAGTTGTTGGCGTGATGAAATGCGTCGCGGCACGGGTCATGGCGACCCGGGCTGAGGCGCCCTGTTTGACGAAAAGACGGACAAGCTCCGCCGATTTATAGGCGGCGATTCCCCCTGTAACGCCAAGCGCGATGCGTTTTTCTGCCAGTTCCATACAAAATTCCCGTTAAAATAGGGTTGAAGGTTGAACGCGGGTCAACGAAATTCAAAGAAGCGCGAAGAGGCGCAAAGAGGCGTATTCTAACCGAGCTGACCGAGTCCTTGAGATGTCGATTGCCAATTGGCCGAAAAGTGAGCGTCCGCGCGAGCGTTTGTTGGCGCGGGGCGCGTCCGCGCTTTCCGATGCCGAATTGTTGGCCATCTTTTTGCGCGTCGGCGTCAAGGGGAAGAGCGCTGTGGATCTGGCGCGCGACCTGCTCACGCGTTTTGACAGTCTTTCGAACCTGTTTTCCGCGAAACTTTCCGATTTTTCAGTGATTCCCGGCATGGGACCGGCAAAATACGCGCAGTTGCAGGCAGTTTTCGAGATGGCGAGACGCTCGCTCGCCGAGGAGATGACATTGCGCGCCGCTTTTTCCTCGCCGGAAACGGTACGCGATTACTTGCGTCTGCATCTTTCCGGATTGACGCATGAGGTTTTCTTCGCGCTCTGGCTCGACGCGCGGAATCATCTGATCGTCTCTGAAGAACTGTTCAGGGGTACCTTGACACACACGAGCGTCTATCCGCGAGAAATCGTCAGGAACGCGTTATTGCGCAACGCGGCGGCGGTCGTTTTCGCGCACAATCACCCTTCCGGCGCGGTGGAACCTTCGGAAGCGGACAAGGAATTGACGCGGCAGCTCAAAAAAACGCTGAACCTCGTAGACGTGAAAACGCTGGATCATTTCATCGTGGCTGGCCGTTCCATCGTATCGTTTGCCGAAAAAGGATGGTTGTGACCCGGACAGTGCGGCATGGTGGAAGGCGGTTGAAAAATAACGCATGGATGAGATTCTTTATTTGCGGCGTCAAGCGCCCTGATTTTCGGGGCGTGCGAAGTTTTCCCCATTCGGACATAATGCGAAATTCGGCAAGGAGTGAAACGAAACATGTCCAGTGACGCGGGAAACCATTTGTACTACGGCGACAACCTGGATATTCTCCGGGGGCAACTCCCGGACGAATCGGTGGATCTGATCTACCTTGATCCGCCGTTTAACAGCGCCCGCGACTATAACGTCCTTTTTGCCTCGCCCAAAGGCGAACGAAGCGAAGCGCAGATCGTCGCCTTCAAGGACTCCTGGGAGTGGGGCGAACAGGCCGAACGGGAATATGCGGAAATCGTGCGCAGCAGTAACACGGACGTTGCCGAGATGATCCAGGCCTTGCGCCGTTTCCTGCGCGAAAACGACATGATGGCCTATCTCGTCATGATGGCCCGGCGCTTGCTGGAACTCTCCCGCGTGCTGAAGCCGACGGGTAGCTTGTACCTGCATTGTGATCCAGTCGCCAGTCATTATTTGAAGATTGTGCTTGATGGTGTTTTCGGAAAAACCCGCTTTGCCAGTGAAATCAGCTGGAAGCGGTCGAGCGCGCACAACGACGCCAAACAGGGGCGAAAATTGCCCGGCAACATCCGGGACGTCATCCTGTTCTACACGAAGTCCGAGAATTGGGTCTGGAACTGGCTCTACACGCCTTACGATGAGGAATACATCCAAAATTTCTACTCGCACACCGACGAGGAGACCGGACGGCGCTACCAGCTCGGCGACCTGACGGCGGCCCGGCCCGGCGGCGACGTGTCCTACGAATTTCACGGCACGCGTCCCTACAAGGGCCGCTATTGGGCCTATTCGCGGGAGAACATGGAAAAGTTTTATGAGGAAGGGCGATTGTACTTTCCGAAAAACGGGGGTGTTCCGCGCTACAAGCGTTACCTCGACGAAATGCCGGGTGTGCCGCTGCAAAACGATTGGGCCGACATCCGGCCCGTGCTGCCGGACGAATATCTCGGCTATCCCACGCAAAAACCGCTGGCTCTGCTGGAGCGCATCATCCAGGCATCGAGCAAGGAAGGCGATGTGATTCTTGATCCCTTCTGCGGCTGCGGCACGGCGGTACATGCGGCGCAAAAATTGGGCCGGAAATGGATCGGCATCGACATCACGCATCTGGCGATTGCCCTGATCGAAAAACGCCTGAAAGGCGCTTTTCCCGGCATCGCTTTCGATGTGCATGGCACGCCCCGGGACCTCAGCGGCGCGTGCGACCTGGCGGCGCGGGACAAATACCAGTTCCAGTGGTGGGCCTGCTCGCTGGTCAATGCGCAGCCGTATCAGGGACGGAAAAAAGGCGCGGACGGCGGCATCGACGGCCTCATCTATTTTCAGGACGAACCGAAGGCGCACAAGAAAATCGTCGTCTCGGTCAAGGGCGGAGAGAACGTCAATGTAGCGATGATCCGCGATCTGGCGCACGTCGTGGAGCGCGAAAAGGCCGAGATCGGCGTATTTGTCACCTTGAACCCGCCCAGCAAGCCGATGCTGGCCGACGCGATCAAGGAAGGCTACTACGTAAGTCCCACCATCGACGGAGCCTTTCCGAAGCTCCAGATTCTCGGCATCGAAGACCTGTTGAACGGGACGAAAAAGGCGCTTTATCCCGACCTGTCGCAAGGCGCGATCACCTTCAAGAAAACGAAGGCAGAACAAAAAGCCGGGAATCAGAAGAAACTGTTTTGACGGAAAACCATATGATGAAAGCCCTGTTGCCGAGGCTTTCATACTTCAATTCACGCTCCTTGCGGGGCGTTGCGTGTCCGTGAGGGCTGTTCATTCGTGCCGGAGGAGAAACAACCATGATATTCAGTTTTTTTAGGGAACTCAAAGACGCTGTGATGGAAGGCGTGGCCGAAGCCCGGGAAGAGCTTGCCCAGGAAGCCGCGAAGGAAGAAGTGGCAAAGGCTGCTCTGGCGCGGACGCTGGATGAAAAAACCGCGCAGCTTTCGCCGGAAGAAATTTTTGTCGTTCTGCTTGGCGCGCCGCTGCGGGAAATTTTCGTAGACGACGCGGCGCGGGCGAAGCGGGATAACAGAAAACCCTATTATTCGTTAAGCATGGAAGTTCACGAAGATTGCCTGGAGGAGATGGCCGGATACCTCAAACGGGATTTCGATGTGGAAGACCGCGCGACATTGCGGGAACGTTTTTCCGAAGTGGAAAGCTGCATTGTGTCGCTTGTTTTTGGAGAAACGCTGGACGATGCGATCGGGCGTGAGGGTTGTGGTGAAAATGACGATGCGGACGAGAACACGTTGCGCGGCGCGCTTCGGAGAATGAAGAATCTTCTTCCGGACGGCAAGGAGCTTTCGTCGAGCAAACCCTTGCTGGCGCTCTGGATGGCGCGTTTTTCCTACCTGGCGACGGTCAGCGCGGCGCTGGGGTATATCGACAGGGACACCGTTTATGACTGGATGAGCGCTATCGTGAGCCTGGGGTTTCCTCTTTTCGATTCCTGGGAGGATTACGCCGAAAGCTACCGGCAGGGGGAAAAAGAGGATGGCACAAACACCATTCTGGGACGCACGTTCATCAACAAAAAAACCGACTGGCTTTTGAAAGTGCCGGAAAGTCCCTGGTTTCTTTATCCCTGGCCCAAGGAACTGCCCAAGAGACTGGCCGCAGCATGAAATTGGCGGCAGCCCGGAAGCCGTTGCCGGTCTAACGTCATTAGAAGGGGAGAGAAGCCCCTTGCCAATGGCTGCGGTCGAGCGCCCTGGCCGATCAAGCGGTCTCAACCTTCGCGCCTTTCTTGCGGCCGGGGTTTCAAACCGGAGTTGCTTTTACGATGACAAGGGGGCCGAGGCCCCGTTTCGCTGCTTTCCTCCGTCATTGACCTTCACGCGGCATGCGTCGCGTGGAGGATTTTGAGAGTTTTTTGTTCGGCAATATTTGCCGTTCGACATTTGCCGTCTCGCGGCAGTGTCTTCCGTTTTCTTTTCGAAGCGTGTGTTCTGCCGGGGAATGTCCCCTTTTTTCAGTCGTTTGGAGATACTGGCACGGGATTTGCGAAGAGCGTGGCATCACTGTTTTTTGGATAGCCATGATCAGCAAACTCGACGCGGCTTTCGCGTACCAGGCAAACGCCGTTGGACTTCGCGCGCATCGCCAGCAAGTTCTCGCGGGCAATATAGCGAACGCGGATACGCCGCATTTCAAGGCCCGGGATTTCGATTTTGCCTCGGTACTCAAGGATGCGGTCGCTGGACGCGGCCGGGATTCGCTTTCGATGAAGTTGACAAACCGGCGGCATCTCGAAGGGAGCCGGGCGGTATTGCCGGCCCGGCTGGATTACCGGACGCCGTCGCAGGATAGCGTTGACGGAAACACGGTGGATATGGATATCGAACGCGGCCTGTTTGCGGAGAACGCGATCCATTATGAAGCGGGTCTGTCTTTTCTGACCCACCAGGTCAAAATGCTGCTCGCGGCGACCCAGAGTAATTAAAGGAGTCTCTCGATGAGTATTTTCAACGTATTCAATGTATCGGGAAGCGCGCTTTCCGCGCAGGGTATTCGTCTCAACGCCGTGGCGAGCAATCTGGCCAATGCCGACAGCGTCGCGGGGCCGGACGGGCGCGCCTATCGCGCCCGGCACGTTATTTTCGAGGCAGTTCCGGTCGACGGCGACCTCTCCCTTGGCGTGCGCGTGCGGCGCGTGGTCGAGGATGAAACGCCGGGCAGACTGCGTTTCGATCCGGGCAATCCGGCGGCAGACGCGAAGGGATACGTGATGATGCCGAACGTCAATGTTGTCGATGAGATGGTCAACATGATTTCGGCGTCGCGTTCCTACCAGACGAACGCGGATGTGATGAATACCGCCAAGCAGCTGCTGCTCAGAACACTGACGCTGGGGCAATGAGTCCCCGGGCGGCGCGACGATAAATAAAGGAGACATCTTATGTTACCCGTACAACAATCCTCTTCAGGCGCTTCCGGCCAAAGCTATGTGCCGAACGTGAAAGAAACCCAGGAACGTTTTCTTACGCTGTTGACAACGCAGCTCAAGAATCAGGATCCGCTCAATCCGATGGATAACGCCCAGATGACGAGCCAGCTTGCGCAGATGGAAACGGTTGAGGGGATCGAACGCCTGAACGTGGCGCTCAAATCGCTCGTCGACGACATTGGAATCAGCCAGTCGATGCAGGCGGCGGCGTTGATCGGAAAAAATGTGCTGGTTCCGGGGTCACGGATCGTTCTACAGGACGGTTTTGCTTTTGGTGGCGTCAATCTTCCGGAAGCGGCGGATAACGTGGTCATTCATGTTTTCGACGGCAACGGTGCGGAAGTTCAGCGGGAATCGCTCGGCGCGCGGGACGCGGGCTCGTTCAATTTCGGCTGGGACGGCACGCTCGGAGACGGGACAAAATTGCCGGACGGCCAATATACATTCTCGGTCGAGGCCACAAGAGGCGGGAGAGCGGTAACGGGGGCGACGCCGCTTCAACTTGGCATGGTTTCTGCTCTTATCCGGTCAGGCAACAGTTTCCTGCTGGATCTCGGCCCCTTGGGCACTGTCGATTTCAGAAACGTTCAGCAGGTCATTTAAGCGTCAGGAGAAACAGATGGCATTTCAACAAGGATTAAGCGGCCTCAACGCGTATTCCCGCGCGCTGGACGTGATCGGCAACAATATCGCCAACGCCAGCACAGTGGGCTTTAAAAATTCACAAGCGCATTTTGCCGATATTTACGCGGGCGCCATGAACGGAGTGGTGAATTCGAACCAGATCGGCATCGGTGTCAATCTGCTCGCGGTTCAACAGTCTTTTTTGCAGGGCAATATCACGACGACGAACAATCCGCTTGATATCGCGATCAACGGCAATGGTTTTTTCCGGCTGCAAAAAGACCCGGTCGATCAGACGGGATACTACACGCGCAACGGTCAGTTTCATATGAACAGCGAAGGATTCATCGTCAATTCCAACGGCGGTTATCTGACAGGTTACACATCCCATGACGGTGTCAGCGTCAATAGCGCGTCTATCGGCGCGCTCAGCGTGGGCAACGCGAGTATTCCAAGCGAGCAAACGGGCTGGCGGACACGAATCAACCAGGATCAGGGCGGCCTGATTCTTGGCGCGAACCTCGACAGCCGCGACAAAAGGGCGCTGGGCCCAATTACCGATCCCGAATGGCAGGCGCTGGATCCGTTTGTATGGGGGCCTTCGTTCAATACCAATATGTATAACTGGTCGACGTCAGCCGCTGTTTTCGATCAGACAGGCGCGTCGCACACGCTGACCAATTATTACGTGCGCGCCGGAGAGAGCGGTGTGGCTAGCCGGACTTGGTACGTCTATACCGTCATCGACAATAAATACCTGGTGCCCAATTCGACGACAAACGCTTTTCCGACCAATATGCTGCAATTCAATCTGGACGGAACGCCGGATACGCCGCCGCCACCTTATTCCACGCGCCTTCCGCTGGACATGACAAACACGTTTGGCAGTGACGGCGTGACGTACAACTTGACGTCCGATACGCCTCCCGGAAAACCGTGGTTCAGCCAGGTCGCGGGCACGCCTCCCTATGCCTTCCATCTGGACATGGGGCAGACGACGCAGTTCGGGTTGCCGTTCAATCAGGACAGCGCGATTCAGGACGGTTACACGGCAGGTTCGCTGACCAAGATCAGCATCGATTCGCTGGGTTATGTGCGCGCCAATTACAGCAATGGCGAAGCCAAGATCATGGGGCAGATTGTTCTTTCGGAATTCAAGAATCCCAACGGCCTTCAGAGCGTCGGCAACAACATGTGGATCGAAACGCGGGATTCCGGACAGCCGACCCAGGGCGAGCCGGGCGGCGGAACGCGCGGGTTGCTGCAATCGGGTTCCGTCGAGGATTCCAATACCGACCTGACGCAGGAGCTGGTCAACATGATCATCATGCAGCGCAATTACCAGGCCAACGCGAAAACGATCCAGACCCAGGATCAGATCATGCAGACGCTTGTCAATCTGCGTTGACGCGAGCTGAGGCGGCAGAACGATGGACCGGCTGATTTATACCGCGATGACAGGCGCGCGGCACGCTTTCCTCCAGCAGGCGGGCGTCGCGAACAACCTCGCCAACGTCTCGACGATCGGTTACCGTGCCGCCGAGCACCGTTTTCGCGCCGTTCCCGTTCAGGGAGAGGGGTTGCCGACGCGCGTCTTCACAGTTGATGCGTCGATCGGCGACAATTTCGAGCAGGGGCCGCTGATGACGACAGGCCGCCCGCTTGACGTAGCCGTCAAGGGCGCGGGCTGGATCGCGGTGGAAGCGCCCGATGGCACGGAAGCCTACACGCGCGCCGGAAACCTGAAAATTGATGCCAATGGTGTGCTCCAGACCGCTGATGGCCTGAATGTATTGAGCGAAGGCGGGCCAATCGCGGTTCCGCCGGACAACAACATAGCGATTGGCGCGGACGGGACGGTTTCGGCGATTCCACGCTTCGGCATTCCGAACAACGTGAATCTGCTCGGACGGATCAAACTCGTCAATCCGCCCGAAAGCGACCTCGCGCGTGGAAACGACGGACTGTTCCGCACAAAATCCGGCAATCCGCTCGCGCAGGACGAAACGGTGAAACTTTCGCCGGAAACGCTGGAAGGCAGCAACGTCAATGTGGTCGAATCGATGGTTGATCTGATCAACATCGCGCGCCAGTTCGAAATGCACATCAAGATGCTGCAAACGGCTGACGCGAACGCCAACAAAGCGTCGCAGATTATTTCAATAAATTCTTGATGGAAATACGATCATGATTAGATCGCTCTGGATTGCCCGAACCGGACTTGACGCGCAGCAGACCAGTCTTGATGTCATAGCGAACAATCTGGCCAACGTCAGCACGAACGGCTTCAAGCGCGCCCGCGCGGTTTTCGAGGATCTTCTCTATCAGACGATCCGGCAGCCGGGCGCGCAGTCCTCGCAAATCACGCAGATTCCGGGCGGCCTTCAGCTTGGTGCGGGCGTGCGTCCCGTTTCGACGGCGCGGATCCATACCCAGGGCAATCTGATGCAGACCGGCAACGATCTCGACGTGGCGATCAACGGCGCGGGCTTCCTTTCCATCCTGCTCCCCGACGGCACGACGGCCTATACGCGGGATGGCTCCTTTCAGAAGGACAATCAGGGACAAATCGTGACGGCAAGCGGTTATCCGCTCATGCCCAATATCACGATTCCCGCTGACGCGCTCTCGGTCACGATTTCGAATGACGGTGTTGTCAGTGTCACGCAGCCCGGGGCGGTCGAGGCGACGCAGATCGGCACGATACAGGTCACCACGTTCATCAACGTCGGCGGCCTGCAGAGCATCGGCGAAAACCTGTATCTGGAAACAGGGGCGAGCGGCCCGCCCACGCCGAACACGCCCGGACTGAACGGCGCCGGGCTGTTGAATCAGCGCTATGTCGAAGCTTCGAACGTCAATGTGGCCGAGGAACTGGTCAGCATGATCCAGACACAGCGCGCGTATGAAATGAATTCCAAGGTCGTCTCGACATCGGACGCGATGCTGGGGCGTTTGACACAACTCTGATAGGCGGTGGAGATCAATGAACAGGACGTTTTTTCTGCTCGCGGCGCTTCTGGGAAGCGCCTGCACGACGGTTCCGCCGAGCAATGTTCATCAACCGATGACGGTCAGGCCCCGGGAAGGCGCGGCGCTTTCGGTGTCCAATGGCAGCATTTACCGGCCGGGCGCTTCGCGCGCGCTGTTTGAGGATCGCCGCGCGCGCTATGTTGGCGATACGATGACGATCGTCATTTCCGAAACCACTTCGGCTTCATCGAATTCAAATACCAAGACAAAGCGCGAATCGAGCATCACGGCGTCCGTGCCGACAATCGTAGGATTGCCGGGCAAATCTTTTCAGGGATTACAGCTCGAAGCCGGAACCGGAAACAATTTCGACGGCGGCGGTTCGGCCAACGCGCGGAACGTTTTTACGGGCAACATCGCTGTGACGATCATTGAGGTTCTGCCCAACGGCAATCTCCTGGTATCGGGAGAAAAGCAGGTATCGATTGGGACGGGCACCGAATACATCCGGCTCTCGGGAGTTGTTAATCCCTATTACATCAGCGCGGCGAACACGATCAGTTCGGCGAATGTCGCGGACGCCCGCATCGAATACAAGGAAAGCGGAATCATCAGCGAAGCGCAGGTCATGGGCTGGCTGTCGAGATTCTTCCTTTCCGTTCTTCCTTTCTGACGGCGTAAAACCGGGAATTTGACATGGGGAACGCAATGATGACTCGACTCGGCAAAATTTTTCGGACAGCGGCAATTCTTGCCCTTCCGCTTGTGTCTCCAGAGGCGGCGTGGGCCGAAAGAATCAAGGATTTGGCGAGCGTCCAGGGCGTCAGAAACAATCAGCTCGTCGGCTATGGCGTCGTCGTCGGGCTTGACGGAAGCGGTGACCAGACGACACAGACGCCGTTTACGACGCAAGGCATCATCAACATGCTGGCGCAGCTCGGGACGACCCTGCCGACAACGCAGGCGCTTCAGCTGAAAAACGTTGCCGCTGTCATGGTGACGGCGACGCTTCCTCCTTTTGCGCGGATAGGCCAGCAAATCGATGTGACAGTATCATCCATGGGCAACGCCAAGAGCCTTCGCGGCGGGACGCTTGTGCTGACGCCGCTCAAAGGCGCGGACGGGCAGGTTTACGCGCAGGCGCAGGGCAGTCTCATGGTCGGCGGCGCGGGCGCCTCGGCGGGCGGCAGCCGCGCGACCGTCAATCATCTTCTTGCGGGGCGGATCATCGCTGGAGCGATGGTCGAACGCGAAGTTTTGACCAGTCTCGGGCAAGGTCCGTTTGTTCATTACGAAATGAACGGGCTGGATTTCGGGACGACCCAGCGCGTCATCGAAGCGATCAACCGCGAAATGGGCAGGGGCATCGCGCAGGCGGTCGATGGGCGGCTGATCCGCGTGACCGCGCCGGAAGACGCGAGCGCGCGCGTTGCTTTCATGGGCCGCGTCGAAAATATCGAAGTCCGTCCGGTGAGGGCGATGGCCAAGGTTATCATCAATCCGCGGACGGGTTCCATCGTCATGAATCAGACCGTCATGATCGAAGCCTGCGCGGTCGCGCACGGTTCGCTCTCCGTCGTCGTCAATACGGAACAGCAGGTTAGCCAGCCCGGTGCGCTGTCCGGTGGCCAGACCGTGACGACGCGCCAGTCGGACATCGAAATCAATCAGCAGCCCGGAACGCTGATGCCGGTGAAAGCTGGCGCGAATCTTGCTGATGTAGTGAAAGCAATTAACGCGCTTGGCGCCAATCCACAGGATTTACTTTCAATCCTGCAGGCGATGAAGGCGGCTGGTTCCTTACGGGCCGATCTTGAAATCATTTGAATATGGGATAGGGTGACTCTTATGACAACACTGGTATCGACTGAAAATACACGGCATCGGAAGTGTTCTCTTGTAAAAACAGCCAAAATTGGAAAAATAAGAACACGTTCTCAAGCTATTTTACAGAGAATCGCGCGAATTGGTCTTCATGGAAGCGCTTTCAGACAGACGTTTTCGGGGCATTTTATCCGGATTCACCGGAAGCAGGTTTTGAAAGCGCGGGTTTAAACTCATCGGCGCGGAGGCGTACCACGCAAGTCCGAAGCAAACATTTTTTGGGGGCAGTACTTTCAGCGCGCGGAAGCGCGCTTTTTTTTATTCCAGGGTGTTTTAGTGTCCTGTCCTGCAGATAACTGGCATTAATTGTGCATGCCGATAAGGTATTTTGGCAACGGAGATACCGCGATGAGAACAGGCAGGCCGAAGAAAGAACTGGTGTTGAGCGATGACGAGCGAGCGCAGTTGCAGTCGTTTGCGCGCAGCCGCTCGCTGCCTGCC
>JAITGN010000027.1 GCA_031280565.1 Accumulibacter sp. | reverse complement strand
CGCTGGACGGATTCGCGTTCGAAGGCGTCAACCGCGGAGGCGACGGCCAGATAGGTTTTTCCGGTTCCAGCGGGACCAGTGCCGAACGTGATGTCGTGTTCCTGTATCTTTTCAAGATAGTCGATTTGATGCGGCGTGCGTCCATACAGCCCGTTTTTGCGCGTCATCAGGGCCGGAGCGCCGCTGTCCGGAATGGCTTCTTTCCCGGCGGGGCGAGCGGTCAACTCGATCAGGCCGAGCTGGATTTCGTCGATGGCGAAGGCTTTTTTCGCGCGGGCGTAAAACGTTTGAAGCGCTTCGGAAGCGCGCGATATTCGCGTGGGGGCGCCATACAGCGTGAAACATTCGCCGCGCCGGGCGATGGTAATGTCAAAGGCAGTCTCGATCTGGCGCAGGTTTTCATCGAACGCGCCGCAAAGATTGGCCAGACAAACGTTGTCGAATGGAGCGAGCCGCAATTCAAGACGGTTCTTTCCGCTGCGCGAGGCCGTGTTTTTATGCGCTGTTGTCATGGCCTATGATTCCCGTGTAACGATTTCGCCGCGGAGCGAGTGGGGCAGCGCTTCAATGATTCGCGCGTCGGCGAATGTGTTGATAAGGCGCGGCGGGCCGGCGAAGTTAACGACACGGTTATTGTCCGTGCGTCCCGCGAGTTCGGACTCATTCTTTTTGGAGACGCCTTCGACGAGTACACGCTGAATCGTCCCGATCATCGAGCGCGAAACGTTTTGAGCGAGTTCATCGATTTTGCGCTGCAGGCGCGTTAAACGCTCCAGGCGAATTTCATGTGGCGTCTCGTCGCGCAGCTCGGCGGCGGGCGTTCCCGGGCGCGGGCTGTAGAGGAAGGAAAAAGAAGCGTCGAACCCGATTTCGTCGATCAGATCCATCGTCTTTTCAAAATCTTCCGCGGTTTCGCCAGGGAATCCGACGAGAAAATCCGAGGAAATGGATATTCCTGGACGGACGGCGCGGAGCTTTCTCGCAATGCTTTTGTATTCGAGCGCCGTATAGCCGCGCTTCATCGCGGCCAGCACGCGGTCGGAACCCGACTGAACCGGCAGATGGAGATGTGAAACGAGTTTCGGCACGCGGGTGTAAACGTCGATCAGGCGATGCGTCATTTCGCGCGGATGTGAGGTTGTATAGCGGATTCGCTCAATCCCCGGGATTTCCGCGATGTATTCGATCAGCATGGCGAGATCGGCTTTTTCGCCGCCGCCGGAAAGCGCGCCGCGGTAAGCGTTGACGTTTTGTCCGAGCAGTGTGATTTCGGCGGCTCCTTGAGCGGCGAGGTTGGCCGCTTCGGTCAGCACGTCGTCGAACGGGCGGGAAAGCTCCTCTCCGCGCGTGTAGGGCACGATGCAGTATGTGCAGAATTTTCCGCATCCTTCCGTGATCGAAAGAAACGCCGATGCGCCATCAGTCCGCGCGGGCGGCAGTTTATCGAATTTTTCGATTTCGGGGAAAGAGACGTCGATTTGAGGCTTGCCCGAACGTTGGTGCTCGGCGATCAACCGCGGTAGCCGGTGCAGCGTTTGCGGTCCGAAAACGATGTCGACGTAAGGGGCGCGCGCGATGATTGCGTCACCTTCCTGGCTGGCGACGCAGCCGCCAACGCCGATGATGATATCGGGATTCTTTTGCTTTAGCGGACGCACACGGCCGAGATCATGAAAAACGCGCTCTTGCGCCTTTTCACGCACCGAGCATGTATTGAAAAGAATGATGTCCGCATCGGACGGCGTATCAGTGCGGACAAAGCCGCCGGAAGCCAGGAGAACGTCGGCCATTCTGGCCGAATCGTATTCGTTCATCTGGCAGCCGAAAGTACGGATAAAGAGCTTTTTTTCCGTCGTCACTGTTCAGGGCGAAGGATCGGGTTGTTCCGTTTCGGTAAGGGATTCCGCTTCGTCACGGGTGATCATCCAGACACGATGAACAGACCCATACATGTCGTTCAGATAGACCACGTTGGTCGCCTCGGTAACATTCATGGGAACGACGATCATGTTTTGCAGATTGCGTATCTGGATTGCCGGCGAAAGCTGTAAACGCTTGTCACCGATAACGATCATGCCATCGCCGGAAATCGGCTGCATCAGTCCTACCTGGGCTTCGGGCGGCAATTTTTGCAGACGGACATAATCCTGATACTGAGGAGCGCGGTCCGTGACCTGCACCGTCATATCCAGGATGGCGCTGACAATGGAAGCGATAACACTGGGTGGCAATGGCATCCGGCGATTATAAGAGTTTGGCGCGTTTGTGTCGATGATTCATTGTGGCGGTTTTGAGTCTTCCAGGGATTACCCTGTGCCGCTTCACAACTTGACCTGCGCGAAGGCGTCACCCTATAATCCGCCATTTACACGGTGATGTAGCTCAGTCGGTTAGAGCGATGGATTCATAACCCATAGGTCGGCAGTTCAATTCTGCCCATCACCACCACATCATCATCCGAAGCAGTCCAAAGAAGTCCAGAATCTTCAGTGTTTCCAAGAGTTCTGGTCTTTTTTTCGCCTAACGTAGCCTGATCGTCGCGCGGCAGGAGATCGTTGAGCAGAACCACGCGCTCGCCGCGAAGCAGGCCAAGGCCCGAGATTCCGCCAGTAAAACACAGACGGCATCCTGAAAGGCGGCGTAGGTCGTCACTTCTTTGCAGTGGGTCAAGGCGATGTTTTCCGGGAAGTGCTTCGTCGAATAGGCCACGAAGTCCAGGAGCAGGCAGGAATCGCGCATTTTTTTCCTCATGAGACCGGGGACAAGGCTCGATTTTATCGGACAAGTTAGACCGTGTAGTCACAAGATTTTAGTCCATAGCATCCTGCAGCGAATCTGTACGGCGGCAAGATAGGAGGAGGTTCTTTTGGCATAGCGCGTGGCAATACCGCGCCATTGCTTAAGC
>JAITGN010000074.1 GCA_031280565.1 Accumulibacter sp. | reverse complement strand
GGGCTGCAAGACCGGCGACTTTCGCCCGCAGCCTTTACAGCACGCCCGGAAATGACAGATGATAAAACAGCGTTCATGGTTCATGATATTATGCTTTTTTGCCCCGAGCGCCGATTATATAACACTTGTAATAGAAAAGAATACCTACAAACACTGGGGCGTGTCGCCGATTAAGCAACAATGGGATAATGCGGCAAAGTGCCCCGGGTAATGGACCGGCATAATTCATGAATCGAGGCAGGACAGATATCCAATGACGCGCCGTTACGCCTTGTGAGATGACAAACGGGAAATCATCAAGGACTTTTTACCCGGACGCCCCGGCCACGTGGGCGCCAATACCCGTGATAACCGCCTGTTCGTGGAGGCCGTTCTGTACCGTTGCCGCGCCGGTATTCCGTGGCGGGATATTCCGGAACGCTTCGGGGATTTCCGCGTGATCCATCCCCGTTTTTCCCGCTGGAACAAAAGTGGAGTCTGGTAGCGTGTTTTTGGAGCGCTGTCGCAAGACGCCGGCGGCGAATACACCATGATTGACTCCACGATTGTCCGCGCCCATCAGCACAGCGCAGGGGCGGCAACCGGGATGAGGAAGCGATTGGGCGAAGCCGCGGGGGCCTGAGCACCAAAATTCACGCAATGACGGATGCCCTCGACAACCCGACCGGTTTTTTTCTGACGCCAGGGCAGCCTCATGACCTTGAAGGAGCCGGCCGCCTTTTGCCCAAAACCGAAGCGGGGGTCATTATCGCGGACAAGGCCTGCGGCGCGCGGGCGAGGGCGATTTCGCCGCTGGAAGCAGCCAGGAAAAAGGCTATCATCCCCTCGAAGGGAAACGCAAAAACGCCCCGCGAATTTGACGGCCGCGAGAAGTATCTCTCATCGTAAAACCAACTCCGGTTTGGAACCCCGGCCTGAAGGCCGGGGTTTCGACCGTAGCCATTGGCAAGGGAATGCAAACCCCTTGCCAATGATGTTAGAGCGACAGCGCCTTCCGGGCTGTCGCTAATTTCTTGCTGTCAGAAATACACGTCGGTTTCGGCTGACGGGGATGGCTGCAGGCAGGACGTCTCGGCCCATTGTGTGATGCGCCAGTGCGCGCCGTTGATGACAAGCCAGTTGATTCCAGCGTTCGGAATCGGGAAGTCGCGCGGGTTTTCAAGCGCCATTCCGGAAACGCGCCGGTAAATGATGTCAAGCACGCCACCGTGCGTGACAAGAAGGATATTCTGCCCGGCGTGCCGCCCGGCGAGTTCTTCAATACAATCCAGAATCCGCCGCTGGTGCTGTTCCAGGGACTCTCCACCGCCGGGAATAACATAGCCGGAATTGCGCTCGTGCAGAGCGCGTGCGTCTTCCGGATACAGCGAGGCGGCTTCGCTCCGCGTCATTCCCTCGCAGCGCCCATAATTGCGTTCGCGAAGCTGCGGAAGCAGATTGATGGGCAATTTCAGAGTTTCGGAAATCGGGATGGCTGTATGGTGAGCGCGCATCAAATCGCTGCTGTAGATGACATCGATTGTCCGTTTCGTAAAATAGCGGCAGAGTTTCCACGACTGTCTGATGCCCTCCGGATTGAGTGGAAGATTTTTGTGTCCCTGCATGCGTTGCCTGGCGTTCCAGTCGGTCTCACCGTGCCGGACGATGCAAAAACGGGTTGAGGCATTGTTCTCCATAAAGCGTGTCGGATAATTACGAAAAGCGCGGAGTCTATCAGCAGGAAACATGAATCGACAGTGAAAAATTGGCAAAAAACTTGACAATAAACCTTCTATGTGATTTTTTTCATGTCCATGCGGTATTCGTACATACCCAGACCATCCGGTGAACGGATTTTTCCAGACAATTTTCCGGACAGGCGGTTAGCGCGGTTTCGGCTCGAATTGACATGTGGCCACCCCTTCCCCTCCCGCTTGCGGCAGAGAAAGAACTTTCGCCTTTCCAATCCGTTCGCCCTGTTCCGTCCTGAGCTTGTCGAAGGGAAAGGCCAGGAACTTCCTTACCTTGGATTTGTCGAAGGAGGCTGATTAAAGAGATTTCTGGAAGCCCTTGGCGCGTCCGTTCATACTTCGACAGGCTCAGCACGAACGAAGATAGATGCTGTTGATGCTTCGCAAGCCCAGTACGAATGGCGAGAGAGAACCGCGCCGCTTCATCGCGCACGAAGGTATCCATCTGAACGAAAGGCACTCCAAATGATTTCGCTGAATCTTTCGCTTTATCTGGTGCTCGACCCTGATTTATGCGGCGGCCCGGAAGGAATGATACAGACGGCGCGTCTTGCCGCGCTCGGCGGCGCGACGCTCGTTCAGCTACGCGCGCCCGCGTGGAAGAAACGTCAGTGGCTCGATACAGCCAAAGCGCTCAAAGCCGTTCTTTCTCCGCTTGGCGTGCCGCTGATCGTCAATGATCATATCGACGTCGCGCTGATGGCCGGCGCGGACGGCGTGCACCTCGGGCAGGCCGATCTGCCCGTCGCCGAGGCACGGCGCTTGATCGGGCCGGAAAAAATTCTCGGGCTTTCGGTTTCGAACGCGGCACAGCTCATGGCCGTTCCGGAAAATGTCGATTATCTTGGCATTGGGCCGGTTTTTCCCACGGGAACCAAAAAGGACGCCGCCCCCGTTCTCGGCCTTGATGCCTTTGCCGCGCTGGCGGTCTCATCGCCCCTGCCGGCTGTCGCGATCGGCGGGATCGGTGTCGATGAATGCGCGCCGGTCATCGCTGCGGGCGCGCGGGGTATTGCGGTGATTTCCGCTGTTTGCGGCCATGACGATCCCAGAGCGCGCGCGGCGCTCCTGCGCGAAAAGATCGACGCGGCGAAACAGAGCGGACAGGAATGCGGCGGAAATTGGCTTCCTTCGACAAGCTCAGGACAGGCAGGGCAAACGGACTTGAAAACATGCCTCCGACAAGGATGAATTTGCCGAAACATCGACAGTATCTATTTCCGTTCGTGCTGAGCCTGTCGAAGCAGGAACGGACGCTCCGGCCTTTCCAGTCCTTACCCTTCGACAAGCTCAGGGCGAACGGACTGGAAAGGCGCTCTTCGACAAGCCTTCTTCGTCAAGTTCAGGACAGTGCAGGCGAATAGATTGGAAAGGAGGATACGGAAACCCAAAGAGATTAAAAATGGCTTGAAAACGTCATTTTATATCTTCTGTCCTGTTTTTTGCCATTCGTGATAAGCGTGTTAAAAACCCGTCCGCGATCAACCTGCCGAAACATCGACAGCGCTTATCTCCGTTCGTGGTGATTTCATCGGGACATATCAACGACATCTATTTCCGTTCGTACTGAGCTTGTCGAAGCAGGAACGGACGCTCCGGCCTTTCCAGTCCTTACCCTTCGACAGGCCCAGGACGGAGCAGAACGAACGGATTGGAAAGGCAGGCGGCGGAACAGCCGAATGTCATTAGTTGAATTGAAAACGCTTCAAGACGACTTTTCTGGATACAGGCCGCGAACGCGCCCGAACAGGCGCGTCAATCCAAAAATGATGTCGATATTCGGTGTCCGCATTCCGAGTTTTTGCCCTATTTCGCGCGCCGCGCCGACGATGCCGTCAAGCTCAATCGCGCGTCCGCTTTCGACATCCTGCAACATCGAGGTCTTGAAGCCACCCAGCGTCCGCGTAATCGTATGCCGGTCTTCAGGTGACTGGGCGATCTGGCAGCCGATTCGCTCGCCTATCGCTGTGGCTTCGCGCATGGTCGCCGAACAGAATTCGCGGACAAGCGGGTCGTCGAGCAAACGATCGAGCGTCGCGCCCGTAATCGCCGAAACGGGGTTCATCGTCATGTTGCCCCAGAGTTTGTACCAGATTTCGCTACGGATATCGGGCGATTGCTTGACTTCGATTCCAGCCCGCTCGAAAAGCGCAGCGACGCGTTTCAGACGCTCCGAAACACCACCCGAAGGCTCTCCGGCGATCAACTGCCACGCCGTGGTATGCCGGATTACACCGGGTTCAGGACAGCTCGCGCCGATATGAACAGCGCATCCCAGCGTCTGTTCCAGCGGAAGGCTCTTTTCGATGCAGCCATCGGGATCGACGCTTTTGAGCGAAAAAGGCGCGAACGCGCCGCCGCCGGATTTACAGAACCACCAGGGAATGCCGTTCATGGCGGGCAAAACGATCGTCCGGGGGCCGATCATCGGCGTGAGGGCGGGCGCGAGTTCCGGGAGCGAATTTCCCTTGACGGCGACGATCAATAGATCCTGAACGCCGATTTTCCGGGGATCATCGCTGGCCTCTACACGGACGGCGATATTTTCGCCGCCGCTCTGGAGACGCCAGCCTTTTTCGCGCAAGGCCGCGAGCGTTTTCCCGCGCGCCAGGACACTGATCTCCGCCGCGCCGGCGGCAGCGAGTTTCGTTCCGAGACATCCGCCGATCGCTCCGGCTCCGGCAATTCCGATTTTCATGGGTTTCCTCTTGTCGCGTTTATTGGAGAAATTTCGCCGCTATCCCTGTCGACCTTTTGACCTTCCGGCCGGCGGGAGATGCCCGGCCCATGAGCGCACGGCCCGGTCCGGCGGGCTTCATAAATCCGGGTGAATTCGCGCGTCTCGCAGTGGATTCCAGGGGGGGCAGCAGAGCCGTGCAGTATGCATGGCCCCGATTCCATCTCTTTGACCCGTGCCGTGTAAGCAGCGTTAAAATCCCCTTCAAGAACGCCCTCAGCGCTGACCGTCATATTGATGGCGTATTGGCATTTGTAACGGAAGGCCGTTTTTTTCATTTCAGTCTTGATTTCCGTTACCAAACAGGCTCTTTTCACGTGCCCCTCCCATAAGGGCAGAACATCGCGGTTGTTTTTTCCAACACACACAAGGTAGTTTGCCTCGGTTGTTTCCGTTTGACCGGCCCTGACGGTTTTCTTCGCCCACAGACCGGGTTTGAGTTTCGGCGCGCCAACGGCCCGCCCGCTCGCGGCAGACGGAACAAAAAAGACAACGTGAAGCATGAAAGCAAAGAGAACCCGGCCGGTTTTCATCGTAAAACTAACTCCGGTTTGAAACCCCGCCCTTCAGGGCGGTGCGGAGGTTGGAACCCCGGCCTGAAGGCCGGGGTTTCGACCGTAGCCATTGGCAAGGGGACGCAAACCCC
>JAITGN010000106.1 GCA_031280565.1 Accumulibacter sp. | reverse complement strand
TCCAGGCTCTTTCATCGCTCACCATAAAAAAGCGAGAGTAGAACCGATACCGGCAATGTTTACAACCCATTGTCGTAAGCACATGATTGTCAACGGTTTTTCATGCTCCGGCCCTGCCTCTCCCGGCCACATGCCGCTATTTGAATCGAAAATGCTCTAAAATACCTTTTTTAATCAAATATCTTCCGACAAGCCCGGCGCGAGGCTGGATGAACATCTGGAAAAAAGCCTCTTTCATCGCCAGGCTTGTCAAATAAAAACCGTTCGTAGCGAGCTTTCCCGCTGCCGTTCGTGGCGAGCCTGTCGAACCATGAACGGATTCTCGGTAGAATGTCCGTCCCGAAAATTTTCCAAAGGAGAACCGTCATGCCCGAATACCGTTCCCGTGTTTCGACTCATGGGCGAAACATGGCTGGCGCACGTTCGCTCTGGCGAGCGACAGGAATGAAGGATGGCGATTTCGGCAAGCCGATCATCGCCGTCGTCAATTCGTTTACCCAGTTTCTTCCGGGGCATATGCACCTGAAAGACCTCGGTCAGATGGTGGCGCGCGAGATTGAGGCGGCGGGCGGTGTCGCAAAAGAATTCAACACCATCGCGGTTGACGACGGCATTGCGATGGGGCATGACGGCATGCTTTATTCGCTGCCTTCGCGCGAACTTGTCGCCGATTCCGTCGAATACATGGTCAATGCGCATTGCGCGGACGCGATGGTCTGTATTTCCAATTGCGACAAAATCACGCCCGGAATGCTGATGGCGGCCATGCGTCTGAATATTCCGGCGATCTTCGTTTCCGGCGGCCCGATGGAAGCGGGCAAGGCCAGCCTGCGCGGTAAAACGGTCAAACTGGATCTTGTCGATGCCATGGTCAAGGCCGCGGATAAAACGGTTCCGGACGCCGATGTTGAAATAATCGAGCGTGAAGCCTGTCCGACGTGCGGCTCGTGTTCGGGAATATTTACCGCCAATTCGATGAATTGCCTGGTGGAAGCGTTGGGTCTTGCCCTGCCGGGCAACGGAACCATTCTCGCGACGCATGTCGACAGAAAAAAGCTCTTTCTTGATGCGGCGAAACGGATTGTCGACCTGTGCAAACGCTATTACGAGCGGAACGATGAGAGCGTTTTGCCCCGCAGCATCGCCGGTTTCAAGGCGTTTGAGAATGCCATGGCGCTTGATGTGGCCATGGGCGGCTCGACGAATACCGTTTTGCATCTTCTCGCCATTGCCGAAGAGGGCGAAATCGGTTTTACGCTGGATGACATCGACCGGATTTCGCGCAAGGCGCCCTGTCTGAGCAAAGTCTCGCCTTCGACGGATAAATACCATATTGAGGATGTGCACCGCGCGGGCGGCATTTTCGGCATTCTTGGCGAACTTGATCGCAAAGGGCTGATTAATCGTGGAGCGGGAACAGTGCACGCGCCGGCGCTCGGCGAAGCCATCGATGCGTGGGATATCCGAAGACGCCCGGACGACAAGGCGCTTCGCGAATTCTATCTTTCCGCGCCGGGCGGCGTTCGTACCGGAGAGGCGTTTTCGCAGGACAAGCGTTACGAGGAACTTGATCTTGACCGTGAAAACGGCTGTATCCGCGACATTGAGCACGCCTATACGAAAGAAGGTGGATTGGCGGTTCTCTACGGCAACATTGCCCAGGACGGGGGAGTCGTCAAAACGGCGGGCGTCGATGAGAGCATCTGGAAGTTTTCAGGCAAGGCGCGTATCTATGAAAGCCAGGATGCCGCAGTCAAAGGAATTCTCGGCGGCGAGGTCGCCGCCGGTGATGTGGTTGTCATCCGTTACGAAGGGCCGAAAGGCGGTCCCGGATTTCAGGAAATGCTCTACCCGACGTCATACCTGAAATCACGCGGCCTTGGAAAGGCATGCGCGTTGTTGACCGACGGGCGTTTTTCGGGAGCGACATCCGGGCTTTCGGTCGGCCATATTTCCCCGGAAGCAGCCGAAGGCGGAACAATCGGCCTGATTGAGGACGGCGACACGATTGAATTCGATATCCCCAATCGCCGGATACATCTGGCGGTTTCCGATGAGACCCTGGCAAGCCGCCGCGCCGCGATGGAGGCCAAAGGCGAACGCGCGTGGAAACCGCTTGAGCGTGACCGCGTTGTCTCGCGTGCGCTCCAGGCATATGGGCTGATGGCGACTTCGGCCTCGCGTGGCGCGGTGCGCGATCTGGCGCAGCTGAAACGCCGTTGAAAATTTCCGGTTCGCGATGGCTTTATCCAACTGGCTCGGGTTTCTTGTCGCGTCGATTCTGATCGCGATTTCTCCCGGCCCGGGCGCGGCCATTTCGATGGGCACGGGGATGCGCTACGGCTTCGCGTCTGCCCTGCGTGTCATCGGCGGTCTGCAATGCGCCCTGCTTCTCCAATTGGGCATCGTTGCCGCGGGACTGGGTGCGTTGATCTCGGCGTTTCCTCGTGCGTTCGACGCGATTCGTCTGACCGGGGCCATTTATCTGATCTGGCTGGGCATTCAGAAATGGCGCGCCTTGCCGGATGAGACCGATGAGGGCGGCTATTCCGCGAAATATCGCGGATTTTTTCTTCAGGGCATGCTTGTCAATTTGAGCAACCCGAAAGCGATCGTGTTCATGACGGCGTTGATGCCGCCATTTATCGACCCCGGGCGCGCGCAGTCGCCGCAGTTTCTGATTATCGCTGTAACCATGTGCGTGACCGACGTGATCGTGATGTCGTGTTATGCGTTGCTGGCGGAGCGGATGGGGTATTGGCTGCGCGACGGCAGCGCGTTGAAGTGGCAAAACCGCTTTTTCGGCGGCATTTTTGTTTGCGCGGGGATGTGGCTGGCGCTTTCCGGCGAAAACTGAATGACTGCGAACCGTCCGCATGATCTGGATTTTACGCGGCCAGGCATTCCCTTCGCGATCATGAGAGTCGCGTTATTCGCCGCCGCCGGTTTTTTATCTTTGCCGGTTTGGGGAGATGAAGCGCTGGCAAAGACGAAAGGCTGCATGGCATGCCACGCGGCGGAAAGAAAACTGATCGGGCCAACCTACCGGGACATGGCGGGGAAATACGCGGGCCGGAAGGACGCCGAGACGCTTCTCGCTGAAAACACGCTCAAAGGAACGCCGGCGCCAGGTGGACTCGGCTGGCGGAACGAAGGAAAAGCCAGCCTGTCGTTTATGCCATCCACGCCTGGACTCCGGCCGGAAGAAGCGCGCCGCCTGTCACGGTGGATACTCACACATAAACGATGAAATGCGCTTGTGGATGCCGGGGACGATGCGACGTGGACAGGCGCTTGGCGTCCGCCACGCCGGGAATTGTTTCTGGAAATTGTTCAAAAATTTTAAAATATGTTAGAACGATTCATTGAAATGCCCCTCTAACTATGGAGCAGGGCAGGATTTTTTATCAAAATAGTATAATGCAATATTATATATAGACATTCTTTAGCTATTTTTATTGATTTTTTAACAAAAAAATAGAAGATTCTTAAAACTAGAATAACGTTTTAAAGCAAATTTATCCTGAAAAAAAGCAGAGAATAGCTGGAAAACGCATCTCCTTTTTATTAGAGCGTTCTTGTTCACATGGAGACCCTTCGCGCAATAAAGTCCCGCCGTTCCTCTCTCCGCCGTTTGTACCGAGCTTGTCGAATCTCGACAGCGCGTGTTTCCGTGTTCGTGGTGAGCCTGTCGAAGCATGAACGGGCCATGATCCGAGGAAACAAGAATCCAGAGTACATTAACGGCGCCTATCTCCGTTCGTACTGAGCCTGTCGAAGTATGAACGGACGCTCTGGTGGCTTTTCAAATGTCTTCCTGGTCAGTAACTTGAACATGCATTCGCTTTTAATCAATCTTGCCTTTCCAATCCTTACCCTTCGACAGGCTCAGGGCGAACGGA
>JAITGN010000105.1 GCA_031280565.1 Accumulibacter sp. | reverse complement strand
TCCAGGCTCTTTCATCGCTCACCATAAAAAAGCGAGAGTAGAACCGATACCGGCAATGTTTACAACCCATTGTCGTAAGCACATGATTGTCAACGGTTTTTCATGCTCCGGCCCTGCCTGGAGATGCCGTCCGCGTGAGAAAACCCGCCGGTTACGGTAGAATCCGGATATTTTTCATATCGAATCCGGAACAGCCATGACTGCTCGATTGCGCGAAATTCCGTATAACTACACTTCGTTTTCCGATGGAGAAATCGTCGTTCGCCTGCTTGGCGAAGAAAACTGGGCGGTTCTCAACGCGTTGAGAGAACAGCGCGTTACGGGACGCTCGGCGCGGATGCTTTTCGAAGTGCTCGGCGACATCTGGGCAATCCAGCGCAATCCCTACCTTGAAGACGATCTTCTGACCAACCGTCAGCGCCGCCAGGCCCTGATCGACGCGCTGAGACACAGGCTCCGCGAAATAGACAAGCGGCGCCAGGGAAACGCACAGGTTTTCCAGCTTTGCAGCGCTTCTCAAAAAGCGGTCGATACATTCGAGCGGCATTTCGACAGAACACTGATCCTTCACAACCGCGCCATGAAGACGCTTTCGCGCCATACGCGCCGCGACAACATCGCTTTTGACGGCCTTTCACGCGTTTCGCACGTTACCGACGCTTCGGACTGGCGCGTTGACTATCCGTTTGTCGTGCTCTTTCCTGACACAGAAGCGGAATTGCCGGGACTCGTGCGCGCCTGTATCGAACTCAGCCTGACGATTGTTCCGCGCGGCGGCGGCACAGGCTACACGGGCGGCGCCGTCCCGCTCTCGCCGTTTTCAGCGGTCATCAACACGGAAAAACTGACTGGTATGGGGCCGGTGGAAGAAACTCCGCTGCCGGGCAGCGGTCAGCCATACGCAACAATCCGGACGGGCGCGGGCGTTGTGACCGAGCGCGTTTCCGAAGCCGCCGCTGACGCCGGTTATGTTTTCGCCGTCGATCCGACATCCGCGAGCGCGTCCTGCACCGGCGGCAACATCGCGACAAACGCGGGCGGAAAGAAGGCCATACTGTGGGGAACGGCGCTCGACAATCTGGTCTGGTGGAAAATGGTCGATCCCGCCGGGCGTTTCGTCGAAATCACGCGCCTGCATCACAATCTCGGGAAAATACACGACACCGCCGTGGCGCAATTTGAAATCCGGCGTTTCAAAACAGATGGAAAGACCCTCGACGGAGAGCCGGAAATACTCCGGATTCCTGGCAGCGGCTTCCGCAAAGCCGGTCTTGGCAAGGATGTGACGGACAAGTTCCTTCACGGATTGCCGGGTGTCCAGAAAGAAGGCACGGACGGGCTGATCGTGGCCGCGCGCTGGTTGCTGCACAAAATGCCGCCCTATACGCGAACGGTCTGCATGGAGTTTTTCGGCCAGGCGCGCGAAGCCGTTCCGGCCATCGTCGAAATCACCGACTATTTCAGGCCCGGTGGCGCGGGTTACGAGACCGGCGTCCGCCTGGCTGGACTCGAACATCTGGATGAGCGCTACATCAAGGCCATTGGCTATACAACGAAAGCGCGGCGTCCGCAGCGTCCAAAAATGGTTTTGCTCGGCGACGTGACAGGTGACGACGAAAAAGCGGTAGCCGCCGCCGCTTCGGAGGTCGTCCGCTTTTGCAACCTGCGCGCGGCGGAAGGTTTTGTCGCCTCGGACGCCGAAACGCAAAAGAAATTCTGGCTTGAGCGTTCGAGAACCGCAGCGATTTCGCGCCATACCAACGCGTTCAAACTCAACGAAGACGTTGTGATTCCGCTGCCGCGAATGGGCGAATATTGCGACGGAATCGACCGGATCAACATCGAACTGTCGATTCGCAACAAACTGGCTCTGTGCGACAGACTCGATACGTTTTTTCTGGGAATCCTTCCGGTCAACAGCGGTGACGCGAAAATCGATCCAGACATCCTGATCGGCGACGCGCGCTCCGACGCGCGGAAAATTGTCTCGGATACGCGAAAACGCTGGCAGTGGATGCTCGAACACCTCGACATGCCACTCTCCGCGGCGGAGGCGCTTTTCAAGGAATACGGCATTCACGCGGGGCCTCTGACAAACGTGGCGGAAAATCCGGTGCTTTTTCACCGCCTCCAGGACCGTTCCGTCCGCGTGTCGTGGAAAAACGATCTCAAGCGCCCGCTCGAAACGGTTTTTCGCGGCGCCATCTTCCAGAACGTCGTTGAGGATATTCGCGCGATTCACGCGGAAAACCTGCGCGGCCGCCTTTTCGTCGCGCTTCACATGCACGCCGGCGACGGCAATGTGCATACCAACATTCCGGTCAATTCCGACAACTATCCCATGTTGCAAACTGCCTACGCGACCGTGGAACGCATCATGGCACTCGCGCGTTCGCTCGGCGGCGTGGTTTCCGGCGAACACGGCATCGGAATCACGAAGCTGGATTTTCTGACCGCTGAGGAGTTGCGCCCCTTTGCCGAGTACAAGGCAAGGATCGACCCTGATGGGCATTTCAACAAGGGCAAATTGCAGGCCGGGGCCAATTTGGCGGGCGCTTATACACCGTCTTTTTCACTGCTCGGGACGGAATCCCTCATCATGGAACAGTCCGAGATCGGCGTTATTTCGTCCATGATAAAGGACTGTTTGCGCTGCGGCAAATGTAAACCCGTCTGCTCAACGCACGTGCCGCGCGCCAATCTGCTCTATTCGCCACGCAACAAAATTCTTGCCGCCTCGCTCCTGATTGAAGCATTCCTGTACGAAGAACAAACGCGCCGCGGCGTTTCGCGGATGCATTTCGACGAATTCAACGAAATCGCCGACCACTGCTCGATTTGCCACAAATGCGCCCCTCCCTGCCCTGTCAACATCGACTTCGGCAATGTATCGGTTCGCATGCGGAATTTCCTGCGCGAACAGGGGAAGAAAAAATTTGTTCCCGCCAAGGCCGCCGCAATCGCTTTTTTGAGCATAAGGGACGCTTCCTACATCCACATCATGCGGAAATTCATGATCGAATGGGGATATATGGGGCAGCGCTGGGCGCATCGTCTGGCGAAGTCGCTCAGACTGATCCAGGGGCAGACGCGTCTCCCGCCCTCGACGACCGGAAGGCCATCCCTGCGCGCACAGGCCATTCATTTCATCAACCGGCCCTTGCCTGACGTTCCACGCCAAACCTCTCGCGCCGCCCTCGATATTGAGGATGAAAAGATCGTGCCTGTCATCCGCGATCCGAAAAAAGTCAACGCGCCCGACTACGTCAATGAAGCCGTTTTCTATTTTCCGGGGTGTGGTTCGGAACGCCTGTTTTCGCAGATAGGTCTTGCGACCCAGGCGATTCTTTATGAAATCGGCGTACAGACGGTATTGCCGCCCGGCTACCTGTGCTGCGGCTACCCGCAGAACGCAGCCGGCGAGTCAGCCCAGGCCCGGAAAATCACGACGGACAATCGCGTACTGTTTCACCGTGTGGCGAATACCTTGAACTACCTCGATATTGGCACCGTAATCGTGTCATGCGGAACCTGCATGGATCAACTGCTCGAATACCGTTTCGACCGGATTTTCCCGGGATGCCGCCTTCTGGACATTCACGAATACCTGCTGGAAAAAGGCGTCACGCTGGAAAACGCTCCGGACGGCGCGCGTTATATGTACCATGAACCGTGTCACGCGCCGATGAAAACCCGCCCAGGCTTCAAAGTCGCCAGCGCCCTTATGGGTCAGAACGTTATCCCGCTGGAACGTTGCTGCGGCGAATCGGGAACGCTTTCCGTAACGCGGCCGGATATTTCCACGCAACTTCGTTTCCGCAAACAGCGGGAAATCGAAAAAGGCATCGAGCAGGCGCGCGCCGATGGATTCAAGGGCGGCATCCGCCTGCTGACCTCCTGCCCGTCCTGTCTTCAGGGGCTGTCGAGCCAAAACCGGCAAGACCTTCACGCGGACTATATTGTCATCGAAATTGCCCGCCAGCGCCTCGGGCCAGACTGGATGGCGGACTATATCCGGAAAGTCGCCGAAGGGGGAATTGAGCGCGTGCTCCTTTAGGTGTCCTCTAGGTGTTTAGTCACGATGTTTCAGATGAAGCGCTGCCTCAATCGCCGTCGCCGCGACAGGCGGTACTATTCGGCTCACGCAGACCTCATCATTCTGGCTGGACGCTGTAATTGGAAAACTTGCCGAAGCCGGATGCGAAATCGAAACCGGGGAGAATACGATTTCGCTCAAAGCGCCCAGGCACCTCAAAGCCGTCAGTATTCGCACCGACCCGTATCCGGCTTTTCC
>JAITGN010000127.1 GCA_031280565.1 Accumulibacter sp. | reverse complement strand
AGAGAAAGCTGTCGATGCAATTCAAACGGAAAGTGATCCTGCCGCCCAAGGTGGATTGGCTCGCGCTGGCGGACACGACGAAGAAAGCCGCCCGATGAAAGCCTTCGACCTGCCTTGTCACGGCCGGATACCCTGAAATTTTTGCCTAAAAATTTCGCGCGCTTTCATCCATGCTTTCGGGCATGGACACTTTTCCTTCTTTCCTTCGCGCCGGCGATTCGTTTTCATGGCGCGGGCGGTTGAAAGACGCGCCGGCCGGCAGCGGCTGGGCGCTGGCTTTCCGGATTCTCTGGCCCTCCGGCATGGCGCCCTACGACTTTGGCGCCGGCGTTGATGGCGAGGATTACACGGTCGTCTTGTCCGGCGCGGAAACCGCGCCGTTCATTCCCGGCCGTGTAACCCTCGTCCTTTTTTTCACACGTGACGGTGAACGGATCACGCTGCCGCCGCGCCGGTTTGAAATCCTGCCGGATTTATTATCGGCTGGCGGTCTTGACCCGCGAAGTTTTGCCGAACGCGCCCTGGCCGACCTTGAAAACGCGCTGGCATTGATGATGGCGGGCGGACAAGGCCACGTCGAGCAGTACAGCATCGCGGGCCGCTCAATGAAATTCCGGAGCGTTGCCGACATCATCGCGTTAATCCGGTACTACGAAGCGCAGGTTGCCGCCGGAAACGCCCTGACCGCCGCGATTGCGGGGGGTTCGGCGCGCGTCCAGGTGAGGTTTTGAAATGCGTTTTTTTCCCAGGATTTTTGGAAAAAACGCCGGCGAACGCGCCGCCTGGTTTCGCGGCCTGATCCAGCGCGCCGCCTGGCAAACCGAGCTTCGGCAGAATGCCGTGTTTTCGGCGCGCAGTTTCGACACCGCGGAAACGACGCCATGGACAGAATCATGGCCGATGCACACCGCGCCGATCAACGAAGTCCTCTCCCGGCAGCTTTCCGTTCTACGCGCCCGGTCGCGCGGATTGGCGCGGAACAACGAATGGGCGATCGGTTATCTGATACAGTTAAAAGACAACGTCCTTGGCGACGCCGGCATCCCCCTGCAAGTTCGTTTAACGGCTCCGGACGGCTGTCCGGAAAAGAAAGCGTCCGCGGCGCTGGAAGCCGCCTGGGCGCGCTGGGGGCATTCAGCCGACGTTTCCGGGCTGGGCTGGAATGAAGTTGAAGCGCTCGCCCTGCGAATTCTGGCGGTAGACGGCGAACTGCTCTACCGGCTGCGGCCGGGCGCCGGGCCGATGCGTTTTTCGATTCAGCTTCTTGATCCGGAGCTGCTTGACGTATCGCTTTCCCGCGCGTGGGGCGGAAACCGTATCCGGATGGGGGTTGAAATCGACGACGACGGCTGCCCCGTGGCGTACTGGCTGCGCATGTCCAAGACGGGGGATGCGCCGTCGGAGTACCTGAGCGTCGGGCAGCATACGCGGCTCCCGGCGTCTGAAGTCCGGCACTTTTTCATCCGGAGCGAACCGGGCCAGCGGCGGGGCATTCCGTGGCTGACCGGCGGCGCGCGCCGCCTCTGGCTTCTAAAGGACTTTGAAGAAGCCGCCGCCGTAGCCTCCTCGAACGCCGCCAAACGCCAGGGCTTTTTTGTGAGTCCGACGGGTGAAGCCCCGTCGGGCTTTGCCGACACCTTCATCTCATCAGCGCTTTCCGCCGCGAAAGCCTCGGGAAAAACCCTGACAGCGGAAGAAATGCGCGAATTAAACGCCGCCGCTGAAAAATTCACAACGACCGTTCCGGGGCAATACGACACGCTCCCGCTGGGCTACACCTTCCAGCCCTACGAATCCAGGTGGCCGGACATCGGCGCGGAAACCTACGCCAAACAGCAACTGCGCGGCTGGGCGGCGGCGATGGGCGCCTCCTACGTCACGCTCGGCAACGATCTTGAAAGCGTCAACTACTCCTCCGCGCGCGTGGGCATCCTCAGCGAGCGCGAGCATTTCAAATCAATCCAGGCCCTGTTGATCCGCGCGCTTCACCTCCCGGTCATTACTGCGGCGCTGCCCTGCCTGATTCTTTCGGAGCCGCGTTTGAAGCTGTCGCGCCTGGCCGATTACCAGAACGCGCTGACGTGGCAGCCGCGCCGCTGGGCAGGGATTGACCCGGTCAAGGAAGCCAACGCGAACCAGATCAACATCACGCTGGGCTTGACCAGCCGCCGCCGCGTGATCCTGGAACGCGGCGACGATCCCGACGAAATCGCCGAGGAAATCGCCGCCGAAAAAGCCCTCTGGGGCAGCGCCGCGCCGCCGGAAACGCCGGAAGAGGAAGGCGGCGGCGATGAAAAATCAAAAATTTTTGCCTGAAAATTTCGCTGAAAAAAGGAGAGTATCGCATCATGCCCAAAAACCCCCAACCCGCTGAAGGCGCAAAAAGCCGTATTGACGGCGAACTGCATCGCAGCATCGCCGCGCAAATCATGATTCGCGAAGCGGAATCCGCCGCCGGCGAAGACGACGGACTTTTGCGCTTGCGGCTGCCGGTCTCTTCAGAGACGCCCTATCTGCGCGCCTCGTTTTTCGACGAACCCTGGATTGAAATCCTGGGGCACTCCGACGGTGAAATCGCGCTTGACCGGCTAAACGGCGGCGCGGCGGTTTTGGCCAACCATGATCGCCACGTATCGGCGGGCAACACCCCGCTTGCCGCGATCGGCGTGGTCGAAAAAGCCTGGGTTGAGAAAGGCCGGCTCCACGCCGACATTGCCCTGTCGCGCCGTGAAGCGCTGGCGGATCTGCGGCAGGACATCAGCGACGGACTCGTCAAAAACGTTTCGATCGGCTACCGCATCAACGAACGGATATTGATCCGCGCGGGCGGCAAAACCGAGCCGGACGAATACCGGGTCACCCGGTGGGAACCGTTTGAAATTTCACTCGTTGACATTCCGGCCGACGTCTCCGTCGGCCTGGGGCGAGCAACCGATCTTCCCGCGGCGCCGTATCGCGTCGTGGCCATCCCGCCCGCCGAGGGCGCAACAACTGAAGGAGTAAAAAGCATGACAGACCTCTCTCCGCCGCTGGCGGCCGGTCCCGTTCCCATCGACCCCGCGCCCGATCTTCTGGCGGGAGAACGCGCCCGCCTGCAGGAAATTTTTTCGCTGGGACGGCACTTCAAGATGGAAACCGAAGCGGAAAACGCGATTGAAAAGAACGTCAGCGCCGACGCGTTCCGGAAAATGATCCTTGAAAACCTGAAGGATTCCGGAAAACTTCGTCCCGCGGAAACCCTGGAAATCGGGTTAACCAAAAAAGAAATCCGGCATTTCAGCTTCTGCCGCGCGCTCCTCGCCGCCGCCGATCCGCTGCACGCCGCGCAAATCGCGCCGTTCGAGACAGCGTGTTCCCGCGCCGCGCAGGACAAGCGCGGCGATTTCCGCGACAAAACCCGCGAAGCAGCCTTGACGATTCCGGCCGACGTTCTCGTGCGCGGGATCGACCTGCCTGAAGGCGCGGCGGCCGGCGCGCTGCATTATCTTGCCGGCCGCGACGCAACGCGCGACCTCGTCGCCGGCATGGCCGTCTCGGGCGGAAATCTCGTCGCAACCGAACTGCTCGGCTCCTCGTTCATTGAGCTTTTGCGGAACGCGATGGTGCTCGACAAGCTTGGCATTACCTGGCTGCGCGATCTTTCCGGCAATCTCGCGATACCTTCCCAAACCGGCGCGGCCACCGCCTACTGGGTTCCGGAATCCGGCGCGCCAGTGGAATCGCAACAAACCATCGGCCAGATCGCCTTGACGCCCAAAACCGTTGGCGCGTTCACCGACTACAGCCGCCGTCTGCTCCTGCAATCGTCAATCGACGTCGAAGCCTTCGTCCGCGCCGATCTCGCGGCGATCATCGGGCTGGCCATTCAGTACGCCGCGATCAACGGCAGCGGAACCGGGAATCAGCCGCTCGGCCTTCTGAACGCTTCCGGCATCGCTTCTGTCGCCGGTGGAACGAACGGCGGCGCGCCAACATACGACACCCTGGTCGACCTGGAGACAGCGATTGCGCTGGCCGACGCCGACGCCGGGAAACAAGCGTTTTTGACCAATCCGAAAGTGCGCGGCGTTCTGCGCAAAACACAGATTTTCACCGGGACCAGCGGCGAAGCCGTCTGGAAACCGGGCCGCGAACGCGGAATCGGCGAAGCGCTCGGCTACGACGCCTACGTAACCAACGCCGTGCCATCGGATTTGACCAAAGGAACGGCGGCGGGCGTTTGTTCCGCGATTCTGTTCGGCAACTGGGCCGATCTTTTGATCGGCCTGTGGGGCGGCCTCGACATCATGCTTGATCCTTACGCCGGCGCGACATCGGGGACGAAGCGTGTTATCGCCTTGCAGGATGTCGACGTGACGCCGCGCCGCGTCGAATCGTTCGCCGTGATCAAAGACGCGCTGACCGCTTAAGACGGAGACTGAAATGGCAAAAATTATTCTACTGAAAAGCGCCCTGATCAATTATAGCAACTTGAAAGAAGTTATATAACATATCCGCAGTGGCCGAACCAATTAGAAATAAAGCTTGGCGGCACAGAACGCAAAGCGAAACTCACAGCCTGCTCTAATTTCTCATGCGT
>JAITGN010000118.1 GCA_031280565.1 Accumulibacter sp. | reverse complement strand
CGCAGATCGTCAAAGAGCGGCGAGACGAAACGGTGCCCGAATTCCCCCGCAAAGTCTTGCCCTCCTCTGAAAGCAGGCGTGTCAATTCACACCATGCCGGGGAGCGTGCAGATATTTCTCATATGTATTCCCGACCTTCTTTGAGAACATCCCACCGCCTTGCCGGCTAACGGGGGATAAATCTCTGCGCCGTCTCGCAAGGGCTGCAAGCGTTATTGCGATCCCCCGGATACAGGCGTTGTCGTCTTTGGTCTCCCAGTTCGGTCCGGTTCGGTCGCTGCCAGGCGGCCACTGCCTGTGGAAATCTCCGTAGCTGCCCGCCTGGGTAGCTTTCGTTACACGAAAGCACTCTTTTCGTGAAAAATCGTGAGAAACTATATGAAGCCTGTCCGCGCCCACCGGGCCGGGTTTCGGAATTCCCGAAGTCAGGCAGAATCAAAAATGGAGAATATATGTCAAGTATGTCAATAAAAAAACTGTTGCTGGTATGCGCTATCGTGTCATTTTTCCGCCCCTGTCTGGCTGATGGAGAAAAAAATATCGAAGCCGCGATAAAGCAGGGCGTCGAGGCGCGACTGGGCGGTCAGGTCGCCAGCGTGACGAAAACGCCGTATATCGGGCTTTATGAGGTTTTCCGCGAAAACGACGTGCTGTATACGGATGAGAATGTTACGGTACTGCTGGCCGGGCCGCTGATTGATGCCACTACGATGACGAACGTTACGGCGGAGCGCCTCCAGAAACTCATGGCGATCGATTTTTCGAAATTGCCGCTCAATCTGGCCATCAAACAGGTGCGCGGCAACGGTAAACATGTCATGGCGACCTTCGAGGATCCAAATTGCGGTTTTTGCAAGCGCCTGGCGAAGGATGTCGCGCTTCTCAACAACGTGACGATCTATACTTTTCTCTACCCGATTCTTTCGCCGGATTCGCTTGAAAAGTCGAAGCTGATCTGGTGTTCCGGAAACAGGGCCAAAGCGTGGAACGAGTGGATGCTGGAAGGCAAAAAGCCCGAGGGAAAGAGCGATTGCGATACAAGCGCAGTTCAGAAATCTTCCGAAATCGGGCGCAGTCTTTCGATAACCGGGGTACCAACGATGTTTTTTTCTGATGGACAACGCGTTTCCGGAATTTTAACGGTTGAAAAACTCCAGCAAAAACTTTTCGGCGCCAAGGGTGAAACAGGCGGAAAGCGGGAAAAAACAGCCGGGCGCTAGGCAGGCCACAATATCCAGACGCACGCGGCGATCCACAGAAGTACTGTCAGAAACAGCACTTTGTCGGAAATCAGGGCTTCAGTCGGCGATTCGCCGCCGTCGAGCGCGTCGACTACATACCAGTACCGGAACAGGCCAAACAAAACCAGCGGAACGGTAATCGCCAGTTGCGGACGGGCCGATACCACGAAAAGACTGTAGAAAACCAGTGCGCCGGTCGCGGACATTTCGGCGTAACGGTCGATAAGCTCGATGGAATACCTTTCGAGAACTTTCCGTCCATCGGCACCGCTTCGAGCAAGTTCCTGCCGCCGTTTAACAGCGGCCAGATAGAGCGCGAGGCACAGGCTTGTGATGAACATCCACGGGGAAAGCGGAACGCCAAGCGCGTCAGCGCCGGCGAGGACGCGCAGCACAAAACCGGCGGCGATACAAAAAATATCGAAAACCGGCAGACTCTTGAGCACAAAGGAATAAGCCAGATTCAGAAAAAGGTACGCGGCGATTGCCGTGATGACGGAGGGAATGAAAAAGCATCCCGCGGCCAGCGCCGCGTAGAGGACGCATAGAAGCAGAATGGCTGCCCTGATGGAAATGGCGCCCGACGCCAGCGGCCGCGTGGCCGACTTTCCGGAATGGCGGCGGTCATGTTCGATGTCGCGGATGTCGTTGACGATGTAAACCGAAGACGACGCGAGACAGAACAGCAAGGCGGCGAGCGCGGCGGCGCGCAGCGAATCCGCATCGAGAAAAGCGCTGGTGAACATCAGTGGAGCAAGAACAAACGCGTTTTTAAGCCATTGTTTCGGCCGCATCAGCCGGACTAGATGGCATATTGGAGGCTTGCGGCCTGTTGTGGTATCGTGCATGGTTTCAAGTATCGGGTAAAGATTGTTAAACGATGGACTCTTCGGCGAAACGGGCAACAGCGTATGCCATTTTCGCATTAATCGCGACGGCGGCAAATATCGCGGCCCAGGACGCCGCAGTTCGCTGGTATGACGGCGTTTTCGCCGTCCAGCTTTCGATAGCCGCCGGAACGGCGGTGGGGCTGACCATCAAATATTTTCTCGATAAGCGTTATATTTTCCGCTTTACGCCGCGCGATATCGCGCACGATGGCCGGGTTTTCGCCTTCTACGCGTTGACGGGCGTCGCGACGACAGCGGTTTTCTGGGGCGTCGAGCTGGCTTTCCATTATTTTTTCCGGACAAAAGAAATGCGTTATTTTGGCGGCATCATCGGGCTGGCGCTTGGTTATCTCGGCAAGTACCAGCTCGACAGGCGTTATGTTTTCCAGATGGAGGGCAAGTGAGACCCGTATCATCATGGGGACGGCTCGACGCAAATTTGCATCAGGTCGTCAGTTTGCGGGATCAGGCGGACATCCGGGATTCCGTTTTGGAAAAAGAACCTGGAATCGCTTACGGCATGGGCCGCAGTTACGGCGATGTTTGTCTTAATCCCGGCGGTCTGCTGTGGTCTACGGCGGGACTTGACCATTTCATCGCTTTCGACGAGGCGACGGGCGTCCTGACATGTGAAGCAGGCGTTCTGCTGGAAGATATTCAGGAAAATTTCATCCGGCGCGGCTGGACTTTGCCGGTCACGCCCGGCACGAGGCAGATTACCATCGGCGGCGCGATCGCAAACGACGTTCATGGCAAGAACCATCATGTCGCAGGGTCGTTCGGCGATCATGTGCGGCGTATCCGTCTGTTCCGTACCGATGGCGAAACCATCGACTGCGCTCCCTCCGAGCATTCCGGCTGGTTTTCCGCGACGGTCGGCGGCATGGGGCTGACCGGCCTGATCGTCGAGGCGGAACTTCAGCTAAAGCGGATCGACGGCCCCTGGCTGGATACGGAAACGCTCGCTTACGGAAATCTCGATGAGTTTTTCGCGCTCTCCGACGCTTCAGAGACGGATTGGGAACATACTGTTTCGTGGGTCGACGGTCTTTCGGGAGAGTGGGGACGAGGAATTTTCATGCGCGCCAATCCGGTCGGCGGCGAGCGGCCCGGACCGCGAAAAGTAACGCTGTCCGTGCCTTTTACCCCTCCGGTCTCGCTGGCGCATCCGGGCATTTTGCGTTGTTTCAATGCGGTTTATTACAAGTTCAAAAAATACCGCGCCGGACGCGCCGTCGCGCACAATGTCCCTTTTCTCTATCCACTGGACAACATCCGCGAATGGAACCGCGCGTATGGGCCGGAAGGTTTTTTTCAGTATCAGTCCGTCATTCCGCGCGAGACGGGGAAAGACGCCGTTCACGCCATGCTGGACGAGATCGTCCGCGCGCGCGAGGGGTCTTTCCTGGCCGTTCTGAAGACTTTCGGAAAGCGGGACGCCGTTGGGATGATGAGTTTTCCGCGCCCCGGTGTGACGCTGGCCATGGATTTTCCAAACCGGGGCGCGCGAACACGCGCCCTGTTCGAGCGCTTGGACGCTATTGTCATGCAGGCTGGCGGACGCCTTTATCCCGCCAAGGACGCGCGCATGCCAAAATCCCTGTTTGAAGCGGGTTACCCGCGCCTGGAAGAATTTCTGAAATACCGCGATTCCGGTATCGCTTCCGGACTCTCGCGCCGCCTGATGGAAAGCTGACGTGGAAAGAAAAACGATTGTCATTGTCGGAGCCACTTCGTCCATAGCCGGGCATTGCGCCCGGCTATGGGTAAGCCGCGCACCGGTAAATATGGTTCTGATCGGCCGCGACGCTGCCCGTCTGGAACGTATCGCGGCCGACCTGAAAACGCGCGGCGCCGGTTCGGATATCCGAGCGGTTACGGTTGATTTTCTCGATCCGGAGGCCATACGCGCGGTCGCCGATGATGTCGCGCAGACGGCTGTCGATATCGTTTTCATCGCGCATGGCATGCTGCCGGAACAGGACGCCTGTCAGAACGATTTGAGCGCCTGCCGGGAGGCGCTTGAAGTCAATGGAGTTTCGCCTGTCCTGTTTGCCGAGGCATTCGCGCGCACCATGGAAAAAAACGGTCGTGGAACGATTGCCTTGACCGGCTCGGTCGCCGGCGACCGCGGACGCAAATCCAATTATGTTTACGGTTCCGCGAAGGGAATGATCGAACGGTACGCGCAAGGACTTCAACACCGTTTCGCCGGAACAGGTATTAATGTCGTGCTTGTCAAGCCCGGCCCGACGGACACGCCAATGACGGCGCGATTGAAGGACACGGGCACGCGCCTCGCGCCGGTCGCCAGCGTCGCGCGCCGGATCGCGCGAGCCATCGACAAGGGCGTTCCGGTCGTTTATGCGCCCTGCCGCTGGTCGGTCATCATGTGGGTGGTCCGGCATCTGCCTGGTGTCATTTTCCGGAAGCTTGATATCTGACCGGAGAGCCGGCCCCCGCCGCTCCGGAAAAAACGCAACAGGAAAAATCAGGCGGCCTCGAAAATCTCCTCTTCCTCACGGATGGAAGCGAAGCCCAAGGCGTCCAGAACATGTTCTCCCGCGCGATCAAGCGAACTGATCTGGGCGAGAAGATCGGATTTGACATGTTCCAGTTCGTTGATTCGCTCTTCAAGCGTATCGGTCGCCTGATGGATGCGTTTAAGGCTTTCAAGACGGCGCTTGATCTGTATCTGATGCTCCCGCACCTGGTTTTCGAGCGGCGACATGATCGATTTCAACCACATTTCAGCATCAAGATTGGCGCGTTCGAACGCGCCCCGCACCTGGACGGCAACCTCGTCAAAGAACACCTGGATGATTTTCCCTTTGTCACTGGTCAGCAGGCGAATTCTGTTGTTAAGGTTCGAATCGCACCAATTTTCGACCTGCTCAACGGTTTTACGGTAGCGCGCCAGCGAGAAGGTGGTTGGCGTTCCCAGCTTGAGACCGTATTCGATCAGGAATTTTTTGTAAACCGCTTCAATCATCGTGTGGATTTCGCTGATTTCTTTTTCTGAACGCGAGAAATTATCACGTAAGGTGCCGAAAAAATCGTTCATCGACGAAGAAAGCATATTCGAGAATCTTGCGTGGCGCATGGATGCGCGCGTCGACACGATCAGCGCGCGCAGGGAATCGACGCCGATGCTGGAAAAAAGCTTGTTGGTCAGTTTCGAGAAAATGCTTCGCGCCGCATAGTAATGCTGGAGTCCGGCTTCAAATTCCTCTTTCTCGAAGCGGATCTTTCCCATCATGTATTCAACGACGCTGGTATTTTTACCGCGCAGCTCGGCAAGTTCGTCGATTTGTTCCTGAAGGTTGGAAAGCCGGATCTCGAAACGTCTGCGCACATTTGAGAAGATATCGGAAAACTCGGCGTGCGTATTGTCATGGATAATTTCCCGCTTGGCGGGCATCAGTTTTTCAGAAAGCGCCTGCTCAAGTTCGGCGATGTGGCTCCGCTCAAAAAGCCCGGGATCGTCGTTGATTTTGGCGACAAGACCTTTCTGCGCCGAAACCGGAAATATCTGGTTGGCGGGAATGTCCAGCGTCAACGCGCAATCGCGTATCTGTTTTGCGATTTCAGCGTCGATTTCACTCTCCGGTTTGAGATCGTCCCAAAGGCCGTCGATTTTATTGAGCACGACGAGGCGGCTGCGTTTTGCGCCACCCGATACGCCGATATGGTTGTTCCAGACGGCGAGATCGGACTGCGTGACGCCGGTATCGGCCGCGAGAATGAAAAGTACGGCATGCGCGTTTGGCAGGAGCGAGAGCGTCAGTTCAGGTTCCATGCCGACGGCGTTCAAACCCGGCGTATCCAGAATGACCAGGCCGCTTTCCAGCAGCGGATGAGGAAAATTGATAATGGCATGACGCCATCGCGGAATTTCCACCAGGCCGTCCTCTCCAGCATGAATGGCGGCGGGATCGTCGCCGTCAACTGGAAAACCGAGCCGGGAAGCCAATTCCGGAGGAATGCGTTCAGTTTCGCTGACAGAGCGCAAGGCGGCCTGAAGGGATTCCGGCGACTCGATGTCGAGCGGAATGTTCGTCCATTCATCCGGAAAATTCCGGTATTCATTGATGCGGATATCCGTTTCGCGCGTCCGGATAGGCAAAAGTTCGATGGAAGGCGGTGTCCCTTCGTTATAAAGCAGTTCGGTCGGGCACATCGTGGTGCGTCCGATCGTTGATGGAAGCATGCGATTGCCATAACTTGCGAAAAAGATCGCGTTGATCAGTTCGGTTTTCCCGCGCGAGAATTCGGCAACGAACGCGACATGCAACTGATCCTCGCGCAGCTTGTCGAGCATGCGGTTCAAGCGGACGTCCGTTTCCGTGTCGGTCAAATCGTTGTCGGAAAGCCATTTGCGAAAATCATCAAGCTTTCCGGAAAGCTGCGCGCGCCATTCGCTATAGGCATTGATCTGTTGTGCAAGAGTCATGTCAGTTCCGCCGCAAGAGACAAATATTGTTCCATCGTTTTAGCATACGCTGCCGCCGTTTCCTGGAGAAAGGAGCCGCTTCCTGTTTACTCGGGCATTGCCGCGCCGTCCAAAAGGCCATAATATGTTCGAAACGTGGCGCTGTCTATGGCCCCGGCTTACATTGATATCGATGGACATAACGGCATGGTTCGGAAATTCTTGATATTTGGAAGATTTTTTAAATATCTTTCTGTTTTACTGTTTTTTTGCGGCTTTTCCGCGCTGGCCGCGGATCGTGTTTCCGGAGACGACGCGGCGGCCTCCGGGTCTGGCGATTCTTCCGAGAAAAAGCCCCTTTCATCTCCCGATGAGGGACTTGACGCCGCGACAGTCTATCAGCTGCTTCTTGCGGAAATCGCCATGCAGCGCGGCGATATTGCCATGGCGAGCGCGGGATATGCCGACCTTGCCCTGCGCACCCGCGATCCCGGCGTTATGGAAAGAGCCATTGTTATCGCCGGGATCGCGCGGAATTTCACCGTCGCGCGGGAAATCGCGGATCTGTGGATTGATGCCGATCCGGATTCCGAACGTGCGCTGGAGCTATCAACGCATCTGAAGATTCGATCCAGGGAGCTTGACGGACTCGCTCCGGCATTAATCCGCGTGTTCAGGCAAAACAGCGATTCGATTCCGGAAAACCTGCTTGCGCTGAATAGAATGATGGCGGACAACCCTGACCGCCGCGCGGTTTTCCGCCTGGTCGAACAGGTTTGCAAAGCGTTTCCCAAAGTCCCGGAAGCTCATTATGCGGTCGCGCTTGCCGCCGAAACCGCCGGAGAATACGAGCGCGCCTCCGCCGAAGCGCGCCAGGCGCGGCGGCTGAAGCCGGAATGGGAAATGCCCGTGCTCTTCCAGGCGCAGCTTCTCGCCCGCCGGACATCGAAAGAGGCGGCTATTGATTCTCTGAAAGAGTATCTCGCGGAAAAGCCCGACGCGCGAAACCCCAGGCAGGTTCTTGCGCGCATGCTGCTTGCGGCAGAACGCTATCCCGAAGCACGTCAGCATTTCGAACACCTGGCTGAAGCCCATCCGAACGATCCGGACATTATTTTTCCACTGGGTCTGCTTGGCGTGCAGCAGGGCGATTTTATGATGGCCGAAGCACGTTTCAAGCATTTTCTGACCCTGGCGCCGCGGCTCGACAAGAGTTATGCCTATTATTATCTCGGGAATATCGCCGAAAGAGACAAGCGCATCGACGAGGCACTGGAACATTACTCCAACGTAACGCGCGGCGAATCGTATTTTCCGGCCCAGTTCAGGCGGGTTCGCCTGATGATGAAGCAGGGGAAGCCTGCCGAGGCGCGCAAGCTCTTGAGCGGCATCAAGCCCGGGACGGACAATGAATCCATTCAGCTCGGTCTCGCCAAGGCCGATATTTTACGTCAGTCGCATCAATACAAGGCGGCCTTCGACTTGCTCGACAAACTGCTCGCGAAGCGCGCCGACGACCCGGAACTGCTTTATGAAACGGCGTTGCTGGCCGAAAAAATCGGACGGATGGACATTCTCGAAAAACGCCTGCGCCGGCTGATTGAGCTTCGTCCCGATAGCGCGCAAGCCTACAACGCGCTCGGCTATTCGCTGGCCGACCGCAATATCCGCCTTTCCGAAGCGCGCGAGCTGATCGAAAAAGCGCTCAAATTTTCGGAGGAAGGGCATATTCTTGACAGCATGGGCTGGGTGCTGTTCCGTCAAGGGGATTTTCAGGGCGCGCTGGCTTACCTTGAACGCGCGTTGAAAAACCTGGACGATCCCGAAATCGTCGTGCATCTCGTCGAAGCGCTTCGGGCGCTCGGCCGCGACGATGAGGCACAGCAGCTGTTGCTTGGCGCTCGCGCGCGTTTTCCGGACAGTGATCTTCTGAAGAATGCCATCGAGCGCCGCTGACCGGATATTCCGCCTGCCACGCTGGGCTGCGCTGACGCTGCTGTTGTGCGCTTGTGCGGCGTCTCCGCCGCGAACGGAGCAGGAAAGCGTTTCCGCCCCCTCAATTCGGCCCGAGAATTTCGCGCTTGAGGGACGTTTTTCATTCCGTCACGAAGAACGGAACTATTACGGACGTCTGGACTGGCGACATGCCGGCGAGTTGGATTCGCTCCTTCTGTCTTCCTCCTTTGGGCAGGGCATGGCCGAAATGACGGCGGATGGAAATGGCGCGCGTCTTGTCCTGGGAAACGGTGAAATTCATGAAGCAAGCAGGGTCGAGACGCTGACGCGCCGGCTTTTCGGTTACCCGCTTTCGTTGAAACAGCTTGCCGGATGGGTCGCCGGGCGCGTTGAACAGGGCGGAGCGGATGCCGACGCGGATTCGCTCGGACGGCTTCACCGTCTGCGCCACGAAAACTGGATCGTCGACTATGTTTACGAAAATGGCGAAGCGCATGCGCTCCCCGCGAGGATTACCGCCGTCCATGCCGAGGGGAATGCCGAACTGCGCCTGAAAATCGACAAATGGCGGATTGTGACGCGCCCGGCTGTCAACGGCTCTACCATTCCGTGACTCTATGACGGACAACCTCATCCTCCGGGACTGGCGGAACGCCTACCCCGCGCCGGCCAAGCTGAATCTTTTTCTGCGTGTCGCCGGACGCCGGCCGGACGGTTATCACCGCTTGCAGACGGTTTTTCGTTTTATCGACCGTAATGACCGCCTGTTTTTTTCACCGAGAAAGGATTCCGGAATCGTTTTGCTCAATCCTTTGCCGGGCGTTCCGGCCGAAAGTGATTTGATCACGCGCGCCGCGCGTTTGCTGCAAACCGAAACCGGATGCCGGAAAGGCGTTGAAATCCGCGTCGAGAAAATTTTGCCGATGGGCGGCGGGCTGGGCGGCGGAAGCTCGGATGCGGCGACGGTTCTTGTCGCCCTGAACAAGCTCTGGCAGCTTGGGCTGTCGCGCGAACGCCTTCGGGAAATCGGCCTGAAACTCGGCGCGGATGTGCCGGTTTTCATTTTCGGCAGGAACGCTTTCGCCGAAGGCATCGGTGAAATCCTGTCCGCTGTTGAAGCGCCACCGGCCTGGTACGTCGTGCTTGAGCCGCCAGTTCAGGCATCGACCGCCATCGTCTTCGGCGCGCCCGAACTCAGGCGCGATGCGCCGCTTATCCGCGCGACAGAATGGAAATCCGCGCTTTGGCAAAACGACCTGGAAACCGCGGCGGTTTCGCGTTACCCCATTATTGGCGATTATCTTCGCTGGCTTTCTGGATACGGGCAAGCGTTGATGACGGGATCAGGTGCGTGCGTGTTCGCCGCTTTCGAGAACGAGGCGGCGGCAAAAGATGTCGTCGAGGCGCTTCCTGCCGGAATGCGCGGGTGGGCCGCCAAAGGTCTGGACAGCCATCCGCTTTGTGATCTAATTTAAAAACGTATCCAAAAATTCTTATGACGTCATTGGAAATCCTTGGAGTTCATAGGAATTTAGATTCTTTTTTTAAAAAAAGCCGAAAATTCAAAATTGACGGAACGGTTTAAAGCGATTTTATAAAAATCGCCGTGAAATACATGATTAAAAAACAAGAATAAAAGACGTTTTAAAGCGATTTTTACGAGATATGTCAATAAAACTGTTTAAAAACGTCACTCTTTTTCCGGAAAAAATTCCGGAAAAAACACGCATTCCGAAGCGCCGAAACGGCTCTAGCTTTCCGCAAACCTTTGGACAACGCGGCCTTCCGTTTTTTACGGACAGGCCGGAATTTTCATATTCTGCTTTCTAAGGGACGATATTCATGGAAACGGCCTGTAAAAATCCAGATAGCGCAGCGTTTTCCGGGCGTCTGATCGCCTGGCAAAAGCGTCACGGCCGCCACGGGCTGCCGTGGCAGAAAAGCCGCGACGCCTATCGCGTCTGGCTTTCCGAAATCATGCTGCAACAGACGCAGGTCAACACAGTCATTCCCTACTATGAACGCTTTCTCGAACGGTTTCCGACGATCCAGGACCTGGCGGAAGCGCCGCTCGAACCGGTGCTGGAACTTTGGTCGGGGCTGGGATATTACGCTCGCGCCAGAAATCTTCATAGTTGCGCGCGCAAGGTTCTTTCCGGTTTTTGCGGCGTCTTTCCCGAAAAGCCGGACGAAATCGCCGCGTTGCCCGGAATTGGAAAATCCACGGCGGCGGCTATCGCCGTTTTTTCGCGCGGCGTTCGCGCCGCGATTCTCGACGGCAATGTGAAGCGAGTGCTCGCGCGCTGCTTCGGCATCGAAGGCTTTCCCGGCGCGGTGAAGGTGGAACGCGAAATGTGGGCGCTCGCTGAATCGCTGTTGCCGGACAAAGAAATCGAAAGCTATACGCAAGGCTTGATGGACCTGGGCGCAACCGTTTGTACAAGGACAAAACCCGTTTGTAGCGTGTGTCCGCTGAAAGCCTTGTGTGTCGCTTGCCGCGAGGGTTCGCAGAACAAGCTTCCGGCGGCTCGCCCGAAGAAAAAATTGCCGGAACGCGAGGTGGACTTTCTGATCCTGAGCGACGGACAGCGCGTTTTGCTTGAGCGGCGTCCACCGCTGGGAATCTGGGGCGGGCTTTTAGGATTGCCGGAAGGCGGCGTGGCCGAAGCGAGAAATTACGCCGCGCAGCATGGCTGCCGTCTTCTGGAAATGCGGGCGCTGGCATCGTTAAGGCATACTTTCAGCCATTTCCGCCTGGACATGCATTGCCTGCTGTGTCTCGTCGAAATAAAAGGACATCCGGCCGCCGAATCCGGCCGGGAATGGCTCGATTACAACGATATTGACAGCGCCGCGCTGCCGGCTCCGGTTCGCCGCCTGCTGAAAATCGCACAGAACACCGAGGTATCACCGCGCCGCTGAACATCGCGGAAAGCGTGCCACGCGCACCTGTCCGCTCCGTTGACTTGCACGTACAGGCGCGCGTCGACGCAACTCTCCTCCTGGGGAGTGAGTATCAGATCAATCTTGCCATCGCGATCAAGGTCGCCAAGATATTGTGGAATGTGAGTTCAGCCGAGCAAACAGTAAAAAAAACCTGCCTTCTTGTTCTCACTTGAGAATATAGTCGATGTCGAGCACGAGATTAGCTGCGCCCTCGCTTTCGTTGAGCGATGCAAATCGAACGCCATGAACGTGGAGAAAGCGACTCGAAGTCTTCAGTGTTCCAAATGTCACGGATAGTCATTGCTGCTAACGCCTGAAATTAAGCCGCACCACGAAGCAGCATCGGCTTGAATGAATTGTTAGCCCGGAAATTTCACGACATGCTCAGCCTAGGCAGTTTGTGCCGGGGGAAGCCTTGTCGTGCCCGAATGGGTGGGAATATCAGACAAAACAGTGGGCATTTTCGGTTTTCAGGCGC
>JAITGN010000115.1 GCA_031280565.1 Accumulibacter sp. | reverse complement strand
CACAACTTCGCCCTATACGGTGACGTGGACAGACGCGCTGGCGGGGACATACAGCCTGACGGCCAGGGCAACCGATGACAAGGGCGCGGTGACGACGAGTACGGCGCGAACCATCATAGTCGAAGGAACAGTCGTTTCTGGAAATGTGTACTACATCCATACCGATCATCTGGATACGCCACGGGAAATCACGAATGAACAGAACCAAACCGTGTGGAAGAATCCGCCTTTGACGGAACCCTTCGGCAGTACCCCTGTGGACGACGATCCAGACGGCGACGGACAGGCGTTTACCTTCAACCTGAGATTCCCCGGGCAGTACTACGATCAGGAAACCGGAACACACTACAACTACTACCGAGACAACTACCTTCCTGATTTTGGACGCTATGGGCAGTCGGATCCGATTGGGTTGGCGGGCGGAATCAATACGTATGCGTATGTGAACAATAATCCGCTGATCTTCGTGGATCCGGAGGGGAAACATCCAGCGGTAATGTGTGCTGCGGTTGTTACTGTTGTTGCATCCGCTGCTATCATTTCTTGTGTAGTAGAAGCCAATAAAGTTTGCGAGCAGAAATATCCAACCCATAAGAATCTAACAAGCCCTGATCACGCGCCTTTCTGGGAGTGTGTGACACATTTTACAAAAGTTTGTCTTTTTGGAGGTTGGGCAAATGATCCAATAACAAGTACTATTGTTGAAATTATAAAACAAATAACTGGTACGCCTTCTGATAACCCGCCGGATAAAGCACGTCGAGATTCCAATGAACAGGTCGTGAGAGAACTGGATGAATTGGGAGTCTTTAATCAATGAGGTCACTACTAAAAATTTTTGAAACATTAATGCTATATGTTGTGATCGCGATTTCCAGTGCCAGTATGTCAGGCATATTTATTGTTTATTTGCTGTACAACCCTCACATTAGTCTCTATGAAAGCATTATGTATTCCAGGGCAACGATGGAACTTTTCATTCGTTCTATTTTTGGGTTCTTATTCGGATCCCTGTTCTTTGCAATAGCATTTTTTGGATTGCTGAAACAGACTCGTTGCCGTAACTTGATTCTATTGATCTCTAGTGTCTCCCTAACGGTTTTTTATTCGATTGTTTGTTCATCATTAACTCACGAATTCAGCGCAGTTCTTTACGTATGCTTCATTCTTGATGGCATTTTCTTTTTGCGTTTGTATTCAGGGAATGCCGAAGAAGTCACGAATAGCGCCAATGCGGCGATAGCAGGCAGTGAAAGAGGAGAAAGTCAAAAAGGCGATACTCTCCATATACTACATCCATACCGATCATCTGGAAATGCCACGGGAAGTCACAAATCAATGAGGCTACTGCTAAAAATTTTTGAAACATTAATGCTATATGTTGTGATCGCGATTTCCAGTGCCAGTATGTCAGAGATATTTATTCTTTATTTGATACACAACCCTGATATTAGTCTCTATGAAAGTATCATGCATCCCCGGGCAACGACGGAACTTTTCATTCGTCCTGTTTTTGGGTTTTCATTCGGATCCCTGTTCCTTGCAATAGCATGTTTTGGATTGCTGAAAAAGACTCGTCGCTGTGACTTGATTCTACTGATCTGTAGTATCTCCCTAACGGTTTTGTATTCGATTGTTTGTTTATCATTAACTCACGAATTCAGCGCAATTCTTTACGCATGCTTCATTCTGAATGGCATTTTCTTTTTGCGTTTGTATTTAGGGAATGCCGAAGAAGTCACGAATAGCGCCAATGCGGCGATAGCAGGCAGTGAAGGAGGAGAAAGTCAAAAAGGCGATACTCTCCATGTACTACATTCCACCCGTTGACGACGACCCGGATGGCGATGGACAGGCGTTCACCTTCAATCTGAGGTTCCCCGGACAGTACTACGATCAGGAAACAGGAGTGCACTATAACTACTACCGCGATAACTACCTTCCTGATTTTGGACGCTACGGACAATCCGATCCGATCGGGCTGAGGGGCGGAATCAATACGTATGCGTATGTGAGAGGGAATCCGCTACGATGGCATGACCGGTGGGGGCTAACGTGCGGAGGTTACGGGAGTGAGCCTTTTGTCCCAGATAACCCGTTTGGCTTTCCATTCAGTGATTGTTGTTTGGCGCATGATGAATGTTATGGCGATAGAAGTTGCCCGGCGCCGTCCAAGGGCGAATGTGATGACAGATTTTATGAATGTATGAAAGGCATTTGTAGAAACTATTCTTTTCTTAATATAAGAATACTTTGCTTTAGCTTGGCGGGCATTTATCACAAGGGAGTTTCAGGTGGTTTGGGACAAGAAGCTTTTGATGAAGCAAGGGCGGGAATAACACCTCCAACTCCTGAAGAAGTGCGAGAGGCCACCGAAAGACAGAACAACCATGAAGGAGGGGCTTCTTAGCGAAGGCGTCGGGTCGATGGCTGGTTTATTTGTATTGTTTATTTTGATATTACTCGCGTGGAGCGGGGTTTTCCTGTTTCCAGGGGTTCTAAAAAAGCCGTCTCTTTCCGATACTGCTAATCCGGACTTCTGGGGGCCGATTAACACGGCTGTAACATTGGGTATGAGCTTAATCGCTCTTTTTGGTTTTTTTAAAAATAGCGTTAGCGCCGCTTTAGAGTTATTGGAATACTACACACTGGGTCTTCTTTGTGTGGCAACTATTCGGGGCGCTGTCAATTTGGTGCTCAAACGTTTTGCGCCCGGCTCCAATGCCGGGCAGCGGATCGCTGTCTCAGTGTTTTGCGCATCCTGTTTGTTATTCTTTTTTAATATATCCTATTCGGGATATAGAGATCCTTTTGTGCTCCTGGCGTTTATTTTTTCCATACCTGTGGCGGCATTCATCGTAATCTGTCTTGAAATGGTCAGGTGGTTTTGGATCAAAATGGCGCAGGCGCGCAGTGAAAAACCTGGAGAATAACTAATGTATTTCCCTATCGACACCCTGTTTTTCCAAACGCTTTAGAGGTTGTCATAACAAAATTAATGAATAGCTTCCCAAGTCCTGCATTCGACAGTGCATATTTCCGTTCATATTGACCCTGTCAAAGCATGAACGGTCTTTCAACCAGAGTATTCTTTGACAAGCTTCCTTCGACAGGCTCAGGACGGAGCAGGACAGGCGGGACGATCGGATTGGAAAGTGGGGCATGGAAACCCAAAGAGATTAAAAATGGCTTAAGGACGTTGTTTTTATATTTTGTTCTGTTTTTTGCCATTCATGGCGAGCGCGTTAAAAACCTGCCCGAGCTGAGTCTGGTAGTGAACTTCAACAACGCCTATCCCCGTTCGTACTGAGCTTGTCGAAGTATGAACGGATGCTCCGGGCCTTTCCAGTCCTGATTCTTTCTTCGAATCGTTTTTCAATCCTTACCCTTCGACAAGCTCAGGGCGAACGGATTGAAAAACACGCCTCCGACAAACTGGATGGGCGAACGGACTGGAAGGTGTCTTCAGAGGATGTCTAGGGTGTCAGAAACGATTTCAAGTTTGGAATGAGAAGGAAAGCTCGATATGCGTGTCAAACGAATTTGGATACCTTTTTTCGATACTGCGATCAGGATAGGCGCGCGCGTTTTCGCGTTTCTCAATATCGTGATCATTATCATTGGCCTGCTGTATTTTGTTCCAGCCAGTTGGTCGAAAGAAGAGTGGTTTGGAGAAATACTAAAATCAAAGAGCCTCAATGAGGCCATTTATTTTATATTGCCCATCAATGATAATGCGGATAATTTTATTTATGTGCTTGTTTCGTTTGTTCTTGTCAGTTCAATTCTTTTATTTGTTTTAAGATGGAAGGGGCAAGTCAGGACAAACATCTGGATACTGTTGTTAATTAACATATATTCTATGTCTCATGGCGTTAGGTCTGTTGTTAGAAGCCAAGAATATCGTAATCGACTAATAAAGTCGCTTGAATCGGGTGGTATTGACGTCGGATTGATTGAATCATTTGTGCTTTTTGATTTTGGCACGATGTCGTTTTTGATATGCTTTGTTTTTCTCTTTTTTAATTCAGTTTTTCTGTGGCGCATGTCGGGAAAAGGGGTGGAGTGTGAGACGAATTAAGACCAATATCTATGGATGAGCCGGGAAATAAAATCGGTGACCGTGTTACGCGTTTTTGCCTTGTTGAGTATGTTTTTTCTTCGCCGTTCGTGTTGAGCTTGTCGAAGTGTGAACGGACGCTCTGCCTCTCCAGTCCTTACCCTTCGACAGGCACGGGACGGGACAAGGCGAACGGATTGAAAAACCTCCGGTAGGCTTACTTTGTCAGGCTTCCTTCGACAGGCTCAGGACGGAGAAGGACAGGCAGGGCGGATGGATTGGAAAGGCGTTCTTCGATACACTCGGAAATTAAAAATGGCTTAAGAACGTTATTTTTATCTCCCACGCTGTTTTTTGCTATTTGTGGTGAGTGTATCGAACCGTAAACGGCGTTTCAATGGCCTTTCTCAAACACTTTTTAATCAGCATCCTTTGACAAGCTCAGGATGAACGGACGCTCTGTCTTTCCAGTCCTTACCCTTCGACAGGCTTCCTTCGACAGGCTCAGGACGGGGCAGGGCGAACGGACGGAAAGACGTTCTTCAACAGGCCCAGGACGGGACAGGGCGAACGGATTGAAAAACATGCCTTCGACAAGCTCGGGATGAACGGAAGAAGAAAAGCGCGTTTCGAGGGAGATATCATCTCCTTGTCGGGCATGAACGAACCACTTCCGCACCCGAAAAAACATCCAGAACATTTGGAATAAGCAAGCGGATCCCGATATCGCTATCACCCCATTTTCAAATCGCCGGTGATGTGAAGAAAACGGGGCGTGGACAGCGCTGTAAACCTGGCGAGGTAAAATCACCGGCGATTTGTGCTGGGATTATGCTCAAAAATCGCTTGAAACCGACAATCTGAATGTCCGTCCGGGCATCGTGTAGAAAACGCCGCCTGTCCGTGCGCCTGCCCAGAATTCGTTCCTGTTGAAGAGGTTTTCGATGGCGCCACGGAAAACGACGGGCCGATCCCATAAAGCGGTCTTGTAACGCGCTCCGATATCGAAAGTCGCCCAGCCCGGAATTTTTTTCGTGTTCGTATTGTTGGCATACATTGAGCCATTGAAATTGGAACGTCCGATCAACGTCAGGTTACGGTCCCAGACGCTATCCCATTCAAACCCCAGATTGCCCTGCCATTTTGGAAAACCGCCGGTTTCGTTGCCTTCGTTGATGCCATTATTCGTTTTCACGAGTTTGGTTTTCGTGTAGACAAGACCGCCCAGGATGCGCGTATTTCTCGTGGGTTCGCCGAAGAACATCCATTCCATGCCACGGTTGCGCTGTTCGCCGTCTTCGGAATAACTCGGCAAGCTTCCTCCTGGGGCCGGACGGCTGATATAGGAAGGCCGGGTGATTTGATAAAAACTCAGAGTGTGAGTCAGCTTGCCGAAATTCTGCTTCACACCAAATTCGTATTGATTTGTCTTGTAGGGCGCCAGCACCTGGCCTGTGTTTGAAAATCCGGCCGGAACGGTACTGCCGCGCTGCAGGCCTTCGATATAGTTTAAATAAAGCGATAACGTGTCATCGAAAGGTTTGACTACGAGGCCGAACATCGGCGTCGTGACGGATTTGTCATAGCGCGAATTCCTCAGGCCAGTCGTCTGGTTGTAGGTGTCCATGAGCGCGTCTTGCTTGCGAACGCCGAGGGTCAGCTGGATCAAGCCGTTCCGGTAATCCAGTGTGTCGGCGAAGATCAGGCTGGAAAGTTCCTGGCGCTGAAGTTTCGGCAGGCCGGGTTTGACGTTGGGAATGAGGCTGGCGTTGAAAACAGGATCATACATGCTGACTCCGGGAATATTGATTGCCGATCCCGGCAAGGAGCCATTCAGCTGGAATTGCGTCAGTTCAAGCAGTGACCAGCCGGCGACCACATTGTGCTTGATCTTCCCGGTATCGAATTTTCCGCGCAGACCGGCCTCGTACGAGGATTTTTCCAGTTTGGCGCGCGTTTGGGTGAGGTTGAGCGTTCCGATTCCCTGGGCATCCGGGTTGACGATCGTTCCGCCGCCATAGAATCCGGATGCCTCGGTTTCGGCGTATCCCGCGCCGAGGTAGGCCTTCAGGTATTCGTTGATTTTGTACTGCCCCTGAAAGAGGAGGGCGGAGCTTTCCTGGCTGCCATAAAGTCCTTTGATGCCATTTTTGTATTTCGGCGCTTGGGGAACGAGTATGTTTGCCGCGCTCATGTTTCGTGTCTGGACCAAAAAAGGCCCCGCGCCGTCAAATTCATTTTTGACGTAGTAAGCGTCCAGATTGAGCATCCAGCGATCGCTCGTGTAATCAAGCGCGATGCTCGCGAGCGAGCGTTTTTGGTGTTGTCCCTTGACGCCGGTGGCGCCGTCGCGGGCGGCCCCATTGAATCTTATGCCGAATTCCCTGTTCGGCCCGAAACGCCGGCTAACATCGAGGTGCCCACCGGCCTGGCCCGAGGAAAGATAATCCATGGTTATGCGGTTGAAATCGGCGGGAAGCGCGCGTTTCAAAACCAGATTGAGACCGCCGTTGGGTTCGGAGCCGATATCGAGTCCGTTGAGGAAGGCACCTGGTCCCCTGAGACCTTCGATTCTTTCCAGCATTTCTGTCGCGACTGAAAAAGACGGGGCCATACCCGCCATTCCATTGAGGCTGGCGTTATTGACGTTGTAGGTAAATCCGCGAATATACATGCTTTCGACCATTGCGCCGGGATTGTACTGAAAGCGCACGGTGGGATCGTTTTTCAAAACCTCCTGGACGGTTTTTGCCTGGGTATTTTCAACGTATTCCGAGGTGTAACCGGTAGCGTTGAATGGCGTATCCATGATTTTTTTGTTGCCAAGAATGCCTACGCTCGTTCCGTTACTGACCTGTCCTCCGGCATGAGGAGCCGTCGTTTCCCTTTCACCCCAGACAATAACAGGCGGCAACTGCTGGGATGTTTCATCCGCTTGCGCATAGGTGCCCGGCAAGAAAATGAGATTGACCAAAACACCCAGGCAGACCCTGGCGCCAGAAGCGCGTTTGAGCGCGTTCATCGGAAAGCGGGTCTGACCGGAAACCGCCCACTTTGGGGGATGATCTTGTTTGGGAGAGGTGTAACCCTCTCCCAAACGTTGTTGTCGCCAGGCTATGAGTATGGATTGAAGCATGATGTATCTCCTTGTCGATAACACAAAAAAAATCCCGGATTACTTTGGGTAATCCGGGACGCCCATAAATCCGGGAAACGACCGCGCGCCAAAGTCCCCTGGCGGCGGTTCATGTAGAATCAAGACAGGCAGGTCTTCTGACTTATCCCCGTTTCACAGCCTTCCCATCTTTTCAAGACAGTGACATTCATGGTGAAACGGCCCGGCAAACGCCGGAATCCGGAATTACAGCGATGGGCTCGTCCCCGATTCGCACGGGATTCCCTATTGAGCTTTCGCGCCTGTATGATGAAAATCAACGATGTGTCTGGTTCAAAATAATTTGATTTATGGTCTCCAGTAAAAATGATGAGGGGCAGCGTGTTCGCGCGATGCTTCCAATGCGCCGGATTTTTTAATCTTATTCCTGCAAACCGTTAGTGACAAGGGGATGGGCCATGACCAGCGCTGCTGCGTCGATGACGATAAAAGTGAAACATGAAATGGGAGGAGGTTTTTCGGGAGTTGCCAATGATAAAAAAGGCGCTTCCAGAACTGTTCCAGAAGCGCCTGAATCTTGAATGAATTACTTACTGGATTTTTGCTTTTTCGCGTAATTCCTCGATTCGCTTGTTGATTTTCTGGGCCTGTAGCTGCTGAAGCAGGCGCGGCTTGACTTCTTCGAAAGGCGGGAGAACCATCGGACGGGTGTCGTCAAGCTGTATGACGTGGTATCCGTACCTGGTCTTGACGGGCGTTTCAGTGTATTCGCCTTTTTTCAGTTTGACGAGCGCTTCCCCAAAGGGTTTCAGGAAGGTATTCGGGCTGTTCCATCCGAGATCGCCGTTCGTGTTTTTCGATCCCTGATCAATCGATTTCTTCGCCTGTTCTTCGAATTTCCCTCCCTTTTTGAGTTCAGCGATGATGGCGGTGGCTTCGCTTTCGGATTCGACGAGAATGTGGCGCAGTTTGTATTCGGTGTCGCCGAACTGGGATTTGATCTCGTTATAGCGTGTTTTCAGTTGCGCGTCGGTAATGGGATTCTTCTTGATGAGTTCCTGAATATACGCGCTGATAAGCACAGCTCTGCGGGCTGTTTCAACCTGTGCGGCGATGGCCGGATTTTTGTCGATCTTCGTCTTCTTCGCTTCCTGCAGGAGAAGTTCGTTGCGGATTATCTCTTCACGGACGGCCTTGGTAAATTCCGGTGTTTCGGTCGCGCCCTGGGCTTTTTGTTCGGCGATCAAAACGTTTGCCAGGCTAACGGGGACGGCGACGCCGTTTACAGTTACAAAGGTTTTTTCGGCCGCCATGAGCGAGGTTGAAAAAAGCACGCCGATAAAAAGGCTGGCCGCGGATTTGGATAGTTTGAGCATTTTCAGTGTTTCCTTCTGGATTGGGTTGAGAGTGACTCTGGAACTGAATTCGGCGGGCGCGGATTCATGAAAAATGCCTGAAAGATTTTTCTTGAATCGGCATCCAAATGTCCAAGGTATGGATTCTATATGAAACTGACCGGCATTGTAAGAATAAGCGTTTCGACAACGCGCCGGAAAGACAGGAAAAAGCATTTACCGTTGAAAAATGCTGGAGTGGACGCGTTCAACGGGTCTCTATTTTTTTTCTTCATTTTCTTCGGGAAAGTATTTCGAGAATAGAACGCCCTGAAGCAGGGCGAACAGAAATATCAGCCCGATACCGCCAAACAGCTTGAAATTAACCCAGGCGTTGGTCGAAAGGCCGAACAGAAAGGCAACGGCCAGATTGGCAAAGCCCATGAAAAGAAAACAGAATGCCCAGTAATAGTTCAGAATCGACCACGCGGCGTCGGGCAGGTCAATCCGTTCCGCCAAAAGGATACGGATGGGGTTTTTCTTGAAGAAAACCGGCCCGCCGGCCAGCGCGGCCGCGAAAGACCAGTAAAGCGCGGTCGGTTTCCATTTCACGAAAGTTTCGTCGCGCAGCAGAAGCGTTGTTCCTCCGAGTACCGCGATGATCGCCAGATTGATCCAAAGGACGCCGCCGACTTTGCGGTGTTTTATCCACGACCAGAGTACCTGGAAACCGGTCGCCGCCATGGCAACTGCGGTCGCGGCGTAAATGCCGGAAAACTTGAACGCGGCGAAAAAAAGGAGGATGGGGAAAAAATCGAAAAACAGTTTCTGCATAGGATTGAAAATAAGCGTTGTTTATCGGAGTTTTTTTACCAGATAGTTCGGATTGGCGGTGACAATTTCATACCGGCCGTTATGCTTGATCGCATCAATGACCTTGCATACGCCCCAGCCGCTTCCGTCCGACGAATCATCGAAAAGGATAACGGGCCGCCCAGGTGAGTTTCCCGTCCCAATACATCTATTTCCGTGCTGCCTGCTTTCCACAGAGTAAAAAAATCGTCCGAGAAGGTTTCGATGGTATAAGGCAGGTGTTCTCTGCTGAAAAAAGAAATATTCCGGATATAGGATTCTTTTACAAAATTTCTGTATTCCGCATGTGTAATGGAAGTGCCTTCGAGTTGTTTCTCCTGATGCTCGCCGCCTTCGAATATCCACTTGTCCGAGGTAATCAAGCGGTTCTTTTTTCTGTTTTTTTGCAGATAAAAACCGATCAGGTTAGTGGACAGCCCGCAAAAGGAACCGATTTCAATAACAGGATTGCAGGAGGGAAGATGCTCAATGGCGTATTCAATACAATAGATATTGCCGGGTTCGAGCATTCCGGGATTCGCGAACCTCAGCCAGTCGACGAATTCGCACGGCTTTGCCTGTTTCCCGAAAAAACGGGTCAGCATCTTTTTCATTATCCTGATGGGCATGTATCAGTCTCTGTAGCCGGGAATCTGTATTTTACCGGCGGCGATTTCCGGCGTGGCATGCGCCGGAATAACGCCGAGCAGCGGCGCGCTGAAGCGTTCTTTCAGCGTGTCCAGATTTTCTTCGAAACGCGGCATGCCGGGATCGATCCGGTTTGCGATCCAGCCGGAAAGCGTCAATCCGTGCGCGAGTATGGCGTGTTGCGTCAGCAAGGCGTGGTTGATGCAGCCCAAGCGCATTCCAACGATGAGAATGATGGGCAGGCCAAGCTGGAGCGCGAGGCCGGACGTATCGGTGTTCGGGCCGAGCGGGACGTGGAATCCGCCGACGCCTTCAACGACGACGGCATCCGCCATGGCGCGCAGGGTATTGAAAGCCTCGATGATCCGCGGAATTTCGATAGGACGTCCCGTTTCGGCGGCGGCGATATGCGGCGCGATAGCGGGTCTGAAAAGATAAGGATTGACGAGTTCGCGCGGCGCTTTGACATTGGACGCGGAAATAAGCGACTCGACATCGCTGTTTTTTCCGTCGGAATCAGTTCCCGCCGCGACAGGCTTCATTCCGATGACTTTGATTCCCCTGTTTTTCAGGGCGAGGATCAACGCAGTCGCGGAAAAGGTTTTTCCGATTTCGGTATCTGTTCCCGCAATGAACCAGGAAGAAGAAGGGGGATTTTTCACGTTCATAAGCGCGCGAGACAAAAAACGACATCGTAACTCACGGGCAGTCCTTCGGGCTGGCGGCAGCTTTCGTAAGTTTCCCTGAGCTTTTGCCAGGCCGCGCGCCCCATCATTCCGTCGCGCGCTCCTTCACCGACGTTTTGCGCTCCGATTTCCTTGATCGAGCGCAGCAGGGATTTGAGGTCGGGATAATGGGCGCGGCGCGCCTCCCGGAAAAGAATAACGTTATTAAATCCCGCCGCCTCAAGTGAAGATTTTACCGATTCGTGATCGATGAACGGCAGTGTGTGCCGATAGCTGTCGATGCCGGAAAACGCTTCGCGTATCTCGTGGAAAGTTTCCGGGCCGAGGGTGCTTGCAAGGAGACTCCCCCCCGGTTTGAGCGCGCGCGCGGCTTCGCTGAAAACCCGCGCGTTGTCGCACCACTGCACCGTGAAATTCGACCACCATATATCGAACAGGCTGTCCGGAAGTGGCAGATTTTCGATGTCAGCCATAAAACAGAGGCCGCTTTCCTGGCGGGCATGTGTCAGCATGGCGGCAGCGAAATCCGTGCAGACGACTTCGGCTCGCGGCCAGCGCGCGCGGAGCAATCGCGCGCCGTAACCGGTTCCGCATCCTGCGTCGAGTATGCGGACAGGCGCGGCCATATCTCCTGGAAGCATGTCCAGCAGGCGATGACATGCCCACCGCTGTACCGTCGCGGCGCCATCATAGGTTCCGGCGGCGCGGTCAAACGACTCGCGGACGCGCTGTTTCGCAGTCGGAGGAAGAAGCATGGAGGCTATTGCTGAGTTCCGCGATTTGATGGACGACGCTTTCGGGATCGTTAATGAAAGGAGCATGCGCCGCCCCAAAGACGGTTTTCAGACGCGCGTTCCGGAGATTGGCCTCCATCCATTGCGCGGCTTGAAGGGGCATCAGCGGGTCTTTATCGCCGTGGATCAGGCGCACGGGAATTTCAATGGAAGCGATTTCCGGCCGGAGATCAACGTCGCGTAACCATTCCAGGCCCTGAAATAACGAGGTGGCGTCGGGAATTGACGTTAGTGTGCTCGAAAGCGCGCGCAGAGCGTTTCTGGCGCGCGTGTCGCCCCGGTTGAGCAGCGCGTTGAAACGTTGAAGTGTCCCCGCGGGATCGTTTTTTACTGACTCCGTGAAAGATTCGAGAAGTTCCAGAGGCTGTGCGTGCGCCCAACCCGTTCCGCACGTGAAACGCGGCGTGGTTCCGATAAGAACCAGGCCGCCAAAGCGCCGAGGAAAACGGATTGCCGCCCGCAGAGCGATCAGTCCACCGAGAGACCATCCGCATAAAATCGCGCCTTCCGGCGTTTCGTCGGCCAGACGCCGCGCCGTCTCATCAAAACCGGTGGAAGCGGGCTTCGCCGGAGCATAGCCCGGAAGGGCGGCCAGCCGGATGGTGAACATTTTTGAGAGCGAATCGGCCAGAGGCGTCCAGATCGTCTGGTCAAATCCCCACCCATGAATCAGAACGACATCGGGTTTGGGCGGGAGTCTTTCCTCAGCCGCGGAAGAGGGAGGAATGCGGCGGGGCAGGACGCTCGCGGGCATCGGGGCGGATGAAATCATTGAGCCAGTTCGCGCAAAGCGTTGACGAGTGCGGCGACATGAGCTTCGGTATGGGAGGCGGAGAGCGAAACGCGGAGACGGGCGGTTCCGTCAGGAACCGTTGGCGGACGAATGGCAGGCACCCATAGACCTTTTTCATAGAGCGCGGAAGCGATGCGCAACGCATCATGATTGCTGCCGACGATAACCGGCTGAATGGCTGTTGGCGAGACGGCCAGCTTCCAGCGCGTGCCGGCGAGTCCGTTGGCCAGTTGTTTCGCCAATTGGCGCAGACGGGTGCGCCGGTCGTTGCCCTGTTCGATCAGATCCAGGCTCGCGAGCAGGGCGCATGCGATGGCGGGACTCGAACCTGTGGTGAAAATATAGGTTCGGGCGCGTTGTAGCAGCCATTCGATTACGGAATCCGAGGCGGCGACAAAAGCGCCCGCCGCTCCGGCGGCTTTGCCCAGAGTAGCCATGTAAATGAGGCGTTCCGCGCATGGCAGGCCGAAATGCGCGAGACTCCCGCGGCCTTGCGGGCCGAGCACGCCGAAACCGTGCGCGTCGTCGACGACCAGCCAGGCATTGAAACGTTCGGCGAGTTCCAGCAGTGCGGGCAAGGGCGCGATATCGCCATCCATGCTGAATACGGCGTCGGTCAGGATCAATTTGTGTTTCGCGTCGCTTTCGGCAAGCATGCGTTCCAGCGTTGAAAGATCGGCGTGCGGATAGCGTTTGCTGTCTGCGCGGGAGAGCCGGACGGCATCGATTAGCGAAGCGTGATTGAGCCGGTCAGCGAAAATGGCGTCGCCGCGCCCGACGAGCGCCGGGACGATGCCCAGATTGGCCATGTAGCCTGTCGTCATTAAAAGGGCGCGGTCAAAACCGGAAAAAGCAGCGAGCCGCCGTTCGAGCGCCTCATGAGGGGCGATGTGTCCGCTGACGAGATGCGAAGCGCCGCTGCCCACCCCCCATCGGCGCGCGCCGTCGCGGAGCGCTTCGATCAAGGCAGGATCGTTGGCCAGGCCAAGGTAATCGTTACTGCAAAAACTTGTCAGTTCGCGTCCATCGACGGACGCCAGCGGGCCGCAGGGCGCGTCAAGCGTCCGGCGGCGGCGGCGAAGGCCGTCGCGTTCGATCGCGGCGATGCCCTCACGCAATTCGTTATTGAGCGCGTTCATTTTTCTCCGGAATCTTCAAGCGCCGCTGCCAGAGTTTCGCTGGTGCGCTGTGCCAGGAATTCACACTCGTCGCGCGTGATCGTGTAAGGCGGCATGAAATAAACGGTCGTCCCGATCGGACGCAGAAGAATTTCGCGTTTCAGCGCTTCACGATAGAACTTGCGCGAAAATCCGGGATCGTCTGTCGCCACGTCGAATGCGGCGATCATTCCGCGCTGACGTGGATTTTTTACCCGGGGATGTTCGGCGATATGCGCGATGCAGCAAGCGATATGCGCGGAAAGCGCGCGGTTTTTTTCGATAATTCCGTCGGATTCGAAAATATTCAGCGTTTCGAGCGCGGCGCGGCAGGCCAGGGCGTTTCCCGTATAGGAATGGGAATGCAAAAATCCGCGCGCTGTCGCGTCATCGTAAAAGGCCTCGAACACCGCGTTGGTCGTAAGGACGATGGAGAGCGGCAGATAACCGCCTGAAATGCCTTTTGAAAGACAGAGAATATCCGGACGGATAGCGGCCTGTTCGTGGGCGAAGAAAGTTCCGGTCCGTCCGCAGCCGACGGCGATTTCGTCACAAATCAGATGAACGGAATACTGGTCGCACAGCGCGCGCGCGCGGCGCAGATATTCGGGGTCGTACATGGACATCCCGTTGGCGCATTGGACGAGCGGTTCGACGATCAGGGCGGCGGTCGTTTCATGGTGCGCTTCAAGGTGGCGCCTCAGGGAATCCGCCGTCCGCCGGGCGACATCGGCGGGCGTTTCTCCGTCGCGCGCGAGCCGCGCGTCGGGCGAATCGACCGTTGCCGATACGCGGACGAGCGGGGCATAGGCGTCCTTGAACAGCGGGACGTCGGTAACGGAAAGCGCTCCGGCCGTTTCTCCGTGATAACCGCCTTTGAGACAGAGAAAATCCTGTTTCTTGCCGTTGCCGCGGTTGCGCCAGAAGTGAAAAGACATTTTCAACGCGATTTCGGTAGCCGAAGCGCCGTCCGAAGCGAAAAAGCAGTGGCCGAGAACGCCGCCCGTCAGCGCGGAAAGGCGCTCCGAAAGCTCGATAGCCGGACGATGGGTAAATCCCGCGAGAATAACGTGTTCGAGTTCATCCATCTGTTCGCGCAGGGCCGCATTGATGCGGGGATTGGCGTGTCCAAAGAGGTTGACCCACCACGAACTGATTGCGTCCAGATAGCGTTTTCCGTCGAAATCGTAAAGCCAGACACCGTTTCCACGCGCGATCGGAATCAGCGGCAAGGAGGCCGCGCCGGTTTCCGCATGGTGTTTCATCTGCGTGCAGGGATGCCAGACAGCGTTCAGGCTGCGTTGAAGCAGAGCGTCGTTACATGTCATAAACCGGCCACCGATCAGTGCAGGGTCTGGGAAGGCGCGTTGCCCTGTTCCGGCATTTCGGCGTGAACCGCCTCGCCGTCGACGTTCGGGTACAGCGGCGCGCCGCAGTCTTCGCAAAATTCAAGGGGAAAATGCTGCTCGTGGATCACGACATCCTTGATTCCGCTCTCGCGCAGCAAATTTTCGATTTCGCCGGGAATATCGGAATTTTCGTCCTCGGAACCCAGAAGCGGCCAGACGATGCCATGGAAAATCGCGTCGTTGTCGCGCGGGCCGAAACCGACCCGGTATTCTTCGAGCTGTTTGTCGTGAAAGCCGCCAATGACGACGCGCAGAGATTCGGCGGGTTTACCCAGAGTCGTTTGCAGAAAGGCGACCGACGCGCGCAGCGAATACGGACGGGACGCCATGTCCGCGGAACGGCAGGCCGCATGATAGGCGTCCGCCAGCAAAGGCTGAAAGGCGCACCCCGTCAGCAGAGGCTCGAAACAGGGGCCGCCTTGTTTGATCCATTCGCGGTGCGCGGCCTCGCGCGTACAGTTATCCGCCTCGTTCCAGCGGAACAGTGGTTTCCCGGACGGAACGGCGATAGCTCCGATCAGATAACGCGTGTCGGAAAGAAACGGATTTGTTTCAGGCAGGGTAGAAGGGTCGATTCTGACGGTCGTATTGTCGATGGCGGTGCAGCCAAGCTCATGCGTCAATCGCCAGATATCGACGAAACTGTGAGGAAGTTGATCAGGACTGTACAGATAATCCGCCAGCGAAAGCCGGGCGTCGGCCGAGAGAACATGAGCGCCAAGCTGCGTCTTGAGGGTTTCCATGACCGTTTTCGGAATGCTCCCGGAAGGAATCGAAAAACGCGACCAGGCGAGCAGAGGAATATTGATGAGCAGAATATCGAAATTTTGTCCTTTGTGCGTCACGGCGCAAGATTCGGTGCATGATTCGATGATGTCGGCCAGACAATCATGCGCGGGCGCGTTCGAGTCGAGCAGGCGATCCAGCGAAGCATTGAGATCGTCCTCGGCGCCGCTTTGCAGCAATCGGTTGACAAGGGCGGACAATTTTTTTTCCCAGAAAGCGTCTTCCAGTTTTCCCCCGGATTCCGACAATCTGAGAGAAAGCCGGCCAAGTTCGGCGGCGTCGGCGGAAATACGTTTGCGGGTCGTCGGGCGGTTGCGTGACATTGAAAAATTTGTGTGATAGACAGCTCAAAAGAATTCCGGATTATAGCAGGCGCTTTGCCGTTCGCGTGACCGTAAGAAACAGCACGGACAATGGCGCAGAATTTTGCAGAATCCACGCTTGATGGCAAAATGACGCATCTTTTGGAGGGGAAACGTGTTTTCCGGCGCCGGGACATTCCGGACGCCTATCCGGAAAAGCGCCTTCTCCCGTTTGCAGGAATTGGACGATGAATAACGGAATTTCCACCAGATTTTCTGCCCGCGCGGCTCTTGCCCTCGCGTTTGCGGCGATGATGCCAGGATGCATGACCCAGTCTCCCGCGCCGGTTTTTGGGCCGGGCGATCAGCCGTCGGCGGCAGTGGTAAAAAATGTTTATGTCGTCAAGAAGGGAGACACGCTCTATAGCATCGCCCGCGAATACGCCACGGATCCGAAAGAACTGGCGGTGTTCAACGGCATTGAAAATCCGGCGCAAATTTCCGTCGGCCAGACGATCAAAATACCGGACGCGGGTGCGGCGCGGACAGCGGGAGCCGAAGCGACGGCAGTGACTCAGCCAGTAACGAGCGAAGCGGGCAGCGTGGAATCGCGGCCTCTGGAAACCTCCACGCCCCCGGGCGTCGCCGGAAACGCGCCCGTAAACGTCAAAACTGAGGTGAAGACCGAGCCAAAAGCCGGCAAGGAACCCTATTCGGACGAAGCGTTTGAAAAAGCGCGGGCCGCGAACGGAGAGGCGAAAACGGAACCGCCCGCGCCAGCGCCTGTAGAAAGCAGTTGGGTCTGGCCGTCAACGGGAAAAGTCGTTAAAAATTACAACGGAAGCGAAAACAAAGGCATCGACATTGGCGGCAAGGTTGGCGATCCGGTTGTCGCGGCTGAAGCGGGCAGGGTCATTCTCGTCAGCGACACCCTGCGAAGCTATGGCAATATGATCATTGTCAGTCACGGCTCAAAGCTCGTGACCGTTTATGCCCATAACAGCAAAATTCTGGTCAAGGAAAAACAGGCAGTCAAACGCGGACAGAAGATCGCCGAGATGGGCAAGACCGACGTGGGCCAGGTCATACTCCACTTTGAAGTTCGCGATAACGGTCAAGCGCTCGACCCGGTTAAATTTCTGCCTGTCCGTCCGCGCTAGAGGCGCGGCGGCGCCTTTTTCCGCCGCTTTTCCCGTTCCCACCATGCCGTTCGCGTGGGATTCCGGAATGGCGCGGTGTATTTCCGTGTTCACGCGCGGAATTTGCCGCGCCATCGACAACGCATCTCTCCGTTCGTACTGAGCCTGTCGAAGTATGAACGGATGCGCTAGATCGTAAGTAGTCTTCCCAATCCGCTTATGCTCAGTCTTCCGAACTATCGACAGCATCTATCTCCGTTCGTGCTGAGCCTGTCGAAGCATGAACGGACGCAACTTGCATCCTTCGGATAGTTTTTCAATCCTTGCCCTTCGACAGGCTCAGGACAGGCAGGATGAACAGAAAAGGAAGATATTCTTTCGGTATCCTGAATGGCGGAATTTCCAGCCGGAGTCTGTTTTGCGATGAGTCGATAAATCCCGTTATGTTAGGATAACGGGAATGCCTCTGTCCGTTTCCAACAAAATCTCCGGGCCGGATGCAGGGGGAAATGAGAAACGCGCCTGGGGCAGATACCATATTGTCGAAAAGGGAGATGTCATGAAAATTACGTTTATACGCCCGCTTGTCGCGGTTCTTTTTATCTTTGCCGCCGCGCCGGTGTTTGCGGGCAGCCAGGATTCCCACGCCTTGCCCGAGCCGTACCTTTCGTTTGAGAAGCGCTATCTCGCGGAGTTTCCCGCCCTGCAGCCCCTCATGGACAAAATGATCGCCAACAGCAAGGCGATGTTGAAGGATCCTGAACAGGATATCTTGCATAACCGCATCTGCGCCGCGCTGGCTTATCAGATGGCGCTTGCGCGCAAAAGCCCCGCGTCTGTCCGCAAACTCGGTCCCGCGACTGACCTGCTGCATAACATTACCAAGGATAACAAAAAGGCGGCGCTCAGCGACCCGGTTGTTTTCGGGCGCGTCGAAGCGCTGGTCGCATCTCTGAAAAAAGCGGGAAAATTCCGCGATTCCAAGGATTTTTTTACTGACAAATCGGTTTTGACCCATAAAAAAATTGCCGGGAACCTCGCGCTGGTTCATCACCTGACCGGCGCGGTATGGGCGGACGACGCGCTCAATGAAGCGGGCGGATTTTCGGACAAGGAAAAACAGGTTATTGAAACGGCCATCATCGCTCATTCCACGGGATACTGGTATTTCCGCGATTCAGTGGATGAAGCCGCCGGAAGGAAAAAAGCCTGGCGATCCGTTTTCCCGAAACCAGCAAGTATCGTCGACAAACTGGCGCATGACGCCGACTTGATATCGCAATTCGTCCCGGAATCCGTTTCTCCTGAGGGAAGCAAATGGAGGCAGCTCGCAAGCAAGCGTTGGGGAGCGAAAGACGCGAAAGAGGAAGCGCATGTCGTCTACTATGTTTTCAACCGCCTGTACAACGAAGCGAAAACCAAGGAAGGCGCGGAAATGGCGCTGGAGCGGTGGAAAGTCATCCGGTCTGAACTCATGCGATCAATGGGCCTAAAAGACAGCGAAGACCCGCTCAAGGCGCTGGGTGTGCCAGCATTCTGGAAAGAATGACGTTTTTCCATCAAAGATCTCGAAAACCGGCGTAATGCCGCCGGCTTTTCTTCGCGTTTCCCCCTCCCGCCGTTTGCGGGAGCGGCGGAAAGCGGGATTGGGTTACTATTTAGCGGTATCGAATTCCGAATCTTTTGGAGGAACCCGCCGTGCTATCCAGAGAAACCACGCCCAGCACGATTGTGAAATACCTCGACCAGTATGTCATCGGTCAGGAAGAAGCCAAAAAAGTCCTGGCCGTCGCTGTTTATTCGCATTACCGGAAAATATCGACGCTGCGAAAAAACAATTCCGGGATTTCCAAAAGCAATGTCCTGCTCATCGGCTCATCGGGAACCGGAAAGACGCTGATGTGCGAAACGCTGTCCGGGATGCTGGGCGTGCCTTTTGTGACAGCGGACGCGACATCGCTCGCGCAGACAAAGTATGTCAACGAGGAAATCGAAGCGGCCTTGCTTCGCCTGCTTGACCGGGCGAACGGCGATGTCGAGAAAGCTCAGCTCGGAATCGTGTTTATCGACGAAATCGACAAGCTCAAGGCCAGCAAAAGTGACGCGCCGCGCGCCACCTCGGGCGAAAGCGTCCAGCACGCGCTGCTGAAAATCATGGAAGGCTCGCAAGTCAGGCTCAAGGACAATCTTTATGTCGATACCACAAGTATTCTTTTCATTTGCGGGGGCGCTTTCGTCGGCCTGGAAAATATCATGGCCCGGACGCATACCTATGGTTTCATTTCAACGACGAGCGAAGAGAACCAGAACATTCTTGACCGGCTGAACCGGCGCGTAAAGCCGACCGATCTGTTCGAATTCGGACTCATACCGGAATTCACGGGCCGTCTGCCCATCATCGCGAACCTCAAGGATTTGGGGAAAGAGATGCTCGTCCGCATCATGAGTGTGCCCAAAAACTCAATCTACCGGCAGTACATTGAAGTTTTCAAGGAAGAGGGCGTCGAACTGCGAATTGCCACGCGGGTGTTTGAGCAAATCGCGGAAATCGCCATCGAATACAAAACGGGCGCGCGGAGCCTGCGCGGAATTTTCGAGGAACTGATGACCCCGGTGCTCTATATCGTTCCGGATCATCCGGAGATTGAGCGCGTCGAGATCAATTCCCTTTTCGAGGAACCGCGCTTCCTCCGGCGCGCGCCCGAAACGCCGGGGGCGAATCCTGCCGTCTCCGGCCAATGAGCTTCGGGCGCTGTCCGGCGCTTTAGCGATACACGAGAACGGGTATCTTCGAGTAGGTCAAAACCTTGTTGGTCTCGCTGCCGAGCAGAAGGGCGCTGATTCCCCGGCGTCCGTGGGACGCCATGAAAATAAGATCACAGCCGCTTTGCGTGGCGGCTTCGATGATAGCCTCGTAAGGCGCGTCGCTCACGGCGGAAAGCGTTGCGCATGGAACGCCCGCGTCTTTGCTCAGTTTCTCGATGACGGCGAGAAATTCGCTCGCTTGCTGGCCGGCCATCTCCGAAAATTTTTCCGGCGTGACCGGATCAATCAGCGCGCCTTCGCCGTAGTAGGCGACGGGGTAGCTGGGTCTGGCATAAAACGCGGTGATTTTCGCGCCGATTTCCCTGGCGAACGCGATAGCGCGCCGCGCGGTTTCCTGGGACAAGTCCGAGCCGTCGGTAGGAACAAAAATGTGTTGAAACATAATGCCTCCTTTTGTGCCTGATGTCCCTTCATTCTATCAGAAGGCGTTTCCGGTGGAGGCGCTGTCGATGATTCGACCAGGGCTGGAGCATCAAATTTCCCGTAGTTGCAAAGCCTTAGCCCGGAAATTTCACGACATGCTCAGCCTAGGCAGTTTGTGCCGGGGGAAGCCTTGTCGTGCCCGAATGGGTGGGAATATCAGACAAAACAGTGGGCATTTTCGGTTTTCAGGCGC
>JAITGN010000062.1 GCA_031280565.1 Accumulibacter sp. | reverse complement strand
GTCTGAATTTGCAAGTATTCGATACCGAATTATCTCATTTCTTGCAGATTCTGACCCACCTTTTATACATCAAACCCCCACCAACCAAGGGATTCGGAGTTGTTCAGCGCGGACTATTTCCGTCTTTCCATATTCTTTAAGGCACTGTTTTCTGGACTCAGGCATCCCCTCATCCAGGCCGCTTAATCCGCTTATGGCCGTCTTGAAAAAATCAGCGCCATCATTTTTTGTAGACGATAACGCGACATTATAGCAGCTACATTTTCTGTATTTCCTCAATTTATTATAAATGTCGGGCTGAGGCTCGATACATATACCATCCCAGCCAATTTGCTCAAAAACATATGTGTTGCTTCCCCCTATCCCGTCATGCGCGCCGATATCCATATAGAAGCCTTTCTTCTTTTTCTTCAGATATAAAAAAGCCATCATATCCTGAAAAGACTGGCCCTGAAATTTTATATATCCAAAATTATTTTTGTAAAGACGCCTGAAACGCATTGAAAGCTCAATGCCTCTTAAAAACGGACAGTTCGCGAACAACTGTTTTATAGGGCCTGAAAGCAATTGTTCGAGTTTTTTCATCACATTTTCCATAACATAGGCCTTTCCTATGGACTCCCTGTTTTCCCGGATTTTTTACGTCGCCCCGCATTATCAGCGATTTATATATCATCATACCCTGAACCTCCCTGCTTGCAAGCAATGCCTGTTCCCTTCCAGGCGATGAGCATTCAGGAGGCGCAGCGAAAAACCGGGCAGGGAGACCGCGAATGGCCTGCGGGAATTCACCAGCCAAACGTGCCAACCTCTCCTCAATCCTGTAATATAGTCTTCCGTTTCCATCCCCTTGATTTTACGGGCAATACTTTCCTTTCCCGGTTGAATGCTCATGAACGGCCTGCACATCGTCGCGGAACTTTGCGATTGTCATTGCCCCCCTTCGCTGCTTCGCCGCGCCGATGTTCTGTGCGGCCTTTGCCGGACGGTCTGTTCTGTTCCGGGTCTGACACCGCTTGGAGAATTATTCCATCAGTTTACCGCGCCGGACGGAAAGAACGCGGGCGCGACAGGCGCTGTCATTCTTGCCGAATCGCATCTGGCCGTGCATACTTGGCCGGAGATAAACGCCGTAACTGTCGACCTCTATGTATGTAATTTCACGCAGGACAATCGGGCGATTGCCTGTTCAGTCTATGACAGGATCGCCGCCGCGTTTGCGCCGCGCCGCGTCAGGCGGCGTGAAATCGGGCGCGAACTGCCTTTTGCTCCTGAACCGTCTTCCGGAACTTCCGGCTAAGATCGAATGCGCGTCCTGGTTTTTTTGCTGATTCCGGTCAACCTGTTGTTTTTTCTTTGGGCGGGCGATTATTTTCGCGCGTCCGGCCAGGAGCCGTCACGCCTGCATGCGCAAATTCTGCCTGACCGCGTAAAAATCATTTCCCGTGACAAACCACCGCTAATGCCTGTGAGAATGCCAAAGGTTCCGGAAATACCGGCGGAACAACCTGTGGCGCAGAGGACTTCTGAATGGGAGCGGCCTTCCGGAAAAACCTGTCTGACGCTCGACAATCTTCAGACGGTCGAGGTAACGCGCGTCGAAACGCTGCTCTCCAAAAATTTTCCCGAATTCCGCGCCGAGCGGACGCAAGCGGCCGTTAAAAGCAATTTCTGGGTTTTCATCCCCCCCCTGTCCAGCCGTCAGGAGGCCGAGCGCAAAGTCGGCGAACTCAAACGCCTTAATGTTCCGGAGTTTTTTGTCATACAGGAGCCCGGGCCGAGGCGTTTCGCCATTTCGCTTGGAATCTTTTCAAGCAGGGACGCTGCTATGGAGCGTCTGGCGCTGCTTCAGGAAAAAGGCCTCCATTCCGCCATTGTTGGGGAGCGCGCGAGACAGCCATCTTCCATCTCTTTGGCGATTCACGGTCCGGAAACGCAATCCGGTCCGCTCAGGCAGGCGCTGAAAAATGCGCTCTCCAGAAAAGTTTTGCATTCCTGCCCCCCGCCCGTCACCTGAAAATGACTTTTATCGTCGGCCTGACCGGAGGAATCGGCAGCGGAAAAACTTCGGCGGCCAATCTTTTTTCCTCGTCCGGCGCCCTGGTCGTCGATACCGACGCGATTGCGCATGACCTGACCCGGCCCGGTGGCGCCGCCATACCCGGCATCCGCGCCGCGTTCGGCCCGGATGCCGTTCAGGACGACGGCCGTCTGAATCGCGCCCGCATGCGTCAGCTCGTTTTTTCAGACGCCTCGGCAAAAGAATGCCTTGAAGCCATTTTACATCCGATGATCCATGCGGAAACCCAAAAACGTTGCCTGCAAACGGGAGCGCCTTACATCGTTCTCGTTATCCCGCTTTTGTTCGAAACCGGTTTTTGCCGCCGCGAAATCAATCGGATATTGCTCGTCGACTGCGACGAGGCGGCGCAGAAACGCCGTGTTATGGCAAGAAACGGCCTTTCCTTCGGCGAAGTATGTGCTATCATGGCAGCGCAAGCATCGCGCGCGGCCAGGCTGGCGGCAGCGGATGATATCATCCTGAATGATGGAGGTATTAAAATGCTGGATCGGCAGATAGCCCGCCTGCATCAGAAATACGTCAAACTGGCGCGCGAAAGAAATGCCGGCCTGCCCCGGCAGATTGATGACAGAACACGTGACATACCAGGATCATGAAGACCCCGTGATTACCTACGAGTATCCTTTCAGCGAGCGAATACGTACTTTGTTGCGGCTGGAGGATATTTTCAATAAAACCCTCTACTTCACAAAAAAAAGAACTTCATTCGAACATCATGCTGCGTTGATGGGGTTGTTCGAAATCGTCAATGTTACCAGCCGTGCCGACCTCAAAATGGACGTCCTTCAGGAACTTGAGCGGCAGCGCCAGGCGCTGCAGAGTTCCCGCGACGCTTCCGGCGTATCCGAAAAGTCCCTTTCCGCAGCGCTTTGCGAAATCGAACAGGCATCCACTGCCCTGCGGGAGACTTCCGGAAAACTCGGACAACACGTGCGTGACAACGAATGGCTGATGGGCATTAAAAGCCGGACGGTGATTCCAGGCGGCGTCTGCGAATTCGATCTGCCCTCCTATCATTACTGGCGGCATCTGGCGCCCGAAGAACGCCAGAACTCCCTGAATGAATGGCTTCAACCCCTCCTGCCTTTGAACGATTCCCTTTCCATCATTCTGCGCCTGCTGCGCAAGAGCGGCGAGGCGAAGCGCCAGATCGCCCAGGGATATACATTCCAGATAACCCCCCAGGGAGCTTCTTCGCAAATGCTTCGTGTTTCACTGGCGGAGGACATACAGCTTGTTCCTGAAATCAGCGCCAACAAATATCTTATCAACATACATTTCACCCATCCCGCCAAAAAGTGTCTCGCATGCGCCGCGGAGGACGCTGAAATCCATTTCGACATGGCGATATGCAGGCTATGATCGTCAAAAAGCGCGTGTCTTGTCCGCAATGCGGCAACGAATCCGAATGGAGTCCTGAAAACCGGTTCCGGCCGTTTTGTTCGGAGCGCTGCAAGCTGATTGATCTGGGCGCGTGGGCGAGTGATTCCTACCGGATTCCGGACGAATTATCCGGTTTCGCGCCGCCGTCCGACGAAAACACGCGATAGCCGCCTACAGCGCGATTCCGTGCGCGCCATGTTCGCGCGCGGCGTTCAGTGTGCCGAAACGCTTCCCGCAGCCGGCGAACACAGGGATAGGCGCGTCATAAACGGATTCCGAAAATCTTTTCCAGTCGATTTCATCTTTTTCTGAAGGCGGAAAATCTACCGGAACCGCGTCAAACTGCGCGAAATCGAAGCCCAACCGTGCGGCGCACCTTAAATCCTCACCGGAACGGCAAGAAGCAGCGACCCATTCGAACGGGGGACGCCGCTTGAGCCGCGACAAAGCGTCCGGAGAATAATGAACGCCGTCGACACCGGTTTCGCGCGCCAGAGCCTCGTCCCCGCTCACCAGCACCCTGACCGCCCCGCGTTTTTGCGCCAGCCGTTTTACGGCTTGCGTAAAAGACAAACGTTCCCGGAAAGATTCGTCGCCGATCCGGATCAGACACGCGCCCTTATCCAGCGCCCTTTCAAGACGCTCCAGTTCGGCATCGATTCCGTTTTCGGCTGCGCGGGTTTTCATGTAGACCGGCGGCAACGCCAGTGCGCGCAAAACAGGCCCGTTGGCGGGCAGGATGGGAGCAACATCCAGCGGGGCGGAAAATCCTTTCCATGCGAATCCGCTATGTTCGATCGGGTGGATTTCGCCGTGCCAGCCGGTCACTCGGAAGAATTTCAGCCGGACGGCCGCGTGCGGATAAACGAATTCGCGGTACAGCCACGGCCAGGCGCGAGTGACCGTAATGCCCAGCTCTTCCCGCAATTCGCGCGCGAGCGCCTGTCTGTGCGTCTCGCCGGATTCAAGCTTGCCGCCCGGGAACTCCCAGTAACCGGCGAAAACCCGGCCTTCCGGACGCCGCGCCAGCAAAAATTCCGGCCCATCATCGCCGTTGCGCAGCAAAATGCCGGCCGCGACATCGAGCGTCATTTGCGGTGCTTGTTCCCCTTGCGGGAACCCGTCCAGTCTTTGGCGAACTGCCAGGCCACGCGCCCGCTGCGCGAACCGCGCATCAACGACCAGTTGAGCGCCTCGCGCTCGGCGCTGGCGATATCGGATTCATCGCAGCCGAAATGACGAAGCCAGTGCGCCGCGATATTGAGATAGGCGTCCTGATCAAACGGATAAAACGACAGCCACAGCCCAAAACGTTCTGAAAGGGAGATTTTTTCCTCGATGGCCTCGCCCGGATGAATTTCGCCGTCCACATGTTTGCTTTCGAGATTCTCGTCGAAATACTCCGGCATCAGATGGCGGCGATTCGACGTGGCATAAATCAGCACGTTTTCCGGCGTTGAGGAAAGCGAGCCGTCGAGAACGACCTTCAACGCCTTGTATGTGGCGTCGCCCGCGTCGAAAGAAAGATCATCGCAAAAAAGGATGAAACGCTCCGGACGCCGCGCGATCAATTCGACGATATCGGACAGGTCGACAAGATCGTTCTTGTCGACTTCGATGACGCGCAGACCCTTTGGCGCGTATTCATTGAGCAGCGCCTTGATCAGCGAAGACTTGCCCGCGCCGCGTGCCCCTGTAAGCAAAACATTGTTGGCGGGCTGTTTTTTGACAAACTGGCGCGTGTTGGAATCGACCCGTTTTTTTTGCTCATCAATATCGCGCAGATCATCAAGCCGGATCGCCGCAGGCTCCGGAACGGCTTGCAGGAAGCCCACCGAGCCATGTTTTCGCCATTTGAAGGCAATCGCTGAATCCCAGTCCGGAGTTCGCGTCGCCGGTGGAAGAAGGGGTTCGATACGTTCAAGGATCTTTTCTGCCCGCGCGAGAAAAGTGGTCAATTGGGCGAATTGCGGGATGGGGTCGATCATGGAATTCAGTTCAAGGATTGGGAAAAGGGCTACTTTAGTCCAAACATGACAAAACGCCAAGACGAAAGCGTTTTGGAAAACTGCCCGGCGGCGGCCTGTCGAAAAAGCGAATTCCAAAAAAAGACAGACGCGCGCCTGATGGAAAAAACTTCAGCGCCTTCCGGCATGCCTCTGGAGGGAATTTTTTCTTGGAATAAATGATCATTGTTGAACAAAATAGCTTGAAATCGTTTTATTTTCTGAGATTGTTGGAGATATATCAATGCAGAAGAAAGTGATTGCGTTGGCTGTTGCCGGTCTGGTGTCCGGCGCGGCGTTTGCCCAAACCAACGTTACGATTTACGGCACGGCGGACGCGACCGTCGAATCAGTTCAAGCCAAGGATGCGACAGCGACGGGCGCGGATATTCTGAACTACAACCGTGTCAATTCCAACTCGTCGATTCTTGGTTTCCGCGGCAGCGAAGACCTGGGCGGCGGCCTGAAGGCGATTTTCCAGTTCGAAACGAACATCAATCTGGATAGCGACTCAGGCAGCACGAGTTCAACCGCTAACTCTACGACTACAGCAATAGATACGACCACTGGCAATGCGCCGACATCGACAACGACAGCTGACAATCTCGCATATCAGACGACAACGACAGTTAGAACGACCAACAGCCAGAGAAATACCATTTTCGGTTCCCGGCGCGACACGTTTGTCGGTCTGCAAGGCGGTTTCGGCCAGTTCAAGGCAGGCACGCTGACCGGCCCGGCGCGTTCGCTCGGCGCGGCGGTTGACCTCGTCGCCGGCGCGACCGGCATCGGCTCGGCCATCCCGATGTTTGGCAAGCTCGGCGGTAACGGTGGCCGTGCTTTTGGTCACTGGGATACGCGTTATCAGAATGCCATCCAGTACGTAACACCGAAATTCGGCGGCTTCGAAGTGCGCGCGCTGTATGGCGCGGGCGAACAGCGTCCGCAAGGCACCAAAGCGGCCGCATCCTACGAAATCGGTGGTTTCTACATCAACGGCCCGTGGTACGCCGGCTTGACGTATGGCCAGGCGAAACCCAATACGGCGGATTTCGCCAATCCCAATACCGCGCTGGGTTACGGCTACGAGAAACTGACGAACGTTCGTCTGGCCGGTAAATACACCTTCCAGGGCGGCCACCAGATCGCAACCTTGTTCGAACAAAACAAGGCGACCGATTATGCGGGAGGCACTGAGACCGCCAAGTCGAGCACTTACGGTATCGGTGGCAAGTTCAAGGTCTCGCAGCCTGGCGCGATCATCGCGCAACTCTATCAGGTCAGCAAGCTGAAAGGAGGAAGTACCCCCACCATAGGCCAAGATGATTACAAAGCCAATTTCATCGCGTTGGGTTATGAGCATTCGCTTTCGAAGCGCACGACCCTGAAGGCCTATTATTCGCGCATTTCCAACAAGGATAATGCACACTACAACTACGGTATCGGCAATATCAATAACGCGGCGTTGGGATCCAACCCGACCGGTTTGGCCGTGGGCATTCGCCACACCTTCTAAGATCGTTTAACCACGATTCTGAAATGGGCGCTTCAAGCGCCCATTTTTTTTCCACGTGCGTATTGATTCGGACAGCTTTCTGGAAATTCACTTGTCCAGGCGCATTAAAACCTGATCCCAAGAAATCCGTTCCTACTTCGACAAGCTCAGCACGAACGGATTTCTCACTGGCGCTTCACACACTTTTCATAATCCACACCCTTTGACACGCTGGCTCAGGACAGGCAGGGCGAATGG
>JAITGN010000052.1 GCA_031280565.1 Accumulibacter sp. | reverse complement strand
GATCGGGCTTCATTTCCCCTCTTTTTGAAAGAATGCGAATTCCGATTCAATTACGGCACACCAACACGGCAATTACATCTTTTACGCTCTTGGTGTGACATTTAAACCCCTAATCTAGTGCAGCCCCCAAAGAAATTAAAAAATGGCTTAAGGACGTTGTTTTTATCTTCTGTTCTTTGCCATTCGTGATGAGCGTGTTAAAAGTCTGTCTACGCTGAACCTGCTGAACCATCGACAACCTATTTCTCCGTTCGTGTTGAGCTTGTCGAGGCCTGTGGTGAGCTTTGTCGAACCATATGAACGGACGCGCCAAGCCGCAAAATGTCCTTTCCAATCCTTACCCTTCGACGCGTTCAAGATATCAGGCGTAGAGCATGAAGACGGCGGGACGTTTGTCCATCGGCGGTTTTTCCCGTTTCTGCCATTGGGCACGGGAATGGACGGCGATCCGTTCGCCGGGGAGTGTCAAGTCGATCGCGACGCCTATTTGGGTTTGCGGTGCGCAAGCATTCAGGAGCGCGTCGAGGATCCGCTGGTTGCGGTAAGGCGTTTCGATGAAGAGCTGGGTTCGTTTTTCGCGCCGTGATTCTTTTTCGAGTTCGAGAATTTTCTTTTTGCGCGCCTCGTCCTTGACAGGCAGATAGCCGTGAAAAGCGAAATTCTGTCCGGGCAGGCCGGAGGCCATCAACGCCAGCAGGATTGCCGAGGGGCCGACCATCGGAATCGCCTGGATTCCGGCTTCACGCGCTTGAGCGACGAGGCTGGCGCCTGGGTCGGCGACTGCTGGACAGCCGGCTTCCGAAATCAGGCCGAGATCGTTTCCGGCCAAAAGCGGCGCGAGCAGTTCACGCGTTCCGTCTTTCGGAGAATGTTCGTTGAGTTCATCGATCCGGATTTCCCGCAGTGGTTTTTCGGGTGAAATGCTTTTCAGGAACGCGCGGGCCGAGCGAGCGTTTTCGGCGACGAAATAGTCCAGTCTCCGGGCGCGTTCCACTACGCTTTGCGGTAGCGACTGTTCGGGCGGCGTCGCGCCGAGAGGTACGGGAATCAGAAACAGACGGCCTTTTTTCATGGTGGAGTGCGGCGCGGGATGAGCGCCGTTTTTGATTCATTCGCGAACGCTTGTTTCATTTTCAGCGTTTTTGTAAAGTCGAGGTCCATTGAGCAGCGGCGGCGCATGAGTTTTTCATCCTCGCGCATGGAAGAGGCGTAATTGCTTCCATACATTGCCGTCCGGTTGCGGGCGTGGATTGAGACATGAGCGTTTTCAGAGCTTACAACGCGCCGAGCAGGGGATTGATCCCCGCTTCTCTCAGGAATTCGCTCAGCGCGATCAGCGGAAGTCCGATCAGAGCGGTTGGGTCGGCGCTTTCGATTTTTGAAAGGAGTGCGATTCCCAGCGCCTCGGATTTCGCGCTTCCGGCGCAGTTGTAGGGCTGTTCTTTTCGAAGATAGCTCTCTATCTCTTCGTCGTTCAGGGCGCGGAAAGTGACAAGGGTCGGAATGTTCCGGAGACGCGCGGTATTTTTTGATGCGTCGTAGAGGCAAAGCCCCGTGTGGAAACAGACGGTCTGTCCGCGCATTTTCCGGAGCTGCGCGGTGGCGTTTTCGTGCGTGCCGGGCTTGCCGAAAATTTCTTCGCCGAAACAGGCGATTTGATCGCTGCCGACAATGAGCGCTTGTGGATAGGCCGAAACGACGGCGCGCGCTTTTTTTTCGGAAAGCCGCAGCGCGGTTTGTTCCGGGGACTCGTCCGGCAGGCGGGTTTCGTCGACGGATGGCGCGGCCGTTTCGAAAGGAAACCCGAAACGCTCGAGTAGCGCGCGCCGGAATGGTGAGGTTGAAGCCAGTACGATTTGACGCGAAATCATGATGCCAGGGGAAGCTTTCTCTGAAAAACGATCATTCGAAAGAAACGGTGTTTTGACTTGCGAGACTAAAAATAATATCATGCGCCTCCTATGCCGCAGCGGATTGTTATCGATGCCCAGGCGTTCGCGCGCGACTCAAGGTCGCTGAACGGTGAGTTGCCTGTTGTATGCCTTGACCGGGCACACGACTGGCTGGCCGATACCGCGGGCGCGCTGAAGTACCATATTGAAGGCGGGATGAGCGATCATGGAAAGCCTATGTTGCGGCTGGAAATCGAAGGTGTTCTTTCCGTGCGTTGTCAGCGATGTTTGGAAGGTATCCGCTATCCGCTGAATGTGCGGAACGTGCTGGAGTGCGTCGACGGTGAATACGCGTTGACGCGCGAGGAACTCGGAAACGGTTCGAGAGATTTTTTGCCGGTATGGAGTGAAATCGATGTCGTTGCGCTGATCGAAGATGAGGTTATACTTCAGCTCCCGATCGCGCCGCGCCATGAGGACTGTGTGTTGCCCAGGGCAGGGCGGGACGCGGCGGAGCGCGTCTCTCCGTTTGCGGTTCTGGAATCCCTGAAGAACGGCAAGGCGCGGTGATTATTTGAGATTTACGGAGTAGAAAAAAACTATGGCTGTCCAACAGAACAAGAAATCTCCCTCGAAACGGGGCATGCGCCGTTCGCATGATTTTTTGACGAATCCGCCGCTGGCTGTCGAACAGACCACGGGCGAAGTCCATCTTCGTCACCATATCAGCCCGACGGGCTACTATCGCGGAAAGAAAGTCGCTAAAAGCGATAACGAATAATGTCCGAGTGGGGAATTTACCCGGGCGGCGAGTCTTTTTTCCAGTGGATGTTCTGAGGAGCGCGCGTTTTCGCGGCGCACGAAATGGCCGGAAATACATCCGGTAAGCGCTGCTGCCGCTTTTTCCTATGACGGTTACTATTGCCATTGATTGTATGGGCGGCGATCACGGGCCGGTTGTGACGGTTCCCGCCGCGCTCGCTTTCGTCCGCCGCCACGCAGACGCGCGAGTCATCCTGGTCGGACTTGAGGGAGAAATAAACCGTTTTTTCTCAAAGGACGGTTTGCCCGGTTCCGAACGTTCGCGCGTTTTTATTCACCATGCGCCGGAAGTCGTCGAAATGGATGACTCGCCGGCCTTGGCGCTGCGTAACAAAAAAGCGTCCTCGATGCGGGTCGCGATTGATTTTGTCCGGCGAAACGAGGCCGACGCCTGTCTTTCGGGAGGCAATAGCGGCGCGCTGATGGCGATTTCGCGCTTCGTTCTCAAAATGCTTCCCGGAATCGACCGTCCGGCCATCTGCGCGGTGCTGCCGACAATGAAAGGCGTCGTCTATGCGCTGGATCTGGGCGCGAATGTCGACTGTACGCCGGAGCATCTATTCCAGTTCGGCATTATGGGGAGTTCTCTGGTGAGCGCCATTGAGCACAAGGAATCGCCAACGGTGGGGATTCTCAATATCGGCGAAGAAGAAATCAAGGGGAACGAAGTCGTCAAATGCGCAACGGAACTTTTGAAGAATTCTGAATTGAATTTCATCGGCAATGTCGAAGGCGATGGCCTGTACAAGGGCGAGGCGGATGTTATCGTTTGCGATGGTTTTGTCGGCAATGTGGCGCTGAAAACCTCGGAAGGAGTCGCGCAGATGATGAGCTTTTTTATGCGCCGTGAGTTTACGCGCAATCCATTGACGAAACTCGTGGCTCTGGCGGCAATGCCCGTTCTCCGGAACTTCAGGAACAGCATCGACCACCGGCGTTACAACGGAGCCAGCCTGCTTGGTCTTAAGGGAATCGTTTTCAAGAGCCACGGCTCGGCGGACGCTTTCGCGTTCGGCCATGCGCTCGACCGTGTCGCCGAAACCGTCCGCGGCAATGTGCTTTCGCGCATTGAGCGCCATGTCGCGCTCCGGCAGCAACGCTTGCAGGAGAATTCCTGATATGTTCGCGCGAATCGCGGGAGTTGGCGGTTTCGTTCCCGGAGAACCGGTAACGAATCAGGATCTTGTCCGGCGCGGGGTCGATACCAGCGACGAATGGATTATCACCCGCACGGGAATTCGCGCCCGCCATCTGGCCGGGCCGGGAACGCTGGCAAGCGATCTGGCGCTTGAAGCCAGCCGCAGGGCTTTGTCAGCGGCGGAAACCGGCGCGGACGAACTCGACTTGATCATCGTCGCCACATCGACGCCGGATTGCGTTTTCCCCGGAACGTCTTGCATTCTTCAAACGAGGCTTGGAAACCGTGGAGCGATGGTCTTCGATCTTCAGGCCGCGTGCAGCGGTTTCATCTATGCCCTGAATGTCGCTGAAAAACTCATTCGCGCCGGTTCGTGCAGAAAAGCACTGGTTGTCGGAGCGGAAATATTTTCGCGGATACTCGACTGGAACGATCGCGCCACCTGTGTGCTGTTTGGCGACGGCGCGGGCGCTGTTGTCCTTGAAGCCTCGGAAAAGGCCGGAATCCTTGCCAGCGTCGCTCACGCCGACGGTTCGTATCACGCTATTCTTTCCGTTCCGGGGCATATCAGCGATGGGAAGGTTGCCGGCGACCCGTTTCTGAGAATGGACGGACAGGCCGTTTTTCGTTTCGCCGTCCGCGCACTGTTCGACGTCGCGCTAGAATGCTGTTCGGCGGCGAAGGTTTCACCCAGCGATATCGACTGGTTTATTCCCCATCAGGCCAATCTTCGCATCATTGACTCGACGGCCAAAAAACTGGGGATTGATTCCGGGCGGATCATCGTGACGCTGGACGCTCACGGAAATACGTCGGCGGCTTCGATTCCGCTGGCCCTGGACGCGGCTGTCCGCGACGGGCGCATCCGGCGCGGACAGAAACTTTTGCTGGAAGGCGTCGGCGGCGGTTTTACATGGGGCGCCGCGCTGCTCGAATTTTAGGGGGATAGTCATGGCTTTCGCTTTCGTTTTTCCTGGACAGGGATCGCAGTCCGTCGGAATGATGAACGCTTATGGCGATTCATCCGTCGTCCGTTCGACCTTTGACGAAGCGTCTACGGCAATTGGTCAGGATCTATGGGCGCTTGTCGCTGAAGGCCCGTCCGAAACGCTGGCGCGTACCGTCAACACGCAGCCTGTCATGCTCACGGCCTCGATCGCCGTGTTCCGTCTCTGGCAGGATAAGGGCGGAAAAATGCCCGCTGTCGTCGCTGGTCACAGTCTCGGTGAATATTCCGCACTGGTTGCGGCGGGCGTGTTGCCGTTCCGGGACGCGGTGCCGCTTGTGCGGCTGCGGGCCGTTGCGATGCAGGAGGCCGTTCCGCCAGGTGAAGGCGCGATGGCGGCGATTCTCAATCTGGATGAGGCGAAAATCCGCGAAGCCTGCGCGGAAGCGGCGGCGGGTTCCGTTGTCGAGCCGGTCAATTTCAATTCGCCGGAGCAGACAGTCATCGCGGGAGCGCGAGCCGCCGTTGAGCGCGCGTGTGAGGCGTGCAAGGCAAAAGGCGCGAAACGCGCCGTCGTGCTGCCGGTGTCCGCGCCTTTTCATTCTTCGCTGATTCGTCCGGCGGCCGAAGCGCTGAAAGCGCGTCTTGCCGAACTGGATTTTTCTGCGCCGGGGATTCCCGTCATCAATAATGTCGATGTTGCTCTCGAAAATGATCCTGGGCGGATCAAGGACGCGCTGGTGCGCCAGACCTATTCGCCAGTTCGCTGGGTCGAAACCATCAAAAAGATTTCCGGCATGGGTGTGACGCTCGTTGCCGAATGCGGTCCAGGCAAGGTATTGGCTGGCCTGACGAAACGTTGCTCGGAAAACCTCTCCAGCGCGGCTCTGATGGACATTGCCTCGATCGAGAACAATCTGGGATTGGAATGAATATGCCGCTCAAAGGAAAAGTCGCACTTGTCACCGGCGCCGGACAGGGAATCGGCGCGGCCATTCTTCGCGCTCTCGCCGTTCGCGGCGCGACGCTCGTCGGAACCGACATCAACGACAGGGGCGTCGGGAATATCGATGCCATTCTTGCGGAGACAGGCGCGCCCGGCAAAGGAATCATTCTCGACGTGCGCGACGAAGAACACATCGAGCGCGGCATTGCCGGAATCGAAAAGGAATTCGGCCTGGTTTATGCCCTTGTTAACAATGCCGGAATTACACGCGATAACCTGATGCTTCGCATGAAAGACGAAGAATGGGACGCCGTCATTGAAACCAACATGAAATCCGTTTTCCGGATGTCGCGTGCGGTAATTCGCGGCATGATGAAAGCGCACGCCGGGCGGATCATCAATATTACTTCCGTCGTTGGACACGCCGGAAATCCCGGGCAGGCGAATTACTGCGCTTCCAAGGCCGGCATCGCTGGCCTGTCGCGAGCGCTCGTCCGCGAGCTGGGGAACCGGAACATCACGGTCAACTGCGTCGCGCCCGGTTTTATCGATACGCACATGACACAGATTCTGGATGAAAAACAGAAAGAGGCGCTGATCGCCAAAGTCCCGCTGGGGCGTCTTGGAACGCCTGAGGATGTCGCAGCGGCGGTCGGATTTCTTGCGTCCCCCGAAGCGGCTTATATTTCCGGTGCGACGATCCACGTCAACGGAGGGATGCACATGGAGTGACGCTGAAAAAAACGGTAGTGGACAGTCTCGTGGCTGTCCGTTTGGCAGAGACCGGTCAATTTTGGTAAGATGGACCGGTTTGTTTCAGAATGAAACTTAAGGAGGAGTCTTTTAATGGAGAATATCGAACAACGCGTCAAGAAGATTGTTGCGGAACAGCTTAACGTGGATGAAGCGACCATCAAGAATGAATCGTCGTTCGCCGATGATCTTGGCGCGGATTCGCTGGACACTGTCGAGTTGGTTATGGCGCTCGAAGAACAGTTTGATTGTGAGATACCGGACGATGAAGCCGGAAAAATCACGAATGTTCAACAGGCCATTGATTACATCAAGGCCCACACGAAATAGTTCTCCCCGGAATCGGCCGGATGGTATCGGATACGATGCTGTCCGGCTGTCCGTGTCAGGCAACCTTCCACCGTCCAATCCAGTTTTCCTGTCAAAGGGAGAAAAATTTTGACACGTAGAGTCGTTGTTACCGGTCTTGGCGTTATTTCGCCGGTTGGAAACACTGTTGAAGAGGCATGGAAAAACATCGTCGCCGGCCGATCCGGCATCGGCGGAATCACGCGTTTCGATACGTCAACTTTCCCGGTGCGGATCGCCGGAGAAGTCCGGGGATTTGACGTTTCCCGCTATATTTCCCCGAAAGACGCGCGACGGATGGATACATTCATTCATTACGGTCTCGCGGCCGGCATTGACGCCATCCGGGATGCCGGCCTTGAGCCGAATCCCGCCAATGCCGACCGTATTGGCGTTTCAATCGGTTCAGGAATCGGCGGTTTGCCGATGATCGAAGTTACGCGCGATGATTTCAATGCATCCGGCGTCCGGAAAATCTCCCCGTTTTTCGTCCCGGGATCGATCATCAACCTGATTTCGGGCAATCTTTCGATTCTTTATGGCTATAAAGGGCCGAATATCGCGCTGGTCAGCGCCTGTTCGACGGGCGCTCACAGCATTGGCGACGCGGCGCGGCTCATCGAATACGGCGATGCGGACATCATGATTGCCGGCGGCGCGGAATCAACCATTTCACAATTGGGCGTCGGCGGATTCTGCGCCGCGCGCGCGCTTTCGACGCGAAACGACGATCCCGAAACGGCCAGCCGCCCGTGGGACCGGGACCGGGACGGTTTCGTGCTCAGCGAAGGCGCGGGCGTCATGGTGCTTGAAGAATACGAACACGCCAAAGCGCGCGGCGCGAAAATTTACGCGGAATTCGCTGGATTCGGCCTGAGCGGGGACGCGCACCATCTGACGGCCCCCTGCGAAGACGGCGAAGGTGCGGCGCGCTGCGTCATCAACGCGCTGCGCAACGCGCGCATCAATCCTGACGAAGTCGATTACGTCAATGCGCATGGCACATCGACGCCGCTTGGCGACAAAGCGGAGACCATCGCCATCAAACGCGCGTTTGGCGGCCACGCGAAAAAACTGGTAGTGAATTCGACCAAATCGATGACGGGGCACTTGCTGGGTGCGGCGGGTGGCATCGAGGCGGTATTTTCGGCGCTTGCTATCCACAACCAGGTTTCGCCGCCGACGATCAATATCTTCAATCAGGACGAAGAATGCGATCTTGATTACTGTGCCAATGAAGCGCGCCAGATGAAAATCGACATTGCCATTTCGAATTCGTTTGGTTTTGGAGGAACAAACGCTTCGGTTGTCTTCCGGCGCTTGTGAAGAACGCCGGAAAAAACACGCCGGAGCGCGGCTATGCGGCGGGCGGCGTCTAACTTCATCGGGATACGCCCCTCGCGCCGCCTTTCCGTTTTATTGATCTTGCTTCATTCGCTGGCCGCGGCCAGCGTTGTTTCGCTTCCCTGGCCGGTGTGGATTCGCGTTCTGCTGATCGCACTTGCCGGATTTTCGGCCTTTCGTTCGATTCGCGCGTTTTCGGTTACGGAGCTTGTTTTTTCCCCAGGGAAAAAACGCCTGAGTGTCCGGACGTCGGATGGAAAACGGCGCGATGTTTCGGTGATGGACGGAAGCACGTTTTTTCCGCGTTTGATCGTTCTGAAGCTGAAATTCGACGATGATGGCGCTGTCGATTACTTGACCCTTTTACCGGATCAAATGCGGACGGAAGATTTCCGGCGTTTGAATCTCTGGCTGCGTTGGACTTTTTCATCGTAAAACTAACCCCGGTTTGAAACCCCGCCCTTCAGGGCGGGGCGGAGGTTGGGAACCCCGGCCTGAAGGCCGGGGTTTCGACCGTAGCCATTGGCAAGGGGATGCAAACCCCTTGCCAATGATGTTAGATCGACAGCCCTGAAGGGCTGTCGCTAATTTCTTGCTTCGTTTTGAATTTATTCCAGAATCGTTGTTGTTGAACAGGCTAAAACACTGCATATTGATAAAAATATCTGAATAAAATTGCAGTACATTAAAAATTGATAGACGTTCTTGAGCGATTTTATAGAAGAAAAAAAGTAAAAAACAACGATCTTTAGAATATCTGCCCACGTTTTTAAGGGATTTTATAGTAATTTTATATAAAAATGCCTTGAGAACGAATGATGTTTTTAACCTGTTTCGATTTTTGTAGTTCGTGGTGAACGTGTTAAAAAACCGTCCGCGCTTAAGCCTGCCAAATCACCGGCAATACCTGTCTCCGTTCGTGCTGAGCCTGTCGAAGAGTGCCTTTCCAGTCCGTTCGCCCTGCCTGTCCTGAGCCTGTCGAAGAAAATGTGTCAGAAGCCCGTTTTTCAATCCGTTCGCCCTGCTCCGTCCTGAGCCTGTCGAAGGAAGCCTGTCGAAGAGCAAGGATTGAAAAACTATTTGAAGAGTCAGACTGGAAAAGCAGAGCGCCCGTTCATACTTCGACAAGCTCAGCACGAACGGGGATATACGTTGTCGATGGTTCAGCAGGCTCGGCACGAGCAGAAACAGGCGTCGTCGATGTCTTCCGGCAAAATCAACACGAGCGGAAATAGAGGTTATCGACGATTCATCCGGTTCAGCGTGATGGGAAAGTTCAACATGCCCGGCGATAGGGGCCGTTAAAGGTTCAACACGCCTGACACGCCCGGCCTTTTCCCCCCCGGAAGAAAGGATTCCTCCGGGGGGGGATTTTCAGGTGGGTTTCAGACTCTTCCTCAACGGAGTTCCTGCTTCGACAGGCTCAGCACGAACGGAGATAGGCGTTGTCGATGGTTCGGAAGACTCAGCGCGGACGGGGTTTTCCACTCCCGTTCATCATCCTGCTCCGTCCTGAGCCTGTCGAAGGAAGCTTGTCGAAGGGTAAGGATTGAAAAACGATTCGAAGAGTACGAATTGAAAAACCATTTGAAGAGTCAGACTGGAAAGGCGGAGCGCCCGTTCATA
>JAITGN010000006.1 GCA_031280565.1 Accumulibacter sp. | reverse complement strand
CAGTTCCTTGAACTCGGCGGTGTACTCCTGCTTCGGTATCTTCAACTGCATTTCTCCTTCCAGTCTCACGGGGCGTTATACCCCATCTCCTGGAAGACGAAATTTCGGGGGAAGCTCATACAAAAATTGTATGTATTTTTCCGAAATAATGAAGATAATTGGAGTTTTGGCTTTCTGGAGGAGTCATGTCTTTATTTCTGAATGAATCAGAAGTTGCCCGCCTGCTGACGATGCCGCTCGCGGTCGAGGCCGTCGAAAAAGCGCATCGCGAATTGTCGCTGGGCAATGCTATCGATATACCGCGCCAGCGCACCCGCGTGCCGAAAACAGCGCTTCACATCCTGCAGGGCGCGCTTTTGGGGGACGATGCGGTCGGATACAAGGCCTATACGAGCAACCGTTCCGGCAACCGTTTTCTGGTACACGTTTTCAGCGCGTCGGGCGGTCATCTGCGGGCCGTCATTGAAGCGAATCTGCTCGGCATGGTCAGAACGGGCGCGGCCTCGGCTGTGGCAACCCGCTGGCTGGCGCGGCCGGACGCCGAAGTGCTTGGCGTTTTCGGCGCGGGCTGGCAAGCGGAAGGCAATATCGAGGCAATTTCGACCGTGCGCTCTCTGAAAAAGGTCAAGGTCTTCGCGCGGAGCGCCGACAAACTGGCGGATTTCTGCGCGAAGATGACCAGGCGTCTGAATCTGGAAGTTGTTCCGGCGTCTTCCCCGGAGGAGACGGTGCGCGGCAGCGATATTCTCACGACGATTACGACAGCGGCGGCGCCGTTGTTCAAAGCGGAATGGGTCGAACCGGGGACGCACATCAACGCGGCGGGATCGAACGCGATCATTCGCTGTGAAATCGGCGAAGACGTGCTGAAGCGCTGTTCGCGGATTTTCGTCGACAGTCTCGATACGGCGCTCAAAGAGGCGGGCGACCTGATCCCTTTGCTGGAAAAAGGGCGTTTGAACGAACGGCAGCTCGTCGAACTGGGCGATGTCATCATTGGCCGCCAGGCAGGGCGCGCTTCGACCGGCGAAATCACGATTTTCGAATCGCAAGGTCTGGCGATCCAGGACCTGGCCGTGGCCGTGCGTCTGGAAGAACTGGCGCGCCAGCAAAATATCGGCGTTGCTTTGCCTTATGGGAGATAATCGATATTCCTCTTCCATCCGGACGGAAGTTTTTTTGGGATAACGGGTAAAACGTGACAGCATTGTCTGAAGCGCTGGAAGCCGTCGCGCTCACCGATACCGGCAGGATGCGCGATCATAATGAGGACGCTGTTTTCGTCGACGCCGCCTGCGGCGTGGCAATACTCGCCGATGGAATGGGCGGTTGCAACGCGGGTGAAGTGGCTAGCGGCATGGCGGTTGCCGTACTGTCGGAGACGCTGAAGCGCGATTTTTCGGCCCATCTGCTGCACGGCGCCAAGGCATCCCGCAACAGCGTCGAACGTATCGTGCTTGAAAGAGTCGCGGCAACCAACGCGGTCATTTTCGAAACGTCCCTGAAGCAGCCTGAATACACCGGAATGGGAACGACCCTGGTGGCGGCGGTTTTTCACGACGACCACGTGACAATCGCCCATCTCGGCGATTCCCGGCTGTATCTTCTGCGCGGCGGCGAACTGCGTGTCATGACGCGCGATCATTCGCTGCTTCAGGAACAGATGGACGCTGGTCTGCTCGTTGTCGGAGAAGGTTTGCATTACGAGAAAAACCTGGTGACGCGGGCGCTGGGCGTCGATTCGTTCGTGAATACGGAGTCCCGCACCTGCGCGGCGCGTCCCGGCGACATTTATCTTCTGTGTTCCGACGGTCTGAGCAACATGCTTGACGAACGCGACATTCAGTTGATTCTGGAGCCGCTTTCCGGAGATATTGAACAGGCGGCCAAACAGCTCGTCGATATGGCCAACAACAGGGGCGGCTATGATAATGTATCGGTAGTTCTGATAAAGATTCTGCGGGAATTTCCGGCTCTGGAGGCTGCGCCGGAAAGCGCCCTAAAAACGGTCTGACAAAAATAAATTGATACATAGGGTGAATGTAAATGGCAAAAAAAGCGAAGCTGATATTGAGCATGGACGGTCTGGTGCTCAAGGAAATCGAACTGAACAAGGAAAGGGTGACGATCGGGCGCAGATCAAGCAACGACATCAAGATCGACAACCTGGCGATCAGCGGGGAACATGCCGTCGTTGTAACGATTCTGAACGATTCGTTTCTGGAGGATCTGAACAGCACCAACGGAACGCTGGTCAATGGACGCCCGATCAGAAAACACGTTTTGGCCAATGGCGACATGATCGAAATGGGCAAGTACAAGCTCAAATATATCCCCCCTCAACCGGCGGCGGCGGACGACATGGCCAGTTTCGAGAAAACCGTCCCTCTGAATCCGGAAAGCTGGAAAACGCAGTCGAACGGCAAGGAAGCTTCCGCGCAGCCTTCCAGGGCGCGTGTTCCCGATCCGGAGCCGACGCACCAGGCGCCGGAAAAAGATCCCGATCAGACACAGGTCATTCACGGCGCGCTTGAAGCGGAGCTGGCCGCGCTCGAAGAAGCCGAGCTTCCGCCCGGTGCGGTACGTATTCTGAACGGCGAACACGCGGGCCGCGAACTCAGCCTGACCAAGGCGCTCGCCACGCTCGGGCAGCCGGGCGTCCAGGTAGCCGTCATCGCCAGGCGGCCGGAAGGCTATTTCATCTCCCATATCGAAGGCGACACGCGCCCGCTGGTAAACGGCAAGGCGATTACCGCGCAGGCACACGGTCTGGCGGATCAGGACACCGTGGAAATCGCCGGAATCCGGATGAAATTTTTCCTGAAAACCGGCGCGAAAAACTAAAGACGGACAGACATGAAAAAACACCGCGCGTCCCTTCAATGCCATGAAAAATCAGGATCGCGGAGCGCCATCCTTCTGGCTTCCTGTCATTCTCTTCATCGGGCGGCCGCATGAAAGTCCGCGTACTTGGCTGCGGCGGCGGAATCGGCGAAACGGGGGCGCGGACGACATCGCTGCTCGTCGATGACGACATTCTGATTGACGCGGGAACCGGCGTCGCCGACCTTTCCGTGGAAGAGCTTGCCAGAATAGACCATGTTTTCCTGACGCATTCGCACCTTGATCATATCGCCATGCTGCCGTTTTTGGTCGATTCGGTCGGCTGTATGCGAAACAGGCCGCTGACGGTATACGCGCTGGAAAAAACGCTCAAGGCGCTGAAAAAACACATCTTCAACTGGAAAATCTGGCCGGACTTCGCCGAGATTTCGCTTCAGGAAATGCCGGCGATGCAATACCATCAAGTGGAGACCGGCGAAAAAATCATGCTCGGCCAACGGGCGATCACCGCGCTTCCCGCCGCACATACGGTGCCGGCGATAGGCTATCTTCTGGATTCCGGCAAAAAAAGCCTCGCCTTTACAGGCGATACAGGCCCCAATGAGGCTCTGTGGCCGGTTCTCAATGGTGTGGCGAATCTGCGTTACCTTTTGATCGAAACAACCTTTTCCAGCAAGGAGAAACAACGCGCCGCCCTGTCGAAACATCTCTGTCCGGAAACGCTGGCCGGAGAACTGAAACGCCTGGAACGCAAAGACAGTATCGAGATCCACGTTTGTCACTTCAAACCGGCGCAAGCAGAGACGCTTATGGACGAGATCCAGGCGTGCGCGGGCGGCGCGGCTCGCCTCGCGCGGCTGCTGACCGGCCACTTTTTCGAGTTCTGACATGCCGGGAAACGCGTCTGGCAAAATAATGCCAACAGGGCATGAAGTCACAGCGCTTGAGGCAAAGCTGATCGAGCGTTTCGAATACATGAATGCGATTGGCGTATCGCTCTCGGGCGAACACAATATCGATCGCCTGCTTGAAAACATCCTGGTCGTGGCCAAGTCGATCACGTGCGCCGACGGGGGGACGCTTTATCGCGTCCACGACGACCGGAAAATGCTGAAATTCGCCATCGTCCGCACCGATTCCATGAATATCGCCTACGGCGGGATGACAGGCAACGAAGTGCCATCGATATTCAAGGATATCCATTTGTATACCGAAGACGGCAGACCCAACGATTCACTGGTCGCGGCCTACGCGGCCGTGCGGGCGGAAACGGTCAATATCGCGGATGTTTATTCGGACACGAACTTCGACTTTTCCGGAACGCATGCATTCGACAAGGCGACGGGCTATCACTCGCAATCGTTTTTGACCGTGCCGATGAAGAATCATGAAGACGAAGTTATCGGCATTCTTCAGTTGCTCAACGCGATTGACCCGGAAACGGGAGCCGTGCGCGTCTTTTCGATAAATGACCAGCGGCTTGTCGAGTCGCTGGCATCCCAGGCGGCCGTGGCGCTGGACAATCGGCTTCTGATCAAACAGATGGAAGAGCTTTTCGAGTCTTTCATCAACGTCATCAACACGGCGATCGACGAAAAATCGCCCTACACCGGCAGGCATTGCCAGCATGTCCCTGTTCTGACCATGATGCTGGCCGACGCAGTGGACGCCGAATCCGACGGGCCGTTCGCCGATTTCAGGATGTGCGATCAGGATCGCTACGAACTCAGGATCGCCAGCCTGCTGCACGATTGCGGAAAGGTAACGACGCCGGTGCATGTCGTCGACAAGGCGACCAAGCTTCAAACGATTTTCGACCGGATTCATCTGCTCAATACGCGCTTTGAAATCCTCCGGCGCGACGCGGAAATAGAAACGCTCAAGGCGGTTCTGGCGGGAGCGAATCCGGAAGAAGAAGAGTTGAGACTGAAAAAGAAGCTGCAACAGATTGACAGCGACCGCGCGTTCTTGCGGTACGTAAACATTGGCCGCGAACTGATGCCGCGTGAAGACCAGGAGCGCGTCCGGAAAATTTCGCGTCAGTACAGATGGAAAAATGAAGACGGAAAAGACGTCGACTTCCTTTCGGAAGACGAGATCGAAAATCTTTGCATCCGCTCGGGAACGCTGACGCAGGCCGAGCGGGAGATAATGAATTATCATATCATCTCAACGATCAAAATGCTCCAGGCCATGCCCTGGCCGAAACGCCTGGGACATGTGATCGAATTCGCGGGCGGTCACCATGAGCGAATCGACGGCCGTGGATACCCCAAAGGACTAACGGGCGACCAGATGTCCGTGCAGGCGAGAATCATGATGATCGCCGACATTTTTGAGGCCATGACAGCGCGTGACCGGCCTTATAAAAAACTGATGAAACTTTCCGAAGTCCTTCGGCTTCTCTCCAACCTGAGCCGAAACGGACATATCGACCCGGATCTGTTCGACATTTTCATCAAGCGGAAGGTTTACCTGGACTACGCGCAGCGCTATCTTGACCCGTCGCAGATCGATGCTTAACGGCGCGACGGGAGACGTTGCCCGTCTCATGCCCGCGCCTGTGTCCAGCAAGAAATTAGCGCCAGCCCGGAAGGCGCTGTCGCTCTAACATCATTGGCAAGGGGTTTGCATCCCCTTGCCAATGGCTACGGTCGAAACCCCGGCCTTCAGGCCGGGGTTCCCGACCTCCGCACCGCCCTGAAGGGCGTGCTTTCAA
>JAITGN010000004.1 GCA_031280565.1 Accumulibacter sp. | reverse complement strand
CAGTTCCTTGAACTCGGCGGTGTACTCCTGCTTCGGTATCTTCAACTGCATTTCTCCTTCCAGTCTCACGGGGCGTTATACCCCATCTCCTGGAAGACGAAATTTCGGGGGAAGCTCATTTCCTCCGTCCAGAAACAATGTTCCGAGTTTGAAAAGAAACATGGCCGCCGTCCACGTATCCTGGTGGCGAAAATCGGCCAGGATGGGCACGACCGGGGGGCAAAAGTGATCGCTACGGCGTTTTCCGATCTCGGTTTCGACGTCGACGTCAGCCCGCTTTTCATGACGCCAGAGGAAACCGCCGAAATGGCGGTTGAAAACGATGTGCATGTCGTCGGTTTCAGTTCACTGGCGGCCGGGCATAACACGCTCCTTCCACACCTGGTACAGGAATTGGCCAAACGGGGACGGGGCGACATTCTCGCGGTCATCGGCGGCGTCATTCCAGCGCAGGATTACGATTTTCTGTATGCCAACGGTGCGGCCCTGATTTTTGGGCCGGGAACCGTCATTCCGGTGGCCGCGCAGAAAGTGCTGGAAAAGCTCAACGCGCTTCTCGATTAAGGGAGGATTGCTTATGGAAAACGGCGCAATCAACCGGCCCGAATGGGTTCCAGACAAGGCGGGGGAAGCGGAAGGCTTTACGACCAACGTCATGCCGGGAATCAAGAGCCAGCATGATGGTATGTCCGGGAACCATTCGGGCGTCGTGGCTCGTGCGCCGGCGGCGAGACGGCGGGAGTTGAGCCTCGACGAGTATGTCGACGGAGTTCTTTCGGGAGACCGCGCCGTTCTCGCCAGAGCGATAACGCTTGTTGAAAGCAACGCGGAGCGGCATCAGGAGCTGGCGCAGGAAATGCTGATGCGCCTTTTGCCGCGCGCGGGCAAAACCATTCGCGTTGGGATTACGGGTGTGCCCGGAGCCGGAAAAAGCTCGCTGATCGAAACCCTGGGGCTTCGGTTATGCGCCCGCGGGCATAAATTGGCCGTTTTGGCGGTCGATCCGAGCAGCAGCGTCACCGGCGGCAGCATCCTCGGCGATAAAACCCGAATGGAACAGCTTTCGCGCAATCGCAGCGCCTATATCCGGCCGTCGCCGTCCGGCGGCGTGCTGGGCGGCGTGGCGCGAAAAAGCCGCGAAACGATGATTGTCTGCGAAGCCGCGGGGTTCGACGTGATTCTGGTGGAAACGGTCGGCGTCGGGCAGAGCGAAGTTACCGTTCGTTCGATGGTCGATATTTTCCTGCTTTTGCAGATCGCCGGCGCGGGGGACGAGCTGCAGGGAATCAAGAAAGGCGTGATGGAGCGTTCCGACCTGATCGTCGTCAACAAGGCGGACGGAGACAACAAACTGCGCGCGGAAGCGGCGCGGACGGATTACATGCGCATTCTGCATTTTCTCCAGCCTTCCACGGAAGGATGGAAAACCCAGGCGCTGACCTGCTCCGCCTACACTGGTGACGGTATTGACGAGCTTTGGGCCGTTATCGAGGATTTTCAGGCCAACACGGTGGCTTCCGGCGTTTTTGAAAACCGCCGCCGGCAGCAGAATCTCGACTGGATGCACAATATGGTTGCTGAACAGCTCAAGCGGAAGTTCTACAATCATCCGAATGTGCGCATGAACGCGCCGCGTGTCGAAGAAATGATCGTTCAGGGACGCTTGTCCCCGACGCGCGCGGCGACATTGCTGCTCTCCCTGGACGAAACGGACGAAGAGCGGATTTTGCAATTCTGATTCGCCAGATGGCTCTGTTTTTTTATACGCGGGCGCGGCGCTGCCGGAAGCGCCGCGCCCGCGCTTTTGACGAAAACAAGCAGAAGAAATTTGTCGAAGGCGTGTTTTTCAATCCGTTCGCCCTGCCCCGTCCTGAGCTTGACGGAGGAAACTCGTCGGAGAACGCCTTTCCAGTCCGTTCGTCCTGCTCCGTCCTGAGCTTGTCGAAGGGTAAGGATTGAAAAACTATTTGAAGAACACGGACTGGAGAGGCAAGAGCGTCCGTTCATACTTCGACAAGCTCAGTACGAACGAAGATAGGCGTTGTCGAAGAGTTCGGATTGAAAAACCATCCGAAGGCCAGGGACTGGAAAGGCCATTCACGACCAGGAGCGTCCGTTCCTACTTCGACAGGCTCAGTACGAACGGAAATAGATGCTGTTGATGGTTCGGCAGACTCAGCGCGGACGGGTTTTTAACGCGCTCACCACGAATGGCAAAAAAACGGAATCGAATATAAAACAACGTCCTTAAGCCATTTTTAATCGCTCTGGGTTTCCATGTTCCAATTTCCAATCCGCTCGCCCCGTTTGTCCTGCTCCGTCCTGAGCTTGACGGAGGAAACTTGTCGGAGAACACCTTTCCAGTCCGTTCGCCCTGCTCCGTCCTGAGCCTGTCGAAGGGTAAGGACTGGAAAGGCAGAGAGCGTCCGTTCATACTTCGACAGGCTCAGTACGAACGGAGATAGGTGTTGTCGAAGGGTAAGGGTTGAAAAACGATTTGAAGAAAGAATCCGGATTGGAAAGATCATTTACGGCCTCGAGCGTCCGTTCATACTTCGACAGGCTCAGCACGAACGGAGATAGGTGTTGTCGAAGGGCACGGATAAAAAAACCTGTAAATCTACGATCTGTTCATCGTAAAACCAGTTCCGGTTTGAAACCCCGCCTGAAAGGAGCGGAGCGAAAGCTGATCCCTTTTCTTACAGATGAGGGTAGCCACAGCCATTGGAGAGGGGATGCCTCTCTTCAATGATGTCAGACCGGCAGCAACTTCCGGGATGCCGCTAATTTCTTGCTGTTCGGCGGCGTGAGCGATTTCGTCGCGGACTTTCCGGTCGCACAAAGCAGTTTCTCATGGCCGAAACGGTATTTCTGAACATTTTTAAGGGCATTCAGAATGCTGTTGTATGAGAGATCCGGTTCGGTTTTGACCTGTTCACGCCCCTTCCGGATGGCATCCCTGAGCTGTTCAGACGCGCCGCAAAATTCCGCGCGTAAAGCGGCGTCCTCTCTGGAATCCGGAAGGCTTGAAAGAGCGCTGCGTTTCCGGAACGGATCATACGCCATATCGGCCTCGATCATCCGCGTCATGACTTCGACGGCGTAGGCGCGCCCCAGGCGTTTAGCCAGCTCCCGCGCCTCATCGTAGCGTTTTTCCGGAATCAGCGTTTGAATGATTCTGTCCCGGATCGCATTATGAAATCCGGGCTGGCGCTGGTATTCACTATCGAACAAAGCGTTTCCAATACCATCCCATTCGCTGATTCTTTGCCACGTTGCCAGCGCGCACGGCAGAATCAGCGCCAGAAGAAGCACCCCGATCGCGGCCGGTTTCGTCATTCGTCCGAGCAGTTCCATCAGCAGCAACGACAAGCCCGCGACCGGAACGAAAACGAAGCGCT
>JAITGN010000064.1 GCA_031280565.1 Accumulibacter sp. | reverse complement strand
GTGAAATTCGCTTCTTTTTTCAGCAATATGTTTGCGATGCGTTTTCGTAAATCGCCTTGAAAAGGCGATTCTTTTCCAGTTCCTGTCTTTTTGTTTTCGCTGTTTTTTTACTTATTGGCATTTGCCCGCCCTGTTTTGATAGCTTCCAACGAGTGTCATATCGTGCGTTTTTCGGAAAATATCCCCAAGGAAACGCGGTCAACGCGCGACGGCGGCAAGAATCCCCTGGATCAGTTGCAGCGGCGTCGGGGGACAACCCGGTATCTCCACGTCGACGGGGATTATGTTGGATACACGGCCGCAGCAGGCGTAGCTTTCCGCGAAGATTCCGCCGGTACAGCCACAGTCACCCGTGGCGACAACGAGCTTCGGCTCCGGTGTGGCGTCATAGGCGCGCCGGAGGGCGATCTCCATGTTTTTCGCGACCGGCCCCGTAACGAGCAGGAGGTCGGCATGGCGCGGACTGGCGGTGAATTTGATCCCAAAGGCTTCGATGTTGTAGTACGGCGTGCCCAGCGCGTGGATTTCGAGTTCGCAGCCGTTGCAGGAACCCGCGTCGATCTCACGTATGGCCAGCGAACGCCCGAGGCGTTTCACTATTTCGTCCGACAGACGCCGCGCCGTTACGCGAAAGGTTTCATCCGCGCCGCCGGTCAACGGTTCGGTCAGAATGCCGCCGCGGAGAATTTGACTGAACAGGGGAAACATGGCTGTCGCGCTCTACAGGTCAACGCCCGCGTAGGAAAGGTTGAACGATTTGTTGATCAATGGAAAATCCGGCACGATATTGTCAATAATCGCGTGCTCCAGCAGCGGCCAGTTTTGCCATGAGGGGTCGCGCGGATGACAGCGCCGGATTTTTCCGTCCTCGCCGGTTTCCAGCGCGATGAAGATGTCTCCACGCCAACCTTCGATCCAGCCAAACCCCTGTTTGCACGGCTCGCTGCGCGCGGCGGTCCGGATTTCGCCCGGGGGCATCGCGCGCAAAACGTCGCGGATCAGCCTCAGCGATTCGTCGATTTCGGAAAAGCGGATCCGCGCGCGCGCCGCGACATCGCCGTGGAGTTCGACCGCGAGCGCGGGTTTTAAATCATCGTAGGGGAAAACGGGATGATCGCTGCGCAAATCCCAGCGCTGACCGCTCGCGCGCCCGGCGATTCCAACGCCGCCGAGTTGCCTGGCCAGTTCCGGCGTGATTCGCCCGGTTGTCAGAAAACGATCCTGCAGCCCCGCGTGTTCTTCATAGACGTGTTTCAAATGGTGAATATCGCGCTCGGCCGCTTGGCACTGCCCGGCGATTTCCTTTACGCCCGCTTCGTCGAGATCGGCCGTTACGCCGCCGGGAACGACACAATCCATCATGAAGCGGTGGCCGAACAGCCGGGCGTTCAGCCGCAGCCAGTCTTCCTTGATCCGCATGAACTGCATCAGTCCGAAACTCAAGGCGACGTCGTTTCCGAGATAACCCAGATCGCCGAGATGATTGGCGATACGCTCGCGCTCAAGAAACAACGCGCGCAGCCAGGCGGCGCGGGACGGAAGGTCAACGCTGCAAACCGTTTCGGCGGCCTGGCTGTACGCGCACGCGTATGCGACTGTCGAATCGCCCGATACGCGCCCGGCCAGCCGGACACCCTCCGCCAGGCTCATTCCGGCGAAACGCCGTTCAATCCCCTTGTGCTTCCATCCCAGGCGCTCTTCAAGCCGCAGAACGCTCTCGCCCATAACCGAAAAACGGAAATGCCCCGGCTCGATGATTCCCGCGTGAATCGGGCCAACGGCAATTTCATGAACTCCGTCGCCGCCAACACGGACAAAGGGATAGTTTTCGTTCCTGGCTTCGAAACGTTCGTCCGGCGTGCTGGATCGCAATGGAAAATAATTGTCCGGCCAGTTGGCGTGACGCAGCCAGGGGCGGACATCCCCGCCCTGCGGCTTCGCGCCGGTCATGTCGCGAAGCGCGCGCTGCATCCGGCCGGCGGCGGGAAAGAGTCCTGAAAAATCGGGGAAAAACGGCGCGTCGTCCGGACAAAAAAGCGTTATGCAAACCAATCCTTCCGGCAGGTCGAACGCGGCATGAACCGCGATGCCGCGCGCTTCGCGCTCGTCGCCGCCCCAAAGCGCGACAAGCCTGCGTCCCGCTTCACGGACGGCACAGGCGAATTCGTTCATTTCCTCGAAACCGGCGCGCGCCGTGTAAACCGGAAAGGCGCTCCCGGCAAGGCGCGTGAATTCAATGGGCTGGTCGAGAAAAAGCATGGGATTATCCAATGAATTTCGCGGCTTGACGGTACCATTCCGCCAGATAGGGCGGAACCCAGAGGCCCAGCATGAGCACCAGTCCGAGATGAAGAAAAACCGGGAACGGGGCTGGATCGTAAGGCAGCGGCTTGATGACCGGCCTGCCGAATACCATCGCTTGCACTTTTCCGAAAATCGCGGCGAACGCGACGCCCAGCGCGGCCAACAGAACCGGCGTCGCCCACGGATAATGTTTGATCGCCGTCGTCAGTATCAGAAATTCGCTGGTGAATACGCCGAAAGGCGGCATTCCGAGGATGGCCAGCGCGCCGAGCATCAGGCCCCAGCCGACCGTCGGCGAAACCTTGAGGAGTCCCTTGATGTCGTCGATAACCTGCGTGTGCGCCATCTGTGCCGCATGGCCAACGGCGAAAAAGATCGCCGATTTGGTCAGGGAATGAACCGTCATGTGGAGAAGGCCCGCCATATTGGCGACCGGGCCGCCCATGCCGAACGCGAAGGTGATAAGCCCCATGTGTTCGATCGATGAATAACCGAAAAGACGCTTGATGTCTTTCTGGCGCGAAAGGTAAAACGCCGGGACAACGACCGTCAGCAGCCCGAAAGCCATCATCAGGTTACTCGCAAACGAATTTTCAAGCGCGCCGTCGACAAGCACCTTGCAGCGGATGATTGCGTAAAGCGCCACATTGAGCAACAAACCCGAAAGCACCGCCGAAATGGGCGTCGGCCCTTCGGCGTGCGCGTCGGGCAGCCAGTTGTGCAATGGAACCAGGCCGGTTTTCGTTCCATATCCGACAAACAGGAACACGAACGCGAGCGATAGAACCGTCGGTTCAAGGTCGGATTTAACGGCATCAAGCTGCGTCCAGAGCAGCGCGCCGCCCTCGGAACCCAGTACGCGCTCGGCGGCGAAATAGATCAGAATCGTGCCGAAAAGCGCCTGGGCGATGCCGACGCCGCAAAGAATGAAATATTTCCAGGCGGCTTCAAGGCTGGCCGGGGTGCGATAAAGCGCGACCAGCAATACCGTTGTCAGTGTCGCCGCTTCCATCGCTACCCACAGAATGCCGAGGTTGTTGGTCGAAAGCGCGACCAGCATCGTGCACATGAACATCTGGAACATGCTGTGGTAAAGGCGCATCCGGTTCGGGGAAACACGGCCGTACTCTTGCTCGACCCGCATGTAGGGCCGCGAGAAAAGCGCCGTTGTAAATCCGACAAGCGCGGTCAGCGCGATCAAAAACACATTGAGCGGATCGACAAAAAAATGATCCTCAAACAACACAAGCGGCCCCTGGCCGATGACGCGGACAGTCAGCAACGCCGCTCCCGCCAGCGTCAGCAGGCTGCACAGGGCATTGATTTCCGGCGCGCGGCGGCTGTGGCCGCACACGGCCAGCAGCAGCGCGGCCAGGAAAGGAATTCCAAGAACCAGCCCAAATTCGATCATTCTTCCCTGGCCCTTTCCATCTGTCGAATATCGAGACTGTCGAACTGCTGGCGAATCTGGAAAAAAAAGACGCCGAATATCACCATGCCTATCATGACGTCGAGCGCGATGCCCAGTTCGACGACCATCGGCATTCCATAAGTCGCGCTCGTCGCCGCGAAAAAGAGACCGTTTTCCATCGCGAGAAAAGCGATGACCTGCGGAACCGCCTTGCTGCGCGTAATCATCATCAGGAAAGAAAGCAGAACACACGCGAGCGCGATGCCTATCGTGGAGCGTAAAACGGTGCCGGAAAGTTCTGAAATCGGCGTCGCCACGTTGAAGGCGACGATGACCAGCATGATGCCGACAAGCATGGTCGCCGGAATATTGAGGAGGGTTTCGACATCCCACTTGACGGACAGGCGGCGGATGAGGCGATGCAATATCCACGGCAGCGCGACAACCTTGAGCGCCAGGGTGATGATCGCCGACCACAGTAAATGGTTCTGGCCCGTCGAAAGCGCGACGGTCAGGATTGAAACAAAAAGCACGATTCCCTGCAGCAGAAACAGGTTGATCAGCGTCAGAATACGGCGCTGCGCGAGCATCGAAAACCCGAGAAGCAACATGATCGCCGCGCAGAGGTTGATGATCTGGCCGGCTTCCGGCAGAACGCCCAGAATGGAGCGGATCATGGCCCCGTCTCCAGCAGGAGCCGCACGAGCATCGCGAGCACGGCGAGCATGAAGGCCGTTCCGAGAAACTCGGGGGCGCGGAAAATGCGCATCTTGGCGCTCAGCGTCTCGACAAGCGCCAGCAGAAAACCGCCGGCGGCCAGTTTGAGCGTCATGAAGAATCCAGCCTGCGCAATCGACAGCGGCGTTCCCGCAAGGGAAATGCCCACGGGGAAAAACAGGGCGATTCCGAGGCAGAAATAGGTAAACAGCTTGAGCGAGCCGGCCCATTCAATCAGCGCCAGATGACGCCCCGAATATTCAAGAATCATCGCTTCGTGAATCATGGTCAGTTCGAGGTGGGTCGCCGGGTTGTCGACCGGAATGCGCGCGGTTTCGGCCAGCGCGACCATCGCGAAAGCGACGGCGGAAAAAGCCAGGCTCGGGTAAATCGTGAACTCCCGCTGCCCAAGCGTCTCGACGATCGTTGAAAGCGACGTCGATTGCGAAATCAGCGAAGCGGCAAAAAAAACCATCAGCAAGGCGGGTTCGGCCAGAAAGCCGATCAACATTTCACGGCGCGCGCCGAGCGAACCGAACGCGGTGCCGACATCCATTCCAGCCAGCGCGATGAATACGCGCGCAAGCGAAAAAAGACCGACCAGCGCGATCGCGTCGGCCGCCGGAGAAAACGCGAGATCGGTGGAAAGCGTCGGCACAATGGCGGCCGCCAGCGCCATACATGAAAAAACGATATAGGGCGCGGCGCGGAACAGCGAAGAGGCGTTGTGCGCCAGCAGAACTTCTTTATGAAACAATTTGTGCAATGTGTAATACGGCATCAGCAGCGGCGGCGCCGAGCGGTTCTGAAGCCAGGCGCGGCATTGATTGACCCAGCCGGTCAGGGCGGGCGCGAGAAGCGCAGCCAGAAACAGCGCGAAAAGCTGGGTAAAAAGCGCCGTGAACGTCATCAGGTCACCCGTTGGTCAGCATGAGCAAGGCCAGCAAGGTAATGAAACTGTAGAGCAGATAGATCGCGATGCGTCCGTGCTGCAAAAACGCGACGATATTCGTGCCGTATTCGACCAGGCGGACAATCGGCTGATAAAGCCATTTCCAGAAAGGGTCCTCGACACTTCCGCGATAGACGGGGTTTGTGTCAAAGGGGGAAGGATGCTGGCGCGTGTGCCGCAAAAAAGACGAGAAAACACGGCGTATCGGCTGGCTGAATCCTTCGGCGGTATCCTGCATTCGCGCCGTCTGCGACGGGAATCCGCAATCCCACGCCGGAACGCGCTTGACATTTCCGTAGAGATCGAGATTTCCATGGAAAAAGCGCCGGACTACCACGAAAACGAAAGGAATGAAAAGCGCCAGGCTGACAAAAAAAGTCGCCGCGCTGTAGCTCGCGCGATCCTGGCTGATCGGCGCGAGCAGCCACCAGCCGTTCGCGGCGACGGCTTCGCGCAAACCGCTGCCAAGCAACAGGCGCGTTACCGGGTCGAGCATCGCGATGACAAGGTTCGGAAAAAGCCCGAGCAGCACACAGCCCACGGCAAACCACAACAAGCCAAGAAGCTCGTGGCGGCCTGCGTCATGCGCATGCAGCAAATTCTCTTCGCGGGGCTGTCCAAGAAAAATGATGCCGAAAAATTTGACCATGGCAAATCCGGACAACGCGGCTACAAGCGCAAAGGCCGCGGCCGAGACCGGCAGAAGCATATGGAGATAGCCCTGCGGCAGACCGGAAGTGAAGAGAAAACTCTGAAGCATGAGCCACTCGGAAACAAAACCGTTGAGCGGCGGCAATCCGGCTGCCGCGAGCATTCCGACCAGCGCGAGCCAGGCGACGCGCGGCATGCTGCGCATCAGTCCGCCAAGCCTGCCGAGATTGCGTTCGCCTGTCGCGTGCAGAACTGTTCCCGTACACAGGAAAAGCAGGCTCTTGAAATAGGCATGATTCAGGCAGTGATAGAGCGTCGCCGTCAGCGCCAGCGCCGCGAGATGCGGCAGCGCAAAGGATTTGAATATCAGCGTGAGGCCGATTCCGGTCAGGATGATGCCAATGTTCTCGATCGACGAATAGGCGAGCAGACGCTTCATGTCGGTCTGCACGGCTGAAAATATGACGCCAAAAACGGCGGTGGCCAGTCCGATCAGCAGCAGCAGCAAACCCCACCACCAATATTTTGCGTGCAAGAGATCAAAACTGACGCGCAGCAGGCCGTAAATCGCCGTTTTCAGCATGACGCCGCTCATTATCGCCGACACCGGGGACGGCGCGGCGGGATGCGCTTCCGGCAGCCAGACATGCAGGGGCAGGATGCCCGCCTTCGCGCCAAAACCAAAAAGCGCGAGCAGAAACGCGACGGCCGGCCAGATTCCGTCTTCCGGAAAACGGCGCATGGCATCAAACGTATAGTCTCCCGCATTCCCGGCCATGAGTCCGAAAGAAAGCAGAATACCGACGGCTCCGATATGGGCGATCAGCAGATAGAGGTAACCGGCGCGGCGGATTTCGGCGATCCGGTGATCCGAAGTAACCAGAAAAAACGAGCTGAGCGCCATCGTCTCCCAGGCGATCATGAAAGCATACCCGTCGTCGGTCAGCATCACGCATACCATGCTGACCAGAAAAACGTGATAGAGCAGACACAACAAACCTGGAATCGCGCCTTTGCCGCGGCGGAAATATCCCCCCGCATAAATCGATATGCCGGTCGAGGCGGCGCCAAGCAGAAACAGAAAAAAGGACGAAAGCGTATCCAGCCTCAGATGAAAGGGGAGATCGGGCAATCCAAGCGAGAGAACGCGCGTCTGCGGCGCGGCGACGATCCCGGACAGGGCGCACACCGCCAGCAAGACACCCAGAACCGCGCCCGACGGAAAGAGAAGGCCATAAATCAGATGCGGCCGGTAAGGAAAAACGATCCCGATGATTCCGATCAACAACCATCCGGGGATAATGACGATCAGAATCCAGTCGAGAATCGACATATCATGCCTCGCCGTTTTCGAACGGCCTGAAAAACAGCTCCCGCGAAACCCGCGGCGCGGACGCAAGCGCTTCCATCGCGCCATGCCCGGCGCGATGAACTGTAATCCCCCCAATCCCCCTGTCCGCAGCTAACCACATGAACGTTTTTCGCATGTTTGTTTGCATGTTTGTTTCAATCCACGCCCGTAACCGGTCGACAACGACGTCTGAAAGAGGCTGTTCCCTTCACAAACGAGACTATCTCCCTACAGCGAACTTATTTTATACGCATTCCCGGCCGCGCGCCGCTGTCGGGCGACAGCAGGAAAATGCCGGGAACTTTCCCCTCCGGATCGGACGCCGCGAGAATCATGCCCTCACTCACGCCGAATTTCATCTTGCGCGGCGCGAGGTTCGCCACCATCACTGTCATGCGTCCGATCAGTTGTGCGGGATCATACGCCGATTTGATCCCGGCAAAAACCTGGCGCGGTTTCGTTTCGCCAATATCAAGTGACAGCCGGATCAGTTTCTCCGCGCCTTCGACATGTTCCGCGTTGATAATGCGCGCTGCACGCAAATCAACCTTCATGAATTCGTCGATGGAAACGTTTCCTTCGTCCGCACCCGCGGCGGCGGTTTTCACTGTCTCTGCCGGCGCAAGCGACTCCCGGTTGGCCTCGACAAGCGTGGCGACCTGCGCCGTATCGATACGCGTCATCAGATGACGGTACGCGCCGATAGCATGACCTTCCGGCAGCGGGCAAAGAACATCTTCCCAGGCGAACGGCGCGACGCCGAGAAAATCCTCGACGGCTTCGGCCACTTTCGGCAATACCGGCTTTAGATAAACCGTAAGCAGGCGGAACGCCTCGATCGCTTCGGAACACACGGCATGCAGTTCCTTTTCGGCTTCCTGCCGCCTGGCCAATTCCCAGGGTTTCCGGTCGTTGACAAAAATATTGGCCGCATCGGCCAGCGCCATGATCTCGCGCAGGGCGCGTCCGAATTCGCGCCGTTCGTAAGACAACGCGATATCCGGCGCGGATTCGCGGAACTTTTTCAGCCAGCCGGCATCGGTATGGCTCAGGCGGCCGCCGAATTTCTTGCCGATGAATCCGGCGCAGCGGCTCGCTATGTTGATGTATTTTCCGATCAGGTCGGCATTGACGCGCGCGACAAAATCCTCAAGATTGAGATCGATATCCCCCATCGTGCTGTTGAGCTTCGCCGCATAGTAATAACGCAGCCATTCCGGATTCAGGCCCAGTTTCAAATAGCTTTCCGCCGTGATGAAGGTGCCGCGCGACTTGGACATTTTCGCACCGTCGACCGTCAGGAAACCGTGAGCGCAGATGCCGCTCGGCGTCCGGTAACGCGCGTGTCTGAGAACGGCGGGCCAGAACAGCGCGTGGAAATACAAAATGTCCTTGCCGATAAAATGATAAAGCTCGGTTTCCGCCCCCTCCTTCCAGAAAGCGTCAAAATCGATTCCTTTTCTTTCACACAGATTCTTGAACGACCCCATGTACCCGATCGGCGCGTCAAGCCAGACATAAAAATACTTTTCCGGCGCGCCTGGAATTTCAAAGCCAAAATACGGCGCGTCGCGCGAAATATCCCAATCGTCCAGCGAATCGAGCCACTCGCGCATTTTGTTGGCGGCCTCCGGTTGAAGGCGGCGATGACTCTCCCGCGCGTCCGGCGTCATGCCGGGGAGACGCTCCTCCGGAACCGCGCACGTCCATTTCTTGAGAAAATCGGCGCATTCGCTCAGCTTGAAAAAATAATGCGCGGAAACGCGCAGTTCAGGCTTCGCTCCGGAAAGCGCCGAATACGGCTTTTTCAGTTCGCCGGGCGTATAGGCCGCGCCGCAGCTCTCGCAGTTGTCACCGTACTGGTCTTCCGCTCCGCATTTCGGGCATTCACCCTTGATAAAGCGGTCAGGGAGAAACATTTTTTTGAGCGGATCGTAATATTGCTCGACATCACGCTTTTCGATCATTCCAGCCGCGTCGAGCCGGGCATAAATCTCTTCGACGCAAGCGCGGGTTTCGGGCGAATGCGTGCTGTAAAAATTGTCGAAAGCGATATGAAACCCGGAAAAATCCCGCGTATGTTCGCCATGCACGCGCTCAATCAGGGCTTCCGGCGTCAACCCGTCTTTTTCAGCGCGCAGCATGACCGGCGTACCATGCGTATCGTCGGCGCAGACATACCAGCATTCGCTTCCGCGCATTTTCTGAAAGCGTACCCAGATGTCGGTCTGGATATATTCGACGAGATGGCCAAGGTGAATCGCGCCATTGGCATACGGCAGGGCCGACGTAACAAGAATTTTCCGGGTCATGGCAAAAGAGATAAATTATCCGGCGGCCAGCAGGCACGCTTTCTGTTAAATTGGTTATTCTAGCAAAATAGACGGAAGCGCGATTCCGGATGAACCAACTCCCGCTGGAAACGCGCAAAGGAGAACACCATGACAGTCACGGCGGAAGACGTCCGGGCGGCGCTGAAAGACAGCATTGACCCGAATACGCAAAAAAGCTACGCCCCGGCGCGGGACATCCGGGTCGAAAACGGAAAGGTCCTGTTCGATATCGAGCTTGGGTATCCGGCAAAAACACAGATTGAAAAAATCCGCGCCGATCTGACGGCAGCGGTTCTGGCCATTCCCGGCGTAAGCGGCGTTGAAATCGGCATCGTTTCGAAAATCGCCGCTCACGCCATCCCGCCCGGCCGCACCCCCCTGCCGGATGTCAGGAACATCATCGCCGTCGCATCCGGCAAAGGCGGGGTCGGAAAAAGCACGACGGCGGTCAACCTTGCCCTCGCGCTCGCCCGGGAAGGCGCTGAGGTCGGACTGCTCGACGCCGACCTTTACGGGCCGTCGATCCCGCAAATGCTCGGTATCCCGGAAGCGCGTCCGGAAGCGCCGGACGGACAGTCTCTCGAACCCATCCGGATTCACGGCCTGCAGACCCTCTCGATCGGCTTTCTGGTCAAGCCCGACACGCCAACGATCTGGCGCGGGCCGATGGTCACGCAAGTGCTCAACCAGCTGCTCAATCAAAGCCGCTGGAGCGGCCTCGACTACCTGATCGTCGACATGCCGCCGGGGACGGGCGACACGCAGCTGACGCTCGCGCAAAAAGCGCCCGTGACGGGAGCGGTCATCGTGACGACGCCACAGGACATCGCGCTGATCGATGCGCGCAAGGGACTGAAAATGTTCGAGAAAGTCAGTATTCCCATCCTTGGCGTGGTTGAGAACATGAGCATTCACATCTGCCCGGACTGCGGCCGTGAAGAAGCGATATTCGGCCAGGGCGGCGGCAAAAAAATCTGCGAGGATTTCGGCGTCGAATTTCTCGGCGCCTTGCCGCTTGAGCGGCATATCCGCGAAATGACCGACTCCGGACGCCCCACCGTCATCGGCGCGCCCGAATCGCGCGCGGCTGAAATCTACCGGATGATCGCGCGCCGTATCGCCGCCCGTGTCGCCACGCTCGGCAAGGAGATGAGCAGCCGCTTTCCAAAGATCGTCGCGCAAAACAATTAGCGCGCCTCGAAAAAAATTGCCGGATTCGTTAATGATGAAAGTCTACAAACGTTCAATGTGGGTCATCTTCAAAGAACTTGTGTACGCGCCCGCGGCCGGTTTTGTCGTTTATCTCGCCGCGGGTTTTTTCACGAGCAGTGCCCCGGCCGCCTATGGCATATCGGCGCTCGTCGCGCTGGCAATCGCCTGCCTCGCCATTTCCGGTGGAAACGTCCGCTTCGAGCTTGAGCCAGGCGGCGCTTTCCGCTATTACAAAGGAGGAAAACTCCAAAACAGCCATGACATCACGAAATGCCATATAGGCTATCACTGCGAAAGCGTTTCCGGGCTGTGGGGAAGCGATGACATTGAATTGCGGATATCGGACAGGGATTCCCGCATTGATTGCTCCCCGCTCGGCCCTGGCCGTTTTCACGAAATGTTCGAAGAGATGGAGAAACTTTCGAAAAACACGCCCGGCAAACTATCGGCGGCAACGGAGAGGTAATCCGGCAATCCGGCGCAATCCATTCAGACCGCTTCCGGTATAATGCTGTCCTTTAAAATAAAGCCGGGACGCCGCGCTGACCGCATCGCCAGATACAAATACCCTATAAATACCATATGCCAATATGCAGGGAGGAGTGTCATGAGCTTGTTCAGCATCGTTCTGCTCGCCGTTTTTATCGGCGGGTCATGCTTCTATATTTTTTCGCGTTTTAAACAGACCAAGGCGGAAGGCGAAGCGTTTCTCGCCAGACATCCTGACGCGGCAAAAGTTTATCTCGTCCAGAGAATCGGCATCACCTCCGATACGACGGAAGTGTCTTCAGTCAACGGCGAGAAGCCGGCGATGTTCGTGGAAGGCATAAAAACCGGATTTTACGTAACGCCCGGAAAAAGCCTGGTCGAACTTTGTCATACCTACACCCGTCCCGGCGTCATGTACAAAACGGTAAGCCAAACGACCGGCGTGGTGCAAAAGGAACTGGAAACTGAAGCGCGCAAAAACTATTCGCTCAACTTCGATAAAGAAACCGGAGATTTTTCTCTCGAAGCAATATGAAACCGGCGGAGACGTCCCGCGTCTGACATCTGTTTCAGAAAAAGCGGCGCGCCGCTGGCGCGTTTCGCGTCCACGGCGCGCTTCAGCCAACGTCAACTTTTCCCCGCCTCGGCTTTCAAAGCCGCCTTTACCGGGGGACGGCTTCCAACGCGCTCCCGGAAAGCGGTCAGCGCGGCCCCAAGATCAATCTGGGCAAATGAAGCCCAGCCGGTCACGGCAAACAGGTAGGCATCGGCCACGGTAAACCGGCTGCCCAGCAGGAAATCGCCTTTTTCCAGAGGCCGGGCGGCATACTCAAGACGGCGCGTCAGGTTTTCGCGCGCAATGGCCTTGTATTCTTCCGGCGTATTTGGCCTGAACAGCGGGGAAAATCCCTTGTGGATTTCCGAACTGATATACGCCAGCCATTCGATCAGGCGATAACGCTCCAGCGTCCCCGCTTTGGGCGCGAGTCCGGATTCCGGCTTGAGGTCGGCGATGTATTGAATGATCGCCAGCCCCTCGGTAAGAAGGCCGCCGTCGTCAAGCTCAAGCACAGGAACATAACCCTTCGGATTGAGACGGATGAAATCGCTGCCATCGGGCAGGACGTGTTTGGCCAGATCCACGCGCACGAGGTCAAAATCCAGTCCGGCTTCGCGCAAAACGATATGGGGGGAGAGAGAACAGGCTCCGGGGGAATAATAAAGCTTCATTTTTTTCTCCTTACGAAAATCGGGGAAAACCGGAAAACAGGCGCCGGACATCCGGCTTTACCCGGATCGCGCTCCGGCGCGGAATCCAAGAATCCATTTTCCCGCGGAATCATTATACGAAAAATGGCAATCGAAACCCTGACGCGATACTGACGCCATTTTTCAACCACGGTCCCGCGTCATGTGTTTCCAGATGCGGATATAATCCTTGGCGCCTGGCCCGTTCCGTACTCGCGTCCGATCATCCACCCTCTGGAGTTTCGCAATGCTTATTGGCTGTTTATCCGACCTTGACCGGCATGAAAAAATTCTTCCGCACGCGGTTTTCCGCGCATTGAAAATCGTCCGGTCAATAGGCCAAGGGACCGCCGCCGGACGCTTCCCTCTCGAAGGCGAGATGCTGTATTACACGCTGGAAGAGCAGCCAATGCGGACCGAAAAGGAAAGCCTGCCGGAAGTGCATACCTCCTACGCGGACATTCATCTTCCCCTGAATACCCGGGAGCGGTTCGGATTTGCCCTGCCGCAGCCGGATCTGCCCATCGTCGAAGATCTGACGGAAAGCCGCGACATCGCGTTTTACGCCACGCCGTCCAACGAAACTTTCATTACCGCTGAGCCTGGAACCTACCTGCTTTTTTTGCCCGGCGAGCTTCACCGTCCCTGTCTCGCCGCGTCAAGCCCGGCAACGGAGCAGACGATCCGCAAAATTATCGTCAAAATCCACGCGAGTCTGCTGGGACTTCTGGACAAAAACGGGAATTCCGGCGTGAAATAATCACGTTTATGGGCAATTTTTAGTGAAATTTATCAAAAAATGGCTTGACACCGTTGCATATTGAAAAATATTGTTCCGGTTTCACAAAATTAAAAACCGATAAAATGTTTAAAGAACGTCTCTTTTATTTTTAATATTCGCTATTTTTGGAAGAAAACTTCTTATGATTTCATAAATGGCGTGGCTTTCGTTGAAAGCATTTTGACATATATTCCGATATATTGGCGAATTCCCCGGCCCGCTGGAATCCTCAAGAATCCTCAAAAAACCTTTCCGGAAACTCGAACTCCGCGCCGGGAGAAAGCGCTGAAACGGCGGCCCGTCCCGGAACCGCCGCCGCGCGGCAAGAAATCAGAGTGTTTTCGATTCAAATAGCGGCATGTGGCCGGGAGAGGACGGCCTCCGCCTTTCCGGTCTATTCACCCTGCTCCGTCCTGAGCTTGTCGAAGGATGCTAATTAAAATAACGTCCTTAAGCCATTTTTAATCTCTTTGGGTTTCCGGAGACCTTCTTTCCAATCCGTTCGCCCGTCCAGTTTGCCGGAGGTGTGTTTTTCAATCCGTTCGCCCTGAGCTTGTCGAAGGGTAAGGATTGAAAAACGATTCGAAGAAAGAATCAGGATTGGAAAAGCGGAGCGCCCGTTCATACTTCGACAGGCTCAGTACGAACGGAAATAGATGCCATCAATGCGTTCCGGAAAAATCAGTACGAACAGGAATAAGGTGTCGTCAATGTGTCCCGGAAAAATCACCACGAGCGGCGGTGAAAGGAAACAGCGCCACTTCATCACCTGCGGGATTTTGCGGTCATTTGAATCGAAAATACTCTAGCGGCAACCCGGAAGCCGCCTGGTCTAATACCAGAAGGGATTTCTCTCCCCAATGGCTGCGGTTGAAACCCCGGCCTTCAGGCCGGAGGTCTCAGCCTTCACGCTTTTCTCCCGGGCGGGATTTCAAAAACCGGAGCGGGTTTCAGCGTCTTGGGGTTTTATGATGACTGGACGGATTGGACGACGCCTTGCGTCTCGAAATGAGCGCGCATTTTCTGCATCGCCCTGGCTTCGATCTGCCGGATCCGCTCCGCGGAAACACTGAATTCGGCGGCCAACTCATGCAAGGTCGCCGGTTCGTCCGCGAGCCAGCGCGCTTCGACAATGCGCCGGCTTCGCTCATCCAGCGCCGACAGGGCCATCCGCAGGCCGCGCCCCTGCAAATGATCGTTCGCGCGCCGCTCCAGCACATTGACAGGCTCATTGCGCCGGTCTTCGAGATAGGCGATCGGCGCAAAATCGTCTTCATCGCTTTTTTCAAGCGAGTGGTCGCGGCCCGAAAGCCGCGTTTCCATTTCGACGACTTCTTCCGGCTTGACGTTGAGCTTATGCGAAATATCCTCAATTTGCGCGGGTGTCAGGGCATCGTTCCCCGGTTTCATGCTGCGCAGGTTAAAAAACAGCTTGCGCTGAGCCTTGGTCGTCGCCAGTTTGACTATGCGCCAGTTTTTCAGCACGTATTCGTGAATTTCCGCTTTGATCCAGTGAATGGCGAAAGAAACCAGACGAACGCCATGCGCGGGATCAAAACGCTTGACGGCCTTCATCAAGCCGATATTGCCTTCCTGTATCAAATCCGCGTGGGGAAGACCATAGCCCAAATATCCGCGCGCAATCGAAATGACCAGGCGCAAATGGGAAAGAACCAGCTGGCGCGCCGCCTCCAGATCGTCTTCTTCCCGAAAACGCTTTGCGAGACAGCATTCCTCTTCCTCCGTCAGCATCGGAAAGCGTTTCGCCGCCTGAATATAGGCGTCGAGATTACCCGTGGCGGAAATCGCCGGAAAAGTCAGGGCTTGAGTCATGCGTTCTTCACCTCCTTGGCGTATTATTTTAGCACTCTTTGAGAGCGAGTGCTAATCCAGATGCCTTCTTTTGTATTTTTCTTGTGCCCATTTGTACGCGCCTTTCAGAGGAAGAAAAGCAGAAAAGCCGCCCGGAGCGGCGGCATCAGCCCATTTTTTTCAGATGAACCGTCACGGACAGAAATGCGCCGAACCAGCCAAGAAAAGCGCCAATCGCCGCCATTCCGGCAATCGTTTGGAAATTCAGTCCGTGGAAATTCCAGACCGCGCCATACAGCGCGACGAGATCGTCCAGCGGTTCGGAAAGTAGCCAGCTTCCCGAAAAAATGAGCAGGGAGGCAAAAAGTCCTCCCAAAAATCCCTGCAAAAGCCCGAAATACTGAAAAGGCCGCCGGATAAAGGCATTGGTCGCTCCGACCAGGCGGGCGACCTCGATTTCGCTGGCCTGCGCCAGGATCTGGAGACGAATCGTGTTGAACGTGATGATGACCAGCGCGCCGCCAAACAATCCGGCGAGCATAAAGAGCGCCAGTTTGCCGATACGCAGAAAAACATCGAGACGCCGCACCCAGTCGGAATCCAGTTGAACATGCGCGATATTCGGCCAACTGGAAAAAACCTGCGCCAGATTCTCGACCGCTTCGGGACGAATATCCGCAGGCTCAACGACAAACGCATCAGGCAGGGGATTTTTCGGAAGGCTTTCCAGAATTTCCGAAACACCCTCGACCAATTTGAGACGCTCAAGCGCTTCATCGCGCGAAACAAAGCGCCAGTTGCCGGGCCTGGCCGCGCGAAGGCGCGCTTCGATTTCACCGGCCGCCTCACTGTCGGCGGAAGCCGTCATGAACAGGCTGATTTGCTGAACCTGCGGCGTACCTCCAGCCAGACTCCTCAGATTATCAAGCACGAGCAGGCCCGCGACCGGAAGCGCCAGCGCCGTGCCGATCATGATCAGTGAAAGAACCGCGCTCAGCGGAGAAGCGAGCAGCTTCTGTTTCGCGTCGTCAAGCGCCATGCGATGCTGGGCGAGAAAAGCCTTCATCAGAAACTAACTCCGGTTGGAAACCTCCCCCTTCAGGGGGATAATCTCGTTTGGGAGAGGTGTAACCTCTTCCAGACGTTGTTGTCGCCCGGTCACGGGCGTGGATTGAAACATTCCGCGCTATCCTGAAGAGAGCCGCGGTCAAGGCGCAAAATGCGCGGCGAGAGACGCGCAATCCAGCGCGGATCGTGCGTCGCGATAATCAGCGTCACGCCCACCTGGTGAAACGCCCGGAAAATACCAAGGATTTCGGCCGCGGAATCCTGGTCAAGATTGGTCGTCGGCTCGTCCGCCAGAAGAATCGTCGGACGGTTAACGACAGCGCGCGCGATGGCGAGACGCTGCTGTTCGCCTCCCGAAAGGGTCAGCAGGCTCGCTTTTTCGCGGTCGAGCAGCCCGACTTTATCAAGCGCGGCACGGGCGCGGCGCAAAGCCTCCTGCACGGACAGGCCAGCGATTTTCAGGGGAAGCAGCACATTGTCGAGCGCGTTACGGTCGAACAAGAGTTTCTGATCCTGAAAAATCAGACCGAATTTGCGGCGCAGGTAAGGAATCGCGCTGGCGCTCAACGCGCCGATATTCTTCCCGTTGATGAGTAAACTACCGGATGTGGGACGCTCGATTGCCGCCAACAGACGGAAAAGGGTCGTTTTCCCCGCGCCGGAATGTCCGGTAATAAAGACCATTTCACCGGCGCCGATTTCAAAACTGACGTCCTTGAGGGCTTCTATTCCCTGAGGGTAACGTTTGAAAAGCGCGCGCGCCGTAATCATTCCGGTGATTCAAAAAGAGCGTCGACAAAATCCCGCGCGGCAAACGGGCGCAAATCGTCGATATGTTCCCCAACGCCGATGAAACGGACCGGCTTTGGGCATTGCCGCGCGATGGCGGCGACAACGCCGCCTCTGGCGCTTCCATCGAGTTTTGTGACGACCAGGCCGCTTATTTCGATAGCCTTGTCAAAAGCAATCGCCTGCTGCAAGGCGTTCTGCCCGAAATTGGCGTCGATGACAAGCAGAGTTTCATGCGGCGCGTCCGGGGCGGCCTTGCGAATCGCCCGCCGCACCTTGGCGATTTCCTCCATCAGGTTGACCTGTGTCGGCAAACGCCCGGCGGTATCGGCAATGACGATATCGATGCCGCGCGCTTTCGCCGCTGAAATCGCGTCGAAAACAACCGCGGCCGGGTCGCCGGATTGCTGTGATACAACCGTCACGCCATTGCGTTCTCCCCAGGCCAGCAATTGCTCACGCGCGGCGGCCCGGAATGTGTCGCCCGCCGCCAGCAGGACAGATGCCCCCTGCGACTGAAAATATTTCGCCATTTTGCCGATTGAGGTGGTCTTCCCCGCCCCGTTAACGCCCGCGACCATGATGATGAAAGGCCTGTGCGCAGACACGTCCAGCGGTTTTTCAAGCGGCAAAAGCAATTCCAGAAAAATTTCTTTCAGCGTCTCCTGTATTTTTTCGGGCGTCTCGATCCGTTCCTGTTTGACACGCTTTTTGAGTTCCTCCAAAAGATAGCCGGTCGCTTCGAGGCCGGCATCACTCGAAATAAGCAGGGTTTCGATACTTTCGAGCAGTTCATCATCGACCCGGGCATGCGAAAAAACCGATTTGAGCTGGCCGCCAAACTGAGCGCGCGTCCGGGCCAGACCCGCCTTCAAACGTTCGCTCCATCCCATTCCGGACGGCGCGTGATCTTCTCCGTCTCCCGATTCCGGAGTCGAGGCGGAAGATTTTTTAAAAAATTCAAGCATGTTTCAATTTACGTCCGTTTAGACCGGGCAGCGAAAAAAGGAAAGCGCCTTTCCTCGCGCGGTTACACGCAGTTACAAATTTCCCGGCCGAAGTCAAGCTGCGGTGAAATACTCCTGTTTCCGGAATTTCCGAAAAACAGGAGAATGTTAATATTCAGCACAGCAGCGTTGCGGATTCTAACAGAAGCGATTCAAAATCATGTCCAGAACTTACCGATTCTTATGCCTCCTGCGCCGGATGATTTTTTTGTCCGGACTGATCCTTGTTTTACAACCCGCGCATGCCGACACTTACGAGCGCCGCCTGCCCAACGGACTTCGCGTTATCGTCAGGGAAGACCGCCGCGCGCCGACAGTCGCGCACATGATCTGGTACCGCGCGGGCAGCATGGACGAAACAAACGGAACGACGGGCGTCGCACACCTGCTCGAACACATGATGTTCAAAGGGACGCCCGCATTCGGGCCGGGTGAATTCAACCGTATCGTGGCAAGCGTCGGCGGACATGACAACGCATTTACAAGCAGGGATTTCACGGCGTATTTCCAGCAAATACCCAAAGGACAGCTAGGGCGGATGATGCAACTGGAAGCGGACAGGATGCGCCACCTTACACTGTCGCCGAAAGAATTCGAGCAGGAAATAAAGGTCGTCATGGAAGAACGCCGCCTTCGTACCGAAGACAGGCCGCAAGCCCTGTTGTCGGAACAGATGATGGCGGTAGCTTTTCAGGCGCACCCTTATCGCGCTCCAATCATCGGATGGATGAACGATCTGGAAAACATGACCGTCAAGGACGCGCGCGACTGGTACGAGCGCTGGTATGTCCCGAATAACGCCTATGTCGTGATTGTCGGCGATGTCGATCACGACGCGGCTTTCGCGCTCGCCAGGCGCCATTACGGCAGCCTGAAACCACGCGCACTTCCGGAACGCAAACCGCAGACGGAGCCGCCGCAAAGCGGTTTGCGCCGGCTTGCGGTCAAAGCGCCCGCGAAACTTCCGGTTGTGCTGATGGCCTACAAGGTTCCCGTAATCCGCGACCTTGAAAACGACAGCGATCCTTATGCCCTTGAGATGCTCGCGGCGGTTCTCGACGGAAACGACGCGGCGCGTTTCCCGCGCCGTTTGATCCGCGAACAGCAGCTGGCCGCTTCAGCGGGCGCCGGATACGACCCGATGACGCGCGGGCCGGGCGTTTTTTATTTTCATGGCTCACCCTCCGGAGGAAAAACGCGGGCCGATCTCGAAGCGGGCTTCCGCGCCGAAATCGCGCATATCGTGGAAAACGGTGTTGCCGAAGAAGAACTGACGCGCGCGAAAAATCAACTCATCGCCAGCCAGATATACAAGCTCGATTCGATGTTTGGCCAGGCCATGGAAATCGGACAAATGGAAATGTCCGGCTTTTCTTTCCGTCATGAAAAACGCCTGATCGAAAAACTGCGGCGCGTAACGGCGGACGAAGTGCGCGCTGTGGCAAAAAAATACTTTGACGACGATCATCTCACTGTCGCCGGACTCGACCCGCAGCCCCTGCCCATAAAATCCCCGGAGAGCCGCGCGGCATCTCCACGAACCTCCCGTCACTGAAAAGACGATTCATGCGTGGCGTGTTATCGACGAAAAGCGGGGAGCTTTCTCCCGTTCGTGAGCAATCCTCCCTGAGGCGAGGTTTTCAACCGGAGTTAGTTTTACGATGAACTCAAAAAAAATACTGGCCATTCTGTTCCTTTTTTCAATCACCCCGTTCGCTCGCGCCGGCGTTGAGATCGCCCGCTGGACAACGCCGTCGGGCGCGCGCGTTTTTTTCGTCGAAACCCGCGCGCTGCCTATCCTGGACGTGCAAATCGACTTTGCCGCCGGTCAATCGCTGGACCCTCCCGAAAAAGCGGGGCTTGCCTCAATGACGCTCGCGTTGATGGACAAAGGCGCGAACGGCATGGACGAAACCATGATCGCTGGCCGCCTGGCCGATCTGGGAGCCTCGCTTGGCGGAAACCTCGACATGGATCGCGCCTCGATCAGCTTGAGGACGCTTTCGGAAGAAAACAAGCGAATTCCGGCGCTCGAAATCATGGAAGCCGTCCTGAGCGCGCCGCAATTTCCCGAAGACGTGCTGTCCCGCGAAAAAGCGCGTTCCATCGCATTGATGCAAGAGTCATTGACACGTCCCGCCGTCATCGCTCGCCGCGCGTTCTGGTCGGCGCTTTATCCATCGCACCCCTACGGCCGCCACGCGACGCCGGAATCTCTGGACACCCTGCAACGTGCCGATCTGCGTGAATTTCACGCCGGTTTTTATTCCGCCCGGCGCGCCACGGTCACCATTGTCGGCGATGTTTCGCGCGCCCAGGCCGAAGCGCTGGCGCGACAATTGACCGCACGCTTGCCGGAAGGCCGCGTTCAGGAACCTGTCAAGGATCCCGGGCTTCCCGAAGCCGCCGAACAGCGGATCGCCCATCCGGCCACACAGGCCCACCTGCTGATCGGCATTCCCGCGATTTCGCGCGGCGACCCCGATTTTTTTCCTCTGACCGTTGGCAATTACATTCTGGGCGGCGGCGGTTTCGTCTCCCGTCTGATGCGTGAAATCCGCGACAAACGCGGCTATGCGTACAGCGTCTACAGCGCGTTTATCCCGATGAAGCGCCCCGGCCCCTTCCAGATCGGCCTGCAAACGAAAAAAGAGCAGGCCAGCGAAGCATTGAAGCTGACGCGCGATGTGCTGGCGCGTTTTCTTGCCGAAGGGCCGGACAAAGCGGAACTCGACGCGGCAAAGCAAAATCTGACCGGCAGTTTCCCTTTGCGTCTGGACAGCAACCGTGAGATTCTGGATAACGTGGCGGCCATCGGTTTTTTCGATTACCCCATCGATTATCTTGACCGCTATACCGGAAACATCGAAAAAGTCACCGCGGAACAAGTCCGCGCGGCATTCGCGCGCCGCATAAAACCGGAATCGCTGATCACGGTCGTGGTCGCCGGCGACTGAACCGGCGTTTCCGGATGCCGCATCTTTTCGTCGACATTTCCTCGCACGGCTTCGGCCATCTCGCACAAACCGCGCCGATACTCAACGAACTCGCGGAGCGCCTGCGCGGACTCTCGTTAACCCTGCGCTGCGGATTGCCCGCCGAAATCGTCCGTTCGCGCATTCATCATCGCTTTGACCTGATTTCCAGCGCCAGCGATTTTGGCTGCGTCATGAAAGACGCGACGTCAATCGACGCGGAAAAAACGGCGGAAGCCTATCGCCTCCTGCATGCGGACTGGGAACGGCGGCTGGACGAGGAAACCGCCTTTCTCGCGTCGCTTCAACCCGATCTCGCGCTGACAAATGTCGCCTACCTGCCGCTCGCGGGAGCGAAACGCGCCAAAATTCCCGCCGTTTCCATGTGCTCGCTCAACTGGGCCGATCTTTTCGGGCATTTTTTCGGCAAACGCGCCTGGGCAGCTCCGATTCACCACCAGATACTCAGCGCCTACAACGACGCGGATGTATTTTTTCGCATAACGCCCGGAATGCCCATGAAGCGGCTGACGCGCGCCCGATCCGTCGCGCCGGTCGCGATTCTGGGCGAAGACCGCCGGGCTGAACTGAAAGAAAGATTACGCTGCGGCAATAACGGAAAAATCATACTGATAGCCTTCGGCGGAATCGAAAAACGCCTCCCTGCCGCCCGATGGCCCCTGTCGCCGGAACGGCGCTGGATCATTCCGCAAAGCTGGAACATCGAACGCCCGGATATGACCCCCTTCGAAACGCTGGGCTGGAACTTCACGGATCTCCTGCGAAGCGTCGACGCCGTGCTGACAAAACCCGGCTACGGGACATTCGCGGAATCCGCCTGTAACGGAACAGCCACGCTTTTTCTGAAGCGAAACGACTGGCCCGAGCAAAAACCGCTCATCGATTGGCTGAAAGCCAATGCGCGCTGCCAGGAAATCGCGCCGGACGCCCTGCGCGAGGGAAAGTTCGACGAAACATTGACGGCGCTCTGGTCACAGACGCCCCCACGCCCGCCACGCCCTTCCGGAATACGGGAAATCACGGAACAACTGCTTTGCCTGCTTGATCCGTCAGCGGAAAAAACGCCTGGAACGCATTCCCAATCAAAATCAAAAGACGGCTCCTGCAAATAGCTCCGCAGGAGAACCTCCTTCTCAATCCGCTCGCCATTCCTGCCCTGAGCCTGACGAAGGAAGCCTGTCGAAGGGTAAGGACTGGAAAGGCTGGAGCGTCCGTTCATACTTCGACAGGCTCAGCACGAACGGAAATAAGCGCTGTCGAAGGATGCTAATAAAAACAACGTTCTTAAGTCATTTTTAATCTCCTTGGGTTTCTGGAGACTTTCTTTCCAATGCCTTTGCCTGTCCTGAGTGTATCGAAGACTCGTTTTTCAATCCGTTCGCCCTGAGCCTGTCGAAGGGTAAGGATTGAAAAATCATTCGAGGAAAGAGTCAGGATTGGAAAGGCCATTTACAGCTTGGAGCGTCCGTTCCTACTTCGACAGGCTCAGTACGAACGGAAATAAGCGCTGTCGAAGGATGCTAATAAAAACAACGCCCTTAAGCTATTTTTAATCTCCTTGTGTTTCCGAAGCCCACTTTTCAATCCGTTTGCCCTGTCTGTCCTGAGCTTGACGAAGGAAGCGTGTCGAAGACATGTTTTTCAATCCGTTCGCCCTGAGCCTGTCGAAGGGTAAGGATTGAAAAGCCCATTTACGGCATTGAGCATCCGTTCCTACTTCGACAAGCTCAGCACGAACGGAAATAGATGTTGCCGAAAGGCAAGGATTGAAAAGCTCATTTACAACCTTGAGCGTCCGTTCCTGCTTCGACAGGCTCAGGACGAACGGAAATAGGCGCTGTCGAAAGTTTGGCAGGTTGGGCGCGGGCGGGTTTTCCCCCACCCGTTCATCCCGAGCTTGTCGAAGGATGCTAATCAAAACAACGTCCTTAAGCTATTTTTAATCTCTTTGGATTTCCGGAGACTGTCTTTCCAATGCCTTTGCCTGTCCTGAGCTTGACGAATGAAGTTTGCCGAAGAGCGCCTTTCCAGTCCGTTCGCCCTGCTCCGTCCTGAGCCTGTCGAAGGAAGCTTGTCGAAGGGTAAGGACTGGAAAGGCTGGAGCGGCCGTTCATACTTCGACAGGCTCAGCACGAACGGAGATAGATGGTGTCGACAGTTTGGCAAACTCAACATAAACGGCAAAAAAATCCGTTTGCTCTGCTCTACTTTGAGCCTGTCGAAGGCTCGTTTTTCAATCCGTTCGCCCCGCCTGTCCTGAGCCTGTCGAAGAGCGCCTTTCCAGTCCGTTCGCCCTGAGCTTGTCGAAGGGTAAGGACTGGAAAGATGGAGCGTCCGTTCATACTTCGACAGGCTCAGCACGAACGGAAATAGATGATGTCGAAAAGCAAGGATTGAAAAGCCCATTTACGCCCTGGAGCATCCGTTCCTGCTTCGACAGGCTCAGTACGAACGGAGATAAGCGCTGTCGAAGGTTTGGCATGCGCACTACGAATAGCGAAATCCGACCTGTCGAAATACAAATTTGACGGATACAGCCAAGCCACACAAGAAGACACAAGCCCGCCCGACTACTGGTGGAATTTGAAATACTACAAAGCAACTTCCGCCGCGATCTCGGCCCACGGCGCGCCAAATCGGCCTGCTTCGCGCACGATGAGTCCGGCTGTTTCAAGAATTTTCACGTCCTCATGAACCCGCTTGTAATCGCGGCCCAACTCCTGCGCCAGCGCCTTGATGCTGTCCACTTCATTTTTGCGCAGATACCGCAGCAGTTCCAGACGTTTCGGCGTCAGCGCTGACAGCATCTCCTCCAGGGACAGAAAGGTCACATGCTGTTCCTCGAAATCCTCTCCCGCGGCCGCGCGCCGGAAAGCCTCCGAAAAACGCTGCCCCATGTCACGCGCGCCACCAACGTGCACCGTCATCCTGCTCATTTCCCACTCCTTTCGCGTTCCACGTCACCCAGAAAATCTGCCACGAGCCGCTCAACCGTCGAGAACACATAAGGCGCTTCCCGCTCCCGATAATGCCAGTGATCACCTTTACCACGTTCGTTGTCATAAGCGATAATCCGCTCACCATCGCGGCCATAGAACAAACGGTATTTGAGGCCATGCGGCCTCTCCGCGTCGCATCTCGGCAATCGCCAGATGCGCATTTCGAGAATAGCGCCATCCGGATAAAGCATGCGGTCTTCAAACAGAAGTATCGCCTTCACAAGGCAAATGATGCCGCATTTAATTTATGGCATCAAGCGCCATAACGACTGCTGAAGAAAAAGCCCGGCATGAACGGAGATAGGTGTTGTCAACAGTTTGGCAAATTCAACACAAATGGCAAAAAAATCCGTTTGCTCTGCTCTACTTTGAGCCTGTCGAAGAGCGCCTTTCCAGGCCGTTCGCCCTGAGCTTGTCGAAGGGTAAGGACTGGAAAGGCTGGAGCATCCGTTCCTGCTTCGACAAGCTCAGTACGAACGGAAATAGATGGTGTCGACAGTTTGGCAAACTCAACATAAACGGCAAAAAAATCCGTTTGCTCTGCTCTACTTTGAGCCTGTCGAAGGTTTGGCAGGTTGGGCACGGGCGGGTTTTCCCCCACCCGTTCATCCCGAGCCTGTCGAAGGGTAAGGACTGGAAAGGCCGGAGCGTCCGTTCATACTTCGACAGGCTCAGCACGAACGGAAATAGATGTTGTCGAAAGGCAAGGATTGAAAAACGATTCGAAGAAAGAATCAGGGTTTGAAAGAATATGGGGCTGTACTAGATTAGGGGTTTAAATCTCACACCAAGAGGGTAAAAGATGTAATTGCCGTGTTGGTGTGCCGTAATTGAATCGGAATTCGCATTCTTTCAAAAAGAGGGGAAATGA
>JAITGN010000014.1 GCA_031280565.1 Accumulibacter sp. | reverse complement strand
TTAGCGACAGCCCGGAAGGCGCTGTCGCTCTAACATCATTGGCAAGGTTGGCAAGGGGTTTGCATCCCCTTGCCAATGGCTACGGTCGAAACCCCGGCCTTCAGGCCGGGGTTCCAACCCCCGCACCGCCCTGAAGGGCGGGGTTTCAAACCGGAGTTAGTTTTACGATGAGAGAGGCGTAACCTCTCCCACGCATTATCGCCAGGTGATTGACGCATGTTAAGCTACGCGCCCATGAGCGAATTGATCATTGGTGGCGCGCGGTCGGGGAAAAGCCTGCTCGCCGAGACACGTGCCGGAGAGAGCGGACTTCGGGTCATTTATGTGGCCACGGCGCGGGTTCATGACAGCGAGATGGAATGCCGGATTGCTCACCACAAGGCGAGGCGGCCTGCCGGCTGGGGGCTTTTCGAAGCGCCGATAGACCTGCCTGACGCGCTGCGCCGGAATGCTGCGGCGAATGTCTGTTTGCTTGTCGATTGCCTGACGCTTTGGTTGTCCAACCTTTTTTTCGAGGGCCAGGCCGCGCGCCAGGCGGAAACAGACCGGCGGATCGACTGTCCGTTCCTTGCGGAGAAAATGCGGACGCTTATCGAAATGTTGCCGCTTTTGCCAGGCCGCGTCATCCTCGTTTCCAACGAGGTGGGGTGCGGCATCGTTCCAGCATCGCCCATTTCGCGGCTATTCGCCGATGAGCAGGGCCGGCTTAACCAACGTGTCGCTGCGGTCTGTGAAAAAGTCACTTTTGTCGCGGCGGGCTTGCCGCTTGAGCTAAAATCCTGATTTCGACGTGTTTCAGGATGGTTTGCGTGACCCTGCCCGATAGAAGACACGGGCGAGACGAACCCACCTTGATGAGAGTGGATTCGAGCGCAGGAGGAAAAGGGCGCGCAATCGGGAGTTTCTTGATGAAAGGAAGAGCGTATCAAGGACATTTCGGGTGGGATAGTCATGTGCCCCCACAGCTTGAAAGCACATTCAACTGTTTTTTGAGGGAGCGAAAACCCATGTATCCCCGCAAATCGCCGCTCTCTGACAAAAGGGGCATCATTCTGGATATCCGGAACACAAAAGAGGGGCTGAACTTTTACACTTAAAACCAGTTTCAGTGTTCACCATATTGTGTTGCCGGCGGGTGTGATAATCGTCGTTGCCCTTTCGCAGTTCATTCACTGGTTTATTTGACTGCCGGACGTCTTGGGTTCCCAAGGATTCAGGAAGGGAGCGCCGGTCGCCGCGAAGTCGGCCACATTACGTGTCACAACGGCCATCCCATGCACAAGCGCGGTGGCCGCAATGAACGCGTCGCGTTCAGCGCGTCGATTCGGTATATGGATACGGGCACAGCGTTGCGCCACGGCTGTGTCGATGGGAAGGACGCGTCCCATGAACTCCGGCAGCACGCGGCGATCAAGCCATGTCCGCAGTACCATGCCTTGGCTCGCGTCCTTGCGTTCGATCTGCAAGACGCCCATTTCAAGTTCCATGATGGTGATGGCGGAAACGAAAAGCGAGGCGGCGTCAACCGTCGCCGCCCATGTCATGACGTTGCCGTTCACCTCACCCGACCGCGCCTTGCGCAACTCGGAAACAACATTGGTATCGAGAATAAACATTATCGAAAGTCCGCCGATGAAACGCCGATAACAACCTTTGGCGGGTCGAACTCAATATCTCCAGCGTCCGGCATGGCGAGGGCGTCCGCGATGTTTCGGCGCTGCCGCGCAAGTTTCTGATAATCACCAAAGCTCAAGAGTACATGCGCCAGCTTGCCGCGATCTGTAATAAACACAGGGCCATTCATCGTGGCCTTCTTCGCCCTGCTTACGTCCTGATTGAGCGTCCGGCTTGATAGCGTCGTGATCGTCATGATAGGTCTCCTTGCATTAATGTAGCAACGTTACTATATCAACAGGCAATCAGCAAGATTTTTCAAGTGTCCAGTCTGCCGCTCGGATACCGAGGGCTACGATGATTCCAGACGATGTGTATCGCGTCCTGCTCAAAGGCTATAACGGGGAAATGATGCTCATATGGATGGTGGCTGGCGTGTTTTTGGTAGTCAGCATTGCCTGGGTTTTATCCTATCGGCGGCTGTCCATGGAGGGCAGCCGTGCGTGGACAATTTCCCGGGGCGCTCTGTCGCCGTCGCCTGCCGGAAAGAGCGGCCGGAAGACGCGGTACTGGTCAGGTAAAAAAAATGACGAACCCGGGATGTCGGCCGCGGTTGTCTGACGGCCTGGATTTCAGCGATTCCAGCGAAATATCGTTTAAACGCCCCTCTCAGGAGGGCAGGAGGGCCGGATTCAGTGCAGGGCGGCGATGTAGTCGGAAAGCGCCTTGATTTGCCCGTCGGAGAGGTTTTGGGCGATCATGCGCATGACCTCGTTCCGGTCGTTGGTGCGTTCTTCGCTGCGATAGTTCTTAAGCTGTGTTTCGGTATATTCCGAATGCTGGCCTGCGAGGCGCGGATTTTGCGCGGGCACTCCCATTCCCGCTGGGCCGTGGCAGCCGGTGCAGGCGGGAATGCCTTTTCCGAAATCGCCGCGCAGCCACAGAAGACGGCTACCCGCCAGAATTTTTTTATCGGCGGTGATGGGCAGCGTAGCCGGAATCTGCCGCGAGAAGTAGATCGAGAGCGCGCGGCGGTCTTCATTCGATAACGCGGCGCTGACGCTGTTCATGACTTCGTTTTTTCTTGCGGCGGGCTTCTCGCCGTCACTCTGGAAATCGTTCAACTGCGTATGAAGCGTCTCGGCGAGCTGGCCCGCCAGAACCGGATTGGCGGGAAGCGCGCTGTTTCCAGTTTCGCCATGGCAGGCGGCGCAGAGCATGGCCGCCGTTTGAGCGGCTCTTTCCATGCCGTCGGCAAGGGCAATGGCCGAAAAGCCAAGCGAGAGCAGGACAAGGCGGGATATAACCCGGCTGATAAAGAATCCGATGCGATTCATCGTAATAAACTGTGAACCTCCACATAGTTCACGCTGTAAGAAACATGGCAGCCTCTTTTGCGTTATTTTTACACTGTTTCTACACTGCGCCATTTGAGAACCGAATTGGCGCGAATCAAGCATGAGTCAGACGCGAATCAGGAAAGCGTTCCTGAACGAACCTGTATATTCTGATTTTATAGTACTCTAGACATTTTTCCTTTGGCAGGGTTCATGGATTTTCTGTCTCCTTTCCGGAAAGCGGTTTTTCATACGACGGTCGCTCATTTGCGGGACTTGCCGCAAGATTCCCTGCGTGAAGTGGCGTTCGCCGGACGCTCGAATGCCGGAAAATCGTCAGCGATCAATACTTTGGTCAGTCAGACACGCCTTGCCTTCGTTTCCAAGACGCCGGGAAGAACGCAAAATCTGAATTATTTTTCGCTGGGCGATGGCAAATTTTTCGTCGATTTGCCTGGCTATGGTTTCGCCAAAACGCCGGAGGAAATTCGCGGGCGCTGGGAAGACTTGCTGGCCCCGTATCTTCTCTACCGCGAACCGCTGACCGGGTTGATTTTGATTATGGACTGCCGCCATCCGATGACCGATCTCGACAAACAGATGATCGCATGGTTCTCGCAGACGGGGAAACCGATCCATATCCTGCTTTCCAAAGCGGATAAACTGACGCGGCAGGAGCAGGCGAAAATGATCAGAGGCGTCGAAGCCGCGCTTGCGGAGATGGGAGTGGGTACGGGAGTAAGCGCGCAGCTTTTTTCAAGCCTGAAGCGTGACGGACTTGCCGGAGCGATGACGATATTGTGCGACTGGCTGGATATGACGCCTGAAAAGGAAGGGACGCCGCCGTCTTCCGTGCGGAAAACGGCGCGAATAAAAAACCGCAGTGCCATGGGATGGAGCGCGAGGACGGCAAAAAAGCCCTCTGCCGCCGTTTCCTCTGGAAAAAAGTAGGGATGTGCGCGGCGTAGGGCGGCAGAATGCCTCTCCGGATTTTCCATCGTGCCCATTGCGCGCGGAATTTTCCCGGCATGTCCGGAAAAGCTGTATGACATAACGCGGTGCGGAAAGGCTGGAGTGTTTTTTTGCGCGTGATTTTTCCCGAAAGGGAGCGTTTTCAGGAGCGAGGGTACGATGATTTTTAATGCGCATTTCCCGGGCGCGCGCTTGCGCCGCATGCGACGTGACGATTTTTCCCGCCGGCTGATGCGGGAATCCGTGGTGACAGTGGACGATCTGATTTATCCGGTATTTGTTCTGGATGGAAAAACACGCTCGGAAAATGTGCCCTCGATGCCCGGAGTCGAACGGCTCTCGGTCGATCGTCTTTTGAGGGTCGCCGAACGGGTGTTCGCGCTGGGCATTCCGGCGCTGGCACTGTTCCCTGTGATTGATGCGGATATCAAGACGCCCGGCGCGGAAGAAGCGTGGAATCCCGAAGGCCTTGTTCCGCGCGCCGTGACCGCGCTCAAAACAGCGTTTCCTCAACTCGGCGTGATTACGGATGTTGCGCTGGATCCCTATACCAGCCACGGTCAGGATGGTTTGATTAATCCTGACGATCCGCAAGCTTATGTGCTCAACGACGAAACGCTGGAAGCGCTTGCCAGGCAGGCGCTGACACATGCGCGCGCGGGAGCCGATATCGTTGCTCCGTCCGACATGATGGATGGACGCATTGGGCGTATCCGCGCCGAACTCGACGCGGACGGGCGGACAGGAACGCGCATTCTGGCGTATTCAGCGAAATACGCCTCGTGTTTTTATGGGCCTTTCCGCGACGCCGTCGGTTCGTCAGGAAATCTCGGCAAGGGCGATAAAAAGACTTACCAGATGGATCCGGCGAATACCAACGAAGCATTGCGCGAGGTGGCGCTCGACCTCGCGGAAGGCGCGGATATGGTGATGGTCAAGCCAGGCATGCCGTATCTCGACATCGTTCGCCGCGTGAAAGACGAATTCGGCGTTCCGACATACGCCTATCAGGTCAGCGGCGAATACGCGATGCTCAAGGCGGCGGCCCGAAATGGCTGGCTCGACGAAAAAGCTGGCGTGCTGGAAAGCCTTGTGGCGTTTAAACGCGCGGGTGCGGACGGCATTTTGACGTATTTTGCGATTGACGCGGCGGAGTGGTTGAAAGAACTGTGAATCAGGGGAATATGGATTCGTCCTCCCCGCCCCGCCCATGTTTCGCGTTAAAATGGCCTCCGCGGTCATCGCGAGTCCCGTAACCACTTTGTTCAACGGAGATAACTCATGCCTCTCGTGTCCCTTCGTCAATTACTCGATCACGCCGCGGAAAACAGTTACGGCGTGCCCGCTTTCAATGTCAACAATATGGAGCAAGTCTGGGCCATCGTCGACGCTGCTGCCCGGCTTGATGCGCCTGTCATCATGCAGGCTTCAGCCGGTGCACGGAAATATGCCGGAGAAGCGTTTCTGCGTCACCAGATTCTCGCGGCGTTGGAAGCGTATCCGGATGTTCCTGTCGTGATGCACCAGGACCATGGACAGTCGCCGGCCGTCTGTATGGCCGCGATACGTTCCGGTTTTTCTTCGGTCATGATGGACGGTTCGCTCCAGCCGGACGGAAAATCGGTGGCAAGCTATGAATACAATGTCGAGACAACGAAAAAGGTCGTCGAGCTTGCGCATGCTATTGGAGTATCCGTCGAAGCCGAACTTGGCGTTCTCGGCTCGCTCGAAACAATGAAGGGCGACAAGGAAGACGGTCACGGCGCCGAGGGCACGATGACGCGTGAACAGCTGCTCACGGATGTCGAGCAGGCGGCAGACTTCGTCAAGCGTACCAACTGCGATGCGCTTGCCATCGCTATCGGCACAAGTCACGGCGCGTACAAGTTTACGCGGAAGCCGACCGGCGACATTCTCGCGATTGACCGCGTCAAGGAAATCCACACGCGGATTCCGGATTGTCATCTGGTCATGCACGGTTCGTCGTCAGTCCCTCAGGAATTGCTGGAAGAAATCCGAAAGTTCGGTGGCGACATGAAAGAAACCTATGGCGTTCCTGTCGAGGAAATCGTTACTGGCATTCGCCATGGTGTCCGGAAAATCAATATCGACACGGATATCCGTCTTGCCATGACGGGCGCGATTCGCCGCTTTTTTGCCGAGAATCCGGGAAAGTTCGACCCGCGTGAGTACCTCAAACCGGCGCGTGAAGCTGCCAGAAATATCTGTATCGACCGCTTGGAGGCTTTCGGCGCCGCAGGCAAGGCCAGCAAGATCAAGCCCATCCCGCTCGAAAAAATGGCCGAACGTTATGCCAAAGGCGAACTGGATCAGACGGTGCGCTGATGCTGCCGGAGCATGGATTTCCTTGACGAGGCGTTTTCGGCGCGCCAAGGGAGAATAACCGGGCGCGCGGAGTTTCCAGAGGACGGAAGGCGGGAAGCGCTTCGCGCGCCGTTACGGATTCGCGCCCGTCGTATACGACCAATGGTTTTGCCATGCACCGCGGACGAGGTTCGGATAGCCGGGTTTTCCTAGACTGCCGTTGTAGCGGCCAAGCGCGCGGTAAAGATCGCCGCGCTCAATGTCCAGATAAAAGCGGAGAATGGTGCAGCCGTAGCGGAGATTTGTACGCAAATGGAACAGGTTGTCGTCGCTCCGGCCGATGAGTTTGACCCAGAAGGGCATGACCTGCATAAAGCCGCGCGCGCCGGCTGAAGATACCGCGTATTTTTTGAAACCGCTCTCCACCTGAATCAGACCGAGGACAAGCTGGGGATCAAGTCCGGCGCGGGTCGCCTCGTAATGGACGGTGCGCAGAAATTCGAGACGGCTGTCAGGGTTGGACATGCGTTTTCCCAGGCGCAGTGACATTTCCGTCATCCAGTTAACGGCGTCGATCGGGCTGACGAACGAACGGCGCGGCGGCGCCTGGTCGGCGATCGCGCGCGACAGGGAGGCTCGCACGCTCGCAGAGAGCGGCTCGTATCTTTGCGCGCCCGCCAGCGCGGCCGGCGGACACAGGAGCGCGGTCAGAAAACAGGCGGCGGGGAAAAAGCGCATAACCGCTCTTTCAGAAAGGTTTCGATTTCGGACGTGGAAATCATTTTCGCTTCGGCGTCGGAACGCCCTTTGTATTCGAACTTGTTTTCAGCGAGACCGCGTTCGCCGACGACGATACGATGTGGAATCCCGATCAGATCCATGTCGGCGAACAGGACGCCCGGGCGCTCGTCGCGGTCGTCGAGCAATACGTCGAATCCGGCTGCGCGCAGGTGGGCGTACAGGGCGTCCGCCGCTGTTTTTACCCGCTCGCTTTTGACGTATCCCATTGGAACGACGCAGACCTCAAAAGGAGCGATGGGGGCGGGGAAGACGATTCCTTTTTCATCGTTATTCTGCTCGATGGCGGCGCCGACGATACGCGAGACGCCGATGCCGTAGCACCCCATTTCCATTATGCGGCTCTGGCCGTTCTCGTCGAGGTAGGCGCAGTTCAATGCTTCGGCATATTTTGTGCGCAACTGGAAAATGTGGCCGACTTCGATTCCGCGGCGGATTTCGAGGCGGCCTTTGCCATCCGGCGATGGATCGCCCGCGACGACATCGCGGAAATCGGCGATATGTTCCGGTTCAGGCAGATCGCGCCCGAAGTTGACCCCGGTCAGGTGATACTCCGCCTCATTTGCTCCGCAGATAAAGTCGCTCATGACAGCAACGCTCCGGTCAGCGAAAACCGGAATGCCAACACCGGCCGGGCCGATGTATCCCGGCTGACAGCCCAGCGCGGCGGTGATTTCGTCGTCGCGGGCAAAGCGAAATTCGCCAATGATTTTTCGTGTCTTGATTTCGTTCAGCTCATGGTCGCCGCGCAACAGAACCAGCGCGAGGCCATTTTCTTCGCCATCTTCGGTGCGACGCGCCAGCGCGACGGCCTTGACTATCCGGTCAACGGGAACACCGAAAAACGCGGCGACATCCACGCAGCGGGTTTTCCCCGGCGTCGGTGCTTTCTTCAGGGGAGAGGCGGCGGCGGGGCGCGAGACACCGGGCGATAGCGCTTCGGCCAGTTCGACATTGGCGGCATAGCCCGATTCTGGACAATACGCAAGCGCATCTTCGCCGGAATCCGCGAGAACGTGGAATTCGTGCGACCCCGTGCCGCCAATTGAACCGGTATCGGCGCTCACGGCGCGGAATTCCAGACCCAGGCGCGTGAAAATGCGCGTGTATGTTTCGAACATATTCTGGTATTCGCGCTCCAGATCTGCGGCGTCCGCATGGAATGAATAGCCGTCTTTCATCAGGAATTCGCGGCCGCGCATGACGCCGAAACGCGGACGGATCTCGTCGCGGAATTTGATCTGTATCTGGTAAAAATGCATGGGAAGCTGGCGATAACTCCGTATCTCCCGGCGAACGATATCCGTGATGACTTCCTCATGCGTTGGGCCGAAAACAAAATCGCGCTGATGGCGGTCCTTGAAACGCAGCAATTCGGGGCCGTATTTTTCCCAGCGGCCGGATTCCCGCCAAAGTTCGCCTGGCTGCACGGCAGGCATTGAGACTTCGATCGCGCCCGCGCGATTCATTTCCTCACGGACAATGGCTTCGACTTTGCGAAGAACGCGAAGCCCCAGCGGCATCCAGGTATAAATTCCGCCCGCCAGGCGTTTTATCAGGCCGGCGCGCAACATGAGCCGGTGGCTGACGACCTCGGCTTCGGAAGGCGCTTCTTTGAGGGTGGAAATAAAATAATCGGAAGTGCGCATGGAGATTGGCCGCTCAAAAACCGGAATTCTACAAGAAGCGGCTCCGGAATACGCGTCGAATGCCGTGCCTGCGCTCAGCGATACGCTTCTTTATAAAAAACATACGTTTTCGAGCAATTTTATCCGTTTTTATGAACAAAATAGCTTGAAGACGTATATAAATATAAAAAATAAAGATAAATTCTGCATTTTGAACAAATAAAATCGCTTGAAAACGCTAGTTCTATTTATGATTTATGGGTTTATTCGATAAAATAAATATGAAAATACAGGAGTGGCAAGGGGTTCATCAAAAGTATTCTGGAATATTTTCGCATTTTTATAAAACTGACTTCAGAAGCGCGCGCCTAATGCGCCTAATACGCGACACGCGTAATCACCGGAAGATGATCCGATCCCAGAGCAGGCCCCGCGCGGCGGTCTTCGACAGACAGGCCGGGACTTACCAGCGTCATGTCGATCGGGACGCCGAGAAAATCGGCGTAGTGGGCCAGGGGAGCGGGCCAGGTACTCAACATGCCATGCCCGCGCTGGGCATCCCGAAGGCCGGTTTTCGAGAGAAATTCGCGTAGTTTGGGCGACCAGATCGTGGAATTGAAATCGCCGAATACGACGGTGGGGTGCCGGGTATCCCGATTGAGATAATCCGCCAGCTTGTCCATGAATTCGTCGCGCAGATTTGTCGATCCCGCGCTGATGGGGTTCGGCGGGTGAATTCCGACGACGCGCACCGGGCCGGATGGCGTGGTGATGCGAGCGTCGAGCATTACGAGGTCGTCGAGGTCGAGCAAATCCACCGCGTGTGCTTCGGAGAAAGGATAACGGCTGAGCAGGGCAATTCCCCAGGGACTGTCGTCCGAAAGGCGCTCGATACGATAGGGGAATTCGCGCGCCAGCGTCTGGATACTGGCGGAAAACGCCGTATCCGCTTCAAGCAGAAGAACGACATCTATTTCCCGTGCGCGCTGGCTGATCCACTCCGTTACCGGCGTGGCGTTGTACGGCAGGGCATAGCAAAAAACGTTGAATTGCAACAGCGTCAGGCGGCCTTGCGGTTTGTCCTGTATGCCGCCGGCGGGCAGCCATGACGGAAGGATTGGCGCCCATATCGCCAGGGTCGCCGCGAGCGCGATCCAGCGCCAGTATCCCGGACGGCGGAAAAACAAAAGCAGCGTCAGAGCGGCGGATAGCAGAGCGTATTGAAAGAATGCGTGGGAAAAAAGTTCGGGAATCCAGTGCCAGTCTCCTGTCCAGCCAAGAAGGGCGGCTCCCGCGACGAGACACAGCCGGAAATGCGCGTGGCGCTCCGCATAACGGAGCGCTTTCTCAATAAAAGAACAAGATTTTTCCATTAAAAAAGCCTCAGGTTATCCTTTCTGCATTTTTTGAAGGACTTTCAGAATACCATTCCTGTTTTTTGCCATTTTCATAAATTTTGGCAAAAAAGCGCCTGCGCCGCAGCCCTCGCGTAAATCCGCGGAGATGTAGCCGATGAGAAAGGTCAAGTGCTCGCGGTTCAGCGCCCAGACGGGATGGCTGTCAAAATGGGAAAGAAAATAAAGCGGCAGCCCGAAAACGGTATCATGCCCATCCTGGATTTCTTCGCCAGCGATAATGGCGGTTTCCGTCCATCGCACTTCTCCATTCATTTTCTTTCCGCAGTGGGGGCAGGCGACGCGCAGCGTTTTGTAGTGCGCTTTTTCGGTCATCAGCTCAAGTTTCCCCCGATGAAAAACCGCGCGTGAAATTATTTTTCGGCGAACCCGCGCGACCGGCAAATCCACGCGGTAATACCGGCCGCAGCCATCGCAGGTGTTGGCGGCATGGTAATTTTTGTAATGGCGGCTTTTTTCTTCACGCGCGAAACATTCCATGCAGTCGTAACGCATGAAATATTCGCTTTGCCCTTCTTTTTTCTGTAACGTCAGCCGCGCTTCGCCGCCGCATTTCGGGCAGCGCACCAGAATGGCGTCCTGCAGGGCGCGGTAGACGTCGTAAGGTTTATCGTGTGTTCGCGTTGCCATTTTTTACCACATTATATCTTGCTGAGCGCGCCTTCTGGCAGGCGCTCCTCGAAAGCTGGAACGGGTCTTTGGGGCTTTTCGGCCTTGCGAAAAAAAACGGGCGCGTCGCGCCCGTTTTTTCCTTTATCTGTCTTTCTGTTTCCTCAATTCCTCCCAGGCTGCCGGAATATCCGCGTCGTTATGGGTTTTTCTCGATTTATAGTGCGTGTGCAACAGATGGTGAGCTTTTTCCGAATTCGGCTTTCCAAGAAAATCGGCATAAAGCGCCTGTATCTGGGTGTTGTTGTGCGATTGCCGCGGTTTTTTCTGACGGTCAAGCGTGAAAAGCGCTTCCTGGCGTTTTTTCGCGAACGGAATATAGGTCTTTTTGGGACGCGGTGTTCCGCCGCCATCAACGCAGCCGCCCGGGCATGACATGATCTCGATGAAGTCGAATTTTTCGGCGCCGCTGAGAACGGCTTCGACGAGTTTCCGCGTACCGCGCAATCCATGACAGATAGCCAGCCGGATTTTTCCAAGATCTCCGCCGAGGTCGACCGTGGCGGAGCGCACGTTCTCAAAGCCGCGCAGGCTGGAAACCTCGATTCCCTCGAGTTCCTTTCCATTGACAACGTAATACAGCGTACGAACAGCGGCTTCCATGACGCCGCCCGTTGTGCCGAAAATGGCGCCCGCGCCGGAATATTCACTCATCAGCATGTCGTCGTAGGCCGAGGGATCAAGCCGCGACAGATCGATTCCGTAACGGCGTATCAGACGCGCGAACTCACGCACGGTCAGAACGATATCGATGTCAGGAACGCCGCCTTCCGAAAGCGCCAGGCGTGCTGCCTCTTCTTTCTTGGCTGTGCAGGGCATGACGGAAACGATCCGGATCTTTGCCGGGTCGATCTTGCGCTTTTCGGCGAAATAAGTTTTTGTCATCTTCCCCATCGCGCCCTGCGGTGAGCGCGTGGTCGAAAGCATTGGCAGGATTTCCGGGAAATGTTTTTCGGCGTAAGTGACCCATCCCGGACAGCACGAGGTGAATGTCGGGCCTGCTTTCGTTTTCAGACGCTCGAGAACTTCCGTGCCTTCCTCCATGATGACGAGATCAGCGCCAAAGTTGGTGTCGAGAATAATGTCGACGCCTATCTGACGCAGGGCGGCGATGATCTGGCCTTCAACGTTGCTTCCCGGCAGAAAACCGAATTCGTCGCCGAGATCGACACGGACCGCAGGCGCGGTCTGGAAGACCGTGACGATATCAGGATCGGAGATGTAGTCGACGGCCCGCTGAACCTGGTCGCGTTCTGACATCGCGCCGGTCGGGCAGACCATGGCACATTGGCCGCAGGAAACGCACGGCGAGCTTTCATAAACGCCGGTTTTGAGACGAACGCCGGCCGTGCTGCCCCAGCCGTCCGTTTCAAGCGCGTCGATATCCTGTATTTTCCGGCAGACCGCGATGCAGCGATAACAGCGGATACAGCGGCTCTGGTCGTAAACGACCGGTTTCGTTCCGGTATCGGGCTTCAGGTTTTCCCAGCCCTGCGTGTAATGAAAACCAACCTGCTTGAGTCCAACGGCATTGGCGACGTCGATCAGTTCGCATTTCCCCTGGCGTGTGCATGTGGAACAGTCCTGATTGTGATCCGCCATGACCATTTCCATCTGGAAACGGCGCATTTCCTGGATTTTCAGGGTTTGAGTCAGGACGACGCTGCCTTCCGTCATCGGCGTGTTGCAGGACGTGAGGTACTGGGGATTTTTCATTCCCTCACCAGGACGATGTACTTCGACCAGGCAGACGCGGCAGGTTCCGGGCGTATGGTTGAGACTTTGGTATTCGCAGAGCGTTGGAATGAAGATTCCGTTTGCTCGGGCGGCTTCAAGGATCGTTTGATTCGGCTCGAAGCTGATTTCCTTTTGGTTGATCGTTGCTTTCATTGGCATTTCTCTTTCAAAATCCTGTAATGGCGCTCAGGCGAGGGTGCCGGCGAGTTCTCTTTCGGTGACGAGCGAATAAAGCCGGTAGCAGCGCATGCAGCGTTCCGTTTCCTTATAGGCGGCTTCTTTCGTGATGTCGTGTTCGACCTCATCGAAATTCCGGCTGCGTTTTTCCGGATCGATTTCCGGAGAAACCGCGCGCGGAATAGATACAACGGAATTTTTGAGGCACTCGTCCTTGAGCAGAGCGTTCTTTTTCAGCACGTCTTGCAAGCGGTATTCCGGTTTGACGGACGCTTTACCGTTCAGCAGGTAGTCGGCGATGCTGACAGCGGCGCGTTCGCCGTGGCCGAGTGCATGGACGAGGGTTTGTGGACTCAATACGCAATCGCCGCCGGCGAATACGCCCTTGCGCGTGGTTTCCAGCGTATCCGGGTTGACGATGATGCAGTTGTAACGGTCGAGCTCAATTCCATCGCCGGGTTTGACGACGTTGCGTTCGACTTGCTGACCGATCGCGGCGATGACAAGGTCGCTTTGCATCGTGTGAAGCGAGCCTTCTATCGGCTCGACGTTTCTACGGCCTTTCGCGTCGCGTTCCGTCTGCTTCATTTTGACGAGTTCGAGCGCCTTGACGCAGTTATTGTCGACGACCAGTCCCGTCGGTGCCGCCAGGAAATGATAAATGACGCCTTCATTCCTCGCGGCGACGATTTCCTCATGGTCAGCCGGCATGTCTTCTTCGGTACGCCGGTAAACGAGGTGGACGTTTTTCGCGCCTAACCGGCGTGCCGAGCGCACGCAGTCCATGGCGACGTTCCCGCCGCCGACGACGACGACATCACCACTGAGTTTGTAAGGCTGGGCGTTTTCAACACACTGATAAACCTTCAGCAGGAAATCGACGCCGGTAATGTAACCGTCGAGATCGGGATATTCGTTTTTGATGCCGAAGCGCGTGCCCTGACTGGCGCCATAGGCCAGAAAGACGGCGTTGTAGCCGTTATCAAGCAGATCGTCAACGGAAAGGCCGTCGCCGAGCACCTTGCCGTAATAGAAATTGCCGCCGAGTTCCCGAACGACATCTTCCGTTTCTTTTTTCAGAACGTCCTTGGGCAGGCGGTAACTTGGAATACCGATCGACGCCATGCCGCCGGCAGCCTGCTGCGCGTCGAAAATGTCGACCTTGAATCCTTCGAGCAGAAGCCGGTAAGCGCAGGTGATTCCCGCTGGGCCCGCGCCAATGACGGCGACGCGCTTGTCATGCTGAACCGGAGAGGGCGAAAAATGCAAACGGTCACGCGTAATGGCCTGATCAGCGGCGAAACGTTTGATCTGGCGGATTCCGACGGGGGCCTCGGCCATCGAGCGGCGGCAGGCTGATTCACAGAATCGCACGCAAACGCGTCCGCAGGTGCCGACCATCGGGTAGTTTTCGAGAACGATGCCGAGCGCGAAATCGAATTTGCCGTCTCTGACACCGTCGATATAGCGGGGAACGTCAACTTTCGACGGACACGCTTCGACACATGGAGCTGTCGTATAAATGAAACTATGCTGAAAGATGGCCTGTGCCGGAGAAATGGGTTTGAATTCGCTGCGAAAATGCCGTAACGCGCCGAGCAAGGCGCGCGGGCTTGACTGCCCGATACCGCACAGCGATGTATTGGCGACCTGTTCCGCCATTTTTTCGATTTCGTCGAGGATTCCGGTGTCCGCTTTTCCTTCGGCGAATTGCCAGAGCATGTCACGCAGGCACTGCGTCCCGACGCGGCATGGCGTGCAATGACCGCAGGATTCCTTGGCGGCTTGCGTCATATACTGGCAAAAGGCCTTGATAAGGCTGGTATCGCGTTCAAAAACCAGAAAGCCGCGATCCGCGACAAAGGCTCGCGTTTTGTTGTTGTGCGCGAAATCGTCAAGACCCCGCAGCCGGGGCGGTTCTTTTCCTGTTGCGGTCTGGCGGCAATCGTAAGCCTCGTCGTTCCAGACGCCGTAAATCAGATTATTCACTCATCCTCCTTGTTATGACGGTCTCCGTCCGGACGCGAAAGCCTCCGGCACGGCCAGTAAAAATTATTAAAGCGGAAAAGCCGAAACATCGACTTGCCATCGTCTCCGGTTGTGTCGGGAGCGTATTGCGGCATCGAATATGTGGGTAGATATAACCTCTCCCTGTTCTATGTAGTTCTCCATCGTGTAGATATCAACTTTGGGAGAGGGGTCGCTAGGCGGAGTATAAAACCCGGAAGCGTAGACATTCAAGTCTTTTGTCGCGCGATGTAAAACGCCGGGCGCGTCCCTGAAGGATGTATCATAGGCGGAGTGTGATTTTTTCGATGGTTCCGGTTTGCGCTGCCCGCTTGTTTTTCCCCACTGTGTAATGCGTATCGCCACGAAGTTTCGTGGACGTTCTGCCGTTGCCGCCAATAAAAACGGCAATGCCATTGTATTCTTTTCGCCGGTCGCCGCTGGCATTTTTTGGTATTCAGCCGGCTTGCAGGAAAACGGGTGAAGCGTCTCGTCATTCTGATTTCGGGGCGCGGCAGCAATATGGCCGCGCTGCTTGAAGCCTCGGCTTCGGGCGAATTGCCGGTTTTTCCCGCGGCGGTGATTTCCAGTTCGTCCGATGCCGGCGGACTGCGGATCGCCGGCGCATTAGGCGTGGAAACGCGCGTTGTCGATCACGCGTCATTTGACTGCCGCGCGGCGTTCGACGAAGCGCTCGCTGGAACGATAGATGATTTTTCTCCCGATCTCGTGATCCTCGCGGGATTCATGTGGATTCTTGGGGATGAATTCGTCCGGCATTATGCCGGACGGCTTGTCAATATCCATCCGTCGCTTCTTCCGGCTTTCCCCGGACGGGATACTCACCGCCGTGCGCTTGCCGAAGGCGTTCGCTTCCACGGATGCACTGCGCATTTCGTGACGCCGGATCTCGATCGCGGTCCGATCATCGCGCAGGCCGTTGTTCCCGTTTTCGACAGCGACGATGAAACGAGCCTTGCCAGCCGGGTTCTGGAAGAGGAACATAAACTCCTTCCCAGGGTGGTTCGCTGGTTTGCCGAGGGGCGTCTTCGAATGGTCGGCGGGCGTGTGTGCGTTGACGTGGACTAACGCCTGGCTGTCATGTATCGACGGCTGCCAAACAAAAAATCCCGCGCTGGCTGGCACGGGATGAAAACCCCATCGTTGCGATGGGACCAAGGGGGGCATACTTTGCATCCAGCAGAAGACTGCCGGATGTCGTCAGTATAGAAGAAACCCGTTTGCCATCTGTTACGGTTATTGTGTGATTTTGTAATTTTTTTTGCTGATGTGGTTTGCGGAAAGGGAGGCGTTTTGCGAAGCGGGCAAAAAAATCCCGTGTCGAATTGACACGGGATGAAATTCCCATCGTTGCGATGGGTCAGGGAGGGTCATACTTTGTGTCCGGCAGGGGATTGCCGAACGCTTGCAGTATAGGAAAACGCGGACGCGCCGTCTGTCCGGTTGTAGTGTAATTGTGTGACATTCTGTAAAACCTGCGGGCGCTCCGGCCCGCGCTTTGCGCGGAAGACGCGGCGCATTTTCCTTAAAAGGGAAAGGTTGCGTCCAAAGCTGATTTTCTCAAGGAGGCGTTTCTCGTCATACGCGCTCCGGCGGTTCAGGATAACCTGAGTAATCCCGTCAGTGAGATGCGCGGCGCAGGCGGTCGGCGGCAGCCATCCAGCATGAGCCGCCGGGAACGGATTCGGCGAGAATCGCGTCGTATCCGGCCCTGTCCAGCTCGCGCAATCCGGCATATAGCGCGCGGGCGTAACCGTCGGGCGTTCCGGGCAGCAGGAACAGCGATGCGGCGGGAATTCCGGAGCCGGATTTCATGCCTTCTGAAAAAGCGAGAACGCCGATTTTTTTCCCTTTCGCGCTCAACGTCCCGAACGCTTCCAGCAGGCGTGACGATGGGAGCAGATACATCGGCGTTTTCGGCGCGTAATGCGAGGAAAGTGAACCTGAAACACGCGGCGCGGCGTCTCCGGAAACATGCCGGGGAAGTTCCAGGCGCGCGCCAAGCGCCGTCTCGATGCGATCCGTTGAAATCGCGCCGGGACGAAGGAGGCGTGGAGCAAACCCCTCGCCGCGCGAAAGGTCGATGATCGTCGATTCAATTCCGAGCGCGCAGCTTCCTCCGTCAATTACAAAAGGAAGGGACGCGCCAAATTCTTCCCGGACGTGCTCTACGCATGTTGGACTGACCTGGCCAAAGCGGTTGGCCGATGGCGCGGCGATTCCACAACGGCGTCCATGGCCTCCGCCGGCTTCCGCGAACATTCGCAGGAGTTCAAGCGCGGCCGGATGTGCGGGAACGCGGACGCCAACCGTGTCCTGGCCGCCGGTGACGGCGTTGGGTGTGCCACTGGCGCGGTGAAGAATCAGCGTTAACGGGCCGGGCCAGAAGGCTTCCGCAAGCTCGAAAGCGAGGGAAGGGATATTTTTTGCCCATTGGCCGAGGTAATCCGCGCCGGGCAGGTGCACGATCAGCGGATGCGCGGCCGGACGCCCCTTGAGCGCGAATATCGCGGAAACGGCTTCAGGGTTGGCGGCATCCGCGCCGAGGCCGTAAACTGTTTCCGTCGGAAAAACGACAAGTCCGCCGGATCGCAGCGTATCGACGGCGCGAATGTAATCTGGAAACATCGTTCAGGGGTGGCCGGGGAGCGTTTTCGCCAGAACCTTTTCTGTCTGCCGGGCGCGGAAAGCGGCCAGTTTGTCCGCGAGGCCGAAATCGTCGAGCGCCAGGATAGCGACCGAAAACAGTGCGGCGTTGACAGCGCCGGCATCTCCAATCGCGAATGCCGCCACGGGAATGCCGGCGGGCATCTGTACCATTGACAGCAGCGAATCGAGTCCCTGAAGGTGTTTTGAAGGCATCGGCACGGCCAGAACCGGCAAATCGGTCTTGGACGCGAGAACGCCTGCGAGATGCGCCGCGCCGCCCGCCGCGCCGATCAGTACGCGGAGTCCTCGGTCTTTTGCCGTCGCCGCGTAATCCAGAGCGGCATCTGGCGTTCGGTGCGCCGAAAGAATTCGCGCTTCATAAGGAACGTCGAATTCCTTTAGTTTTTCAGCGCATTTTTCCATGACCGGCCAGTCACTGTCCGACCCCATGACAATTCCAACGAGCGGATTCATTTTTTTTCCCTGTTTCATCGGAGGAGGCGTCAGGCCGCGTTTCTTCGGCGCGCGCGTTCGGCGCTCTGAAGCGTGTTTGCCATCAGCATGGTGATCGTCATCGGGCCGACGCCTCCGGGAACCGGCGTGATGAACGAAGCGATTTCCTTCACGCGCTCGAAATCGACGTCGCCGCAGAGCGTTCCGTCCGGCAGACGGTTGATCCCGACATCAATGACAATAGCGCCAGGCTTGATCATGTCAGCGGTAACGAACGCCGGACGTCCGATCGCGACGACGAGAATTTCGGCGCGGCGGCAATGCGACGCCAGATCGCACGTTTTTGAATGACAAAGGGTCACAGTCGCTCCCGCGCCCATCAAAAGAGACGCCAGCGGTTTGCCCACGATATTCGAACGGCCGACGATGACAGCTTCCTTGCCGGCCAGACCGATATTTTCCGAGTCGAAGAATTTCATGATCCCGTAAGGCGTGCAGGGGATGAAACGCGGGTTTCCAAGCGCGAGCGCGCCGACATTTTCGGCACGGAAACCATCGACATCCTTTTCCAGATCAATCGCCTCCAGCAAGGCGTGCTGGTCGATTTCCGCCGGAAGCGGAAGCTGGACGAGAATGCCGTGAATCGCGGGATCGGCGTTGAGTTCGGCGATCTTGTCGAAAACCTGACGCTGCGTGGCCTTGGCGGGAAAAAGATGTTTTTCGGAATGAATGCCGGCCTGTTCGCAGGCGTTGATTTTGTTGCGGACGTAAATTTGCGACGCGGGATCGTTGCCCACCTGAATGACGGCGAGTCCTGTCCGGACACCGCGCGCGGCGAGCGACTCAATCCGCTGTTTGAATCCGGCGCGCAGTTTTTGGGAGAGCGCCTTCCCGTCGAGGATATTCGCCATCATGATGAAAGCACCGATTCGACCGCTTCCACGACGCGCGGAACCGTGAGTTCGAAAAAGTCGAAAAGCTGCGCGGCAGGAGCGCTTTCGCCGAAACGGTCGATTCCAACGACTACGCCATCAAGCCCGACGTAGGCCCGCCAGCCGGCGGTCGCGCCCGCCTCGACGGCGACGCGCGGAATGCCGCGCGGCAGAATCGATTCGCGGTATGCCGTCTCCTGGCGTTCGAAAACAAACGTCGAAGGCAATGAAATGACGCGCGCAGGAATGCCTTTTTCGGCCAGAACACGCTGCGCCTCCACTGCCAGCGCGACTTCGGAGCCTGTCGCGAGGAGAAGCGCTTTCGGCGTTTCCGCGCAATCCTTCAATACATACGCGCCGTGCCGGATGGCCTCGGTCTGTTTTGCGTTTCGCGCCTGGAGTGGCAGGTTCTGGCGCGTCAGAATCAACGCTGTTGGCGTCGATGTATGTTCAAGCGCGGTTTGCCACGCGACAAACGTTTCGACGCTGTCGCATGGCCGCCAGACATCGAGATTCGGCATCAGCCGCAGCGTCGCGGTCTGTTCGACCGGTTGATGCGTGGGGCCGTCTTCACCGACGCCGATGGAATCGTGCGTGAAAACGTAGACCGGATTGAGCCTCATCAGGGCGGCCATGCGGATCGCGTTTCGCGCGTATTCCGAGAACATCAGGAATGTTCCCCCGAAAGGGCGGAATCCGCCATGCAGGGCGATTCCGTTCATGATTGCGGCCATGCCGAATTCGCGGACGCCGTAATGAATGTAATTGCCGCCTTCATCCGGTTTTTCCGGCGAATAGGGGCGGCAGGCTTTCCACTGGGTAAGGTTCGACGGAGCCAGATCGGCCGAGCCGCCGATAAATTCAGGGACGAACGGCGCGAGCGCGGCGATTGCGTTTTGGGAGGATTTGCGCGTAGCGGTTTCCCCGGATTCCGCGGCGATAATTCGGAGCGCTTCGGCGGAACGCGCCGCGTAATCGGCGCGAAGCTCGCCTTTCAAACGGCGCTCGAATTCGGCGGCAAGCTCTGGATACGCTCCGCGATACGCTGAAAACAGCGCCGTCCATTCGGACTGACGCCGCGCGCCGGTCTCGCGCGCGTCCCACGCCGCGCGGATTTCCCCGGGAATCTCGAATGGCGCGCCGGCAAGGCCGAGCGCTGTGCGGGTTGCTTCTACCTCGTCCTTGCCGAGCGGCGAGCCGTGAACCTCATGTGTGCCCGCCCTGTTTGGAGATCCCTTGCCGATGATGGTCTTGCAGCAAATGAGCGTCGGCTTTTCATTTTGCGCCTTCGCGGCCCCGATGGCGCGGTCGATGGCGTCGATATCGTGCCCGTCGACATCGCGGATCACGTTCCATCCATAGGCCTCGAAACGCCTTGGTGTATCGTCGGCGAACCAGCCTTTGACATGGCCGTCAATGGAAATGCCGTTATCGTCGTAAAGCGCGATCAAGCGTGAAAGTTTCCATGTCCCGGCGAGCGAGCCTGCCTCGTGTGAAATGCCTTCCATCATGCAGCCATCGCCAAGAAAGACATACGTGTAATGATCGACGACCGGAAAGCCGTCGCGGTTGAATTCGGCGGCCAGCAGCTTTTCCGAAAGTGCGAAACCGACAGCGTTTCCGAGTCCCTGACCGAGCGGGCCTGTCGTTGTTTCGATACCTGGCGTATGACCGTATTCGGGATGTCCGGGCGTTTTGCTGTGAAGCTGGCGAAAACGTTTGATTTCTTCGGACGGCAGGTCATAACCGGTCAAGTGCAGGAGCGCGTAGAGCAGCATCGACGCGTGCCCGTTGGAAAGAACGAAACGGTCGCGGTTGCTCCATTTCGGATCGGCCGGATTGTGTTTCAGATGGCGGTTCCACAGGGCGGTCGCCATTTCAGCCATTCCCATGGGCGCGCCTGGATGACCGGAATTGGCGGACTGGATGGCGTCGATGGCGAGAATGCGAAGCGCGTTTGCCAGCGAAGGCGGATTGACCGGATTGATCGGCATGTTGACTCCGTTTGAGGCCAGGCGCGTCCCCGGAAAGTTCCAGGGAATGCTCAGGCGGTTTTTCAGAAATCCGCGTATTTTATCCGGGCGCGGCAGGAGTGTCAGCAAATTCAGCAGATGCGGCGGCGTGAAATGGAGGCGCGCCGTAAAACCCTCTTCTCCCGTAAGCGGACTTTTGGTAAATGCGTCCAGGAAGCACATGGAAAGTTTTTTAGGAAAAAACAGGAAAAATCAAAATTATTCCAGAATCGTCCCACTGTAACAGGCTTGTTTACTTGTATTAGTAATATTTTTTTTCTGAAAAACGAGATAGATTAAAAACAAGAGCACGTTTTAAAGCAATTCTTATCGAAAAAATAACAAGAATTTAACGGGTTTTTAAAAAATTGATAACGTTTTCAAGCGATTTTATTTATTTTATACAACAAAACATGTTGGGAACGCAACTCTATTTTATTTAGACGGTGGCACTCTGCGAACGCGGCGCGTGTCCTGTGGAGACTGCCCTGGCCGGAAAACGGACTTCTGTCGATTCAGGGAAGTGTCTTGTCGATCAGCACCATCAGGTCATCGTAAAAAAACTCGGCGCTTTTCTGGTATCCGGCCAGACTGAAATGTATGCGGTCTTCTTTTGCCAGCCCTTCGGCGAACCAGTCCTCCATGCTGCACGGGCCGCCCATGGCCGTTTGCCAGTCCCAGAAAAGCGTTTTCATTTTTTCCGCGATTTCACGTTGTGCGCGTTTGACTTCCCGTAACATGGGGAAGATGCGTTCGCCGCAATCGCCGGCTTCTTTTGCGTGGAGGGCGTCCGGCGCACCGACAATGACGATTGCGCTGTCTGGCAGCGCGTCCCTGACCGTCAGCACGCTTTTACGCAGGATGTTTTTCATATCCGCGATGTCAAGCCTCGGCTGGATGGCTTCGTTGGTGCCGTAGGCGAGGATGACCATGTCCGCTTTGCTGGCGGTCAATTGCCGCGTCCACTGGTGGGGCATCGACCAGTATTCCCAGTTTTTCAGAGTGACGCCATTGAGGCCGATGGCCGAGACGGTCACGCCGGACGCCCTGTTTTTTTCCAGCCAGATGCCGCCCAGGTCCGCGTCGCCGGAAGATCCGGCCGTGATTGTGAACGGCAGGCGCAACGGGGAGGCAATGACAGCATCGCGCCAGAGTCCGAAAGGCCGCGAGGGTTCGATGACGATGCGCTTTTTTCTGGCGTCCGTCAGTATCAGGGGAGCTTTCCATTGCTTGAGTGAAACGCGAGCTTTCCACAGATCGGCGCTTTCGGCGCGCGGTATGACAGAGATACTGGCGTTGTCGCTGACCGGCGTGGCGATATAGCCGCCGAGCGGGAAAATTTTTTGCCGCGCTTCGTTCGCATTGCGGCTTGTGCTCAATTCCCAGCCGTTCGATTCGTATTTCACCAGGCTGTGATTCTGCCCCGGCGTTTTCATCGGGGCAATCCAGCCGATTCCCGCGTTGCCGAATCGCTGTTGCAAAAGCCGGCGAAGACCGGAAGTGATCGTGTCCGAAGCGGTATGTGAGTCACCGAACTGCACGATTCTCAAAACGGTGCCCATAGGCGCGGTTTGGTTTTTTAAAGCTCGCGTTTTCTGCGCCAGTTTCCTGAAATTGGGGTCGCCGAAGTCATGGAATTCCGGGCGGGGGTGGGAAGGAAACAGCGCGGGCGGAGCCGTTTCCGCCGTCCGCTCTTCCGCGGTTCCGCGTTCCACGAGGGAGGGAAGGGGAGCGGATTGATGGATCATTCCGTCGCAGGCGGCGAGGAGGACGGTAAGGCAGGCCGTTGACGCACGTTTCATTGGGCGGCCTCGCGCGGAACGATGTGGATGAATGACAGGATTTCGTTCGCGATCTTTTTTTGGCCGGCGAGGGTGAAATGAATGCCGTCGTCGGAACGCGCCTTGATTTTTTTTCCACCGGAATCCATGAAGCTGGCGAAACGTTCACTGTCACAGCCGACAATGCTGCCGGTGGGGAGGAAGAATTCCCGACTGTTTTTCACTTCGTCGGAAAAAAGCCCGCTCAGGTAGGCCATGCGCATGTTCAGCTCCTTTTTTCTCATGCATGGGGGCGCGAGCCAGAGTACCCTGGCCCCGTTTTTTTGCGCGGTTTCAAGCAGTTCGCGGATGCGGCCCCGGTAAACGGTCTCCCAGTTTTCCGATCCGAATTTCAGATAGGGATTGCCTTGGGGATGGGGAAAATCCCAGGGATCGTTGGGGCCAAGAAAAACGACCATCAGCTTGATATCCGGTTTTTCAAGAAACGTTTTTTTCACCTGGCTCGGCCAGTTGAAGAAAGCAGGATAGGCCAGCCCTGTAGACTGCTTGCTGAGATCGAAGCTACGAATGGCGTGCCGTTTGTACAGGCCGGCGTTGACGTAGGGCGCGATGCCCTGCATCAGGGAATCGCCGATGAAAAGCACCTTGTCTGCTCCGCTCAGGCGAACCGCGCCGCCGGATGGCGCTTCCATGGCCGTGGCGGCCTCTCCACTGTCCAGGTGGTTGCCAGCTTTGTTGTCAACGGTGGGCGGAAAACGCTCCATGATGAATCGCGAGAGTTTCAATTCCAGTTTTTCTTGCGGCCAATGGCTTTCGGGATTTTCCGGCGGCACGGCCAACGCCAGGCGCTCCGGCTTGTCTGCGCCTGGGCGCGCGTTGAAGGTCGAGATTGCCCATTCATCGAAGCGCGACACTTCGCTGGTCAGAGACGTTTTTAGCCGCGCCGGGGCGTCGTTCAGGCGTGCTCCCGATCGCCAGATGGAAAAACGTTTGAGAAATTCAAGCGGCGCGTCTTTGTGGTGGATTTGCCGCCAGTAGAGGGCGATGGCGTCCTGTTCTATCCAGGCGAGCGGGAGAAGCGAAAACAACAGCGTATAGAGCATTTTGAGCGCGGCGCGCGGCGTTTTTCGGAAATCGTTTTCTGGCATCGGTTCCATTTGTCGGTTAGAAAGCGGCGTAAATGAATTCCGGTATGCCGGACGGTGAAAGGGTGATGGTTATCCAGACGAGCGGCGCGAGAATCAGGGGGCGGAGACTCCAGTGCACCGTCCGCAGTTTTTCCGCCGCGTATTCGGGCAGACGGCTTGTCCGGGGATAAGCGATGAAGGCGAGCGCAAAAACGCCTAAATAGAAAACTGCGTTGAAACGCAGCGGCGGCGCGTCGAAATTGCGGACCAGCGCATCGAAAAAACACAGGCTGTCCGAGAGCGTCGGGCAGCGGAAAACAACCCAGGCGAAACAGACGAAATGAAACGTCAGCGCCGAGGCCAGCAAGCGGTTTTCAATGAGTGGTTTTTCGAAGAAACGCCCGGCCAGCTCGCGCAGAACCATTCCCGCGCCGTGAATCGTGCCCCACAGAAGAAAAGTAAAGTTCGCGCCGTGCCACAAACCGGAAACGAGCATCGTAAGCACGACGTTACGCAGGGCGCGAAGGGTTCCGCGACGCGAGCCACCCAGTGGAACATAGACATAATCCCGCATGAAAAGCGACAGGCTGATATGCCAGCGTCTCCAGAACTCCTGGAGATTCGATGCCAGATAAGGCGCGTTGAAATTGACCGGCAGCGTGAATCCGAGAAGAAGGGCAATCCCCGTGACAAGATCGGTATAGCCGGAAAAGTTCAGGTAGAGTTGAATGGAATAGGCATATGCCGCCAGAAGGATGTCCAGCGAATGGAACTCCGGCGGGTTGTTGAAAACCGGCTTGATCCAGTTTTCGAGAAGTGCGGCGCCAAGCCATGCGACCTTGACCAGCGCGAGCAGAAGCAGGGTGAGTGCCTTGCATGGATCACTGGCGGCCCTTGGGCTGGCAGTCTGTATCTGGGGGAGAAAATCCCGCGCGCGATTGATCGGGCCTGAAATCAGGCTGGGAAAAAAAGCCAGAAACAGAGCGTAATCCGGAAGGGAGGCCGGGACGATTTCGCGTTTCCGGACGGAAACAAGGTAGGAAATCGAATGAAAGGTGTAGAACGAAATCCCGAGCGGAACGATCAGTTCCAGACCGGGCAGCGACAACCCCGCTCCGGTTTTTTCAAGCAATTCCTGAACCGCGCTCCGGAAAAATTCATGGTATTTGAGCGTGGCGAGGCAAGACAGGCTGGCAATGATGGAAAGAACGAAGAAAAATTTTTTCTCCGGATACCGGTGAATCAGATGGGAGAGAATGTGAGTAAGAATCGTATAGGCTGCGATGAAAAGCGCGAAACGGAAATCGAAAAGGACCAACAGACCGTAACTGGCCAGCAGCAGCAACGCGTTTTGAATATCCGGACGCGGAGCGGACAGCCAGTATACGCAGAGAAAGAAAGGAAAAACGGCCCAGAATTCGATGGAAAGGAAACTCATTGATATTGCGCGCTTTCAAAGACCAGACAATCTACTACAGTCTTTGGAAAAGATTAAGACCGACGCTTGCGGCAGCGAAATCGCGCCGTTTTGAATGAGAATGGGTTTCCGCTTAGAATCCGTGCCAGGCGCTTGCGGGCGGGACATCGGCAGGACGGGAAGTGGCTGGAATACAGAATGCAGAATACAGAACAGGTGGTGAATGCGGAGGGACTTGAGGAGAGGCCAGTGACTTACAATGAACGGGAAACGTGCTTTCATCTCATCGACCCGGTCTTGCGCGAGAAGGGTTATGACGACCCGCAGCGCATCCGGCTGGAAACGCCCGCGCCGGTAGAACCGATCGGGCCGAAGGGCCGCCGCCGCAAGGGTGCGGGCCGCACCGATTACCTGTTGTGCGTGCAGGTCGGCAAGATGCCCAAACCGCTCCCGGTCGCTGTGCTGGAAGCCAAGCGGGAAAACGAAGACCCGCTCAAGGGCATGGAACAGGCCAAGGCTTATGCCGACTGTACCCGCTTCGACGTGCAGTACGTCTTTGCCACCAACGGCCACCAGTATGGCGACTACGACAAACCGAGCGGCATCCAGACCGGCCCGCATCCGCTGGAAGACTTCCCGCCGCATCCTGATCTCTGCGCCCGCTACGCGAAGGACAAGCGCATCGACCTGGAATCGCCCGACGCCGCGCTGCTGTTTCAGGCCGACAGCCCGGCATGGTCGGCCACGCGCTACTACCAGGACGCCGCCATCCGCGCCTCTTTCGAGAAAATCATCCTCAACCGGCAAGAAGGCCACGCACCGCGCGTGCTGCTCGCCCTGGCAACCGGCGCGGGCTTCGCTATTGCCCCCGGCATCGTCATGACGAGCGAGCATGTTGAACACCTGATCGCCGCTTCCGAAGAACTGCTGAAGCAGAGCGGGGCAGGTTGAAAGCCAGGTTTTTGGTCTGGCCCTGAGCTTTTGTGTCAGGGCACTACTGAACAAATTGCAACACTTGGTTGAAATCGGGACTAAAAGCGGACATAATGCCCTCAAACAATCCCTGATGGAAATCGCCATGCAACATCCCGCCTCTTTGGGCCTGCTTCGTTCTGCAAGAGCCATGTACACACAGAAGCAACTGGCTGAAATTCTTGAGGTTGATGTAAGAACCATCCGACGCTGGGAAGTGCGGGAGAATGAGCCTCCCGCATA
>JAITGN010000020.1 GCA_031280565.1 Accumulibacter sp. | reverse complement strand
ATATTGGCCAGGCGCATGCGCATCACTGATTTTTTGTCGTCGTTTTTTTTTAATCTTTTTTAGAAAGAAGGAGCGGTCATGGAGAATATTCTTGGCAACCTGATTTTTGCCTGTGTCGCGGTTATTATCATGGGAGCGATAGCTGCCGTAGTTGGCATCACCACGATGGGCAGCAAGTATATCGACGCGTCGGCGCGCCAGCCTGAACTCGTTAACGAGCTTCTGCCCAAAGTGCTGATCCTGGCGGGTCTGGTTGACGCGGTTTATCTGATCGGCGTCGGCGTCATCATGTCGTTTGCCTTTGCAAATCCTTTTGTCATCAAGTAACACAAAAAGGATTCCGATCAACCTTTAAGCGGGGAAGATAACCGTGAATCTGAACGCAACCCTGTTCGCGCAGATTGTCGTTTTTTTCATTCTGGCGTGGTTTACGCTGAAGTTTGTCTGGCCGCCCATAATGAAAGCGCTTGATGAGCGCGCGGTAAAGATCAGCGAGGGCCTTGCGGCGGCGGAACGTGGACAGCAGTCTCTTGATCTCGCGGCCAAGCGCTCGGCCGAGACGATTGGCGCGGGCAAGGAAAAGGCGGCTGAAATGGTGCTGCAGGCTGATAAACGCGCCCAGCAGATCATTGAGGAAGCCAGAGAGCAGGCCAGACTGGACGCCGAAAGGACAATGACTGACGCGCGCGCGGAGATTGATCTGGATATCGCGCGAGCGAAAGATGACCTGCGCGAACGCCTGGCCGATCTCGTCATCGCGGGCGCCGAGAAAATCCTGCTCCGCGAAATCGACGCCAAGGCGCATGCCGCTCTGCTGGAAGCGATCAAGAAGGATTTGTGATCCATGACCGAATCCGTCACTATAGCCCGTCAATACGCTCAGGCCGTATTTGAAATCGCGAAAGAAAGCGGCGCTCTGGATATCTGGTCGGAGCGTCTGCAGTGTCTGGCGATGATTTCCGAAGATCCGGAGATTCCGAAGATTCTCGGGAATCCGGCGCTTTCCCGCCGGCAGGTCGTGGAAACGATCGTTTCTTTCACTGGAGAGGCGGCCGGTAACGAGGAATTCGTTTCTCTGGTGAGCGTTCTGCTGGAGAATGGCCGTTTTGGCGTGGCGGGGCAGATCAGCGAGGTTTTCGAGCAGCTCAAGGATGCCGATGCCGGAGTAAAGGAAGCCGTCATCTACAGCGCTTTTCCCATTGCAAAACAGCCGCTCGATCAATTGCTGAAGCAATGCGAATCGCATTTCGGCAGCAGGCTTCGTCCACGTCTTGAAATCGACAAGTCGCTGATCGGCGGGGTAAAAATCGTTGTGGACGACAGGGTGCTTGACGTTTCCGTTCGCGGCAAACTGGATGCGATGGATGCGGCGCTCAAGAAGAACTAGGAGAAATTCATGCAGTTGAATCCTTCCGAGATTAGTGAGCTAATCAAGAGCAAGATTCAGAGTCTTGAGGTGACTGCCGAGACTCGTACGCAAGGTTCGGTCATTTCAGTAACCGACGGCATTTGCCGCATACACGGCCTGTCCGATGCGATGCAGGGTGAAATGCTCGAGTTTCCGGGCGGTATTTACGGCATGGCCCTGAATCTTGAACGCGATTCAGTCGGCGCGGTTATTCTGGGAAACTACGAAAAAATTGTCGAAGGCGCCTCGGTCAGGACGACGGGACGTATCATTGAAGTTCCAGTTGGGCCGGAACTTCTGGGCCGGGTCGTTAATTCGCTTGGACAGCCCATCGACGGCAAGGGGCCGCTCAACGCCAAATTGTCGGACAAGATTGAAAAAGTGGCGCCGGGCGTCATTTGGCGCCAGTCGGTCAGCCAGCCTGTGCAGACAGGCCTGAAATCGATCGATTCGATGGTGCCGGTCGGGCGCGGCCAGCGCGAGCTGATTATCGGCGACCGCCAGACCGGCAAGACGGCGATCGCGATCGATACCATCATCAACCAGAAGGGCAAGGATCTCATCTGTATTTATGTGGCGGTCGGGCAGAAAGCCTCTTCCGTCGCCAGTGTCGTCCGCCGGCTCGAAGAGCACGGTGCGATGGACTACACGATCGTTGTGGCCGCAACGGCCTCCGAATCAGCGGCGCTCCAATACATTGCCCCTTATGCGGGATGCACGATGGGCGAATACTTCCGTGACCGCGGACAGGACGCGCTGATTATTTACGACGATTTGACCAAACAGGCCTGGGCGTATCGCCAGGTCTCGCTGCTTCTGCGCCGTCCGCCCGGGCGGGAGGCGTATCCCGGCGATATTTTCTACCTGCATTCGCGTCTGCTTGAGCGCGCGGCGCGCGTTAACGCGGAGTATGTCGAAAGATTCACAAACGGCGAGATCAAGGGCAAAACAGGTTCATTGACCGCTCTTCCAACCAGCGACACGCAGGCGGGCGCCGTTTCTGCGTTTGTTCCAACCAATGTGATTTCGATTACGGACGGCCAGAATTTTCTGGATACCGATCTTTTCAATTCGGGCATCCGTCCGGCGATTGACGCCGGCATCTCGGTCTCACGCGTCGGCGGCGCGGCGCAGACCAAGGTCATCAAGAAGCTGGGCGGCGGCGTTCGCCTGGCGCTCGCGCAGTTCCGCGAGCTGGCGGCGTTCGCTCAATTCGCTTCCGATCTCGACGACGCGACCCGCAAACAGCTCGACCGCGGCCGTCTGGTGACCGAGCTGATGAAACAGCCTCAATATTCACCGCTTCCCGTCTCTGAAATGGCTATCACCCTGTATGCTGTCAGTGAAGGTTATTTTGACGGCGTGGATGTCAACCGGACGCTTGAGATAGAAAGGAAGATGCACGCTTTCGTCAAGCAGAATTACAGCGCCCTGGTTGAGAAGATCGAAAAAACCAAGGAGCTTGATGCCGAGGCGGAGAAGGAACTGGCCAAGGCAATCGGGGAGTTCAAGGCTTCGCTGGTTTGACGGGCTGGGAGAAACCAAATGGCGAGCGGTAAAGAAATCCGTTCCAAGATCAAAAGCGTCGAAAGTACGCGCAAGATCACCAAGGCGATGGAAATGGTCGCGGCGTCGAAAATGCGCAAGGCGCAGGACAAGATGCGGGCCGCCCGTCCTTATGGTGAAAAGATCCGGCGCGTCGCCGGAAACCTTTCGCACGCCCTGGTCAAAACGTATACCCATCCTTTTCTGGAAAAACGCGCCGAGATCCGGGGCGTCGGGCTGATTACGATAACCTCTGACAAAGGGCTGTGCGGCGGCTTGAACACCAACATTCTTCGTCTGGTTTTGAACCGGATGAGGGAATGGGACATGGAGGGAAAAAAACTTCGTTTGACGGCGATAGGCAACAAGGGATTCAGTTTTCTGTCGCGCTCAAGCGTCGATATCATGTCACATCTCGTCGGCCTGGGGGATCATCCTTCGCTCGAAAGGTTGATCGGTCCGGCGAAAGTCCAGTTCGACGCGTACATCAAGGGCGAAACCGATGTGGTATACATGGCGTATACCCGTTTCATCAACACGATGAAGCAGGAGGCGGTGATAGAGCAGCTTTTGCCCTTGCATGGCGACCTGGTCGGCAACAAGGCGCGGGACGACGACTGGGACTATATCTACGAACCCGATCCCAAGGCGGTTATCGACACGTTGTTGCTGCGCTATGTCGAGGCGATGTTGTATCAGGCCGTGGCTGAGAACATGGCATCCGAGCAAAGCGCCCGGATGGTGGCAATGAAATCGGCTTCGGATAACGCAAAGAATGTGATTGACGAACTCAAGCTGGTTTATAACAAAGCCCGCCAGGCGGCAATTACCAAGGAAATTACGGAAATCGTCGGCGGCGCGGCCGCTGTCTGATTATTGAGTGAGGATACAACGATGAGTCAAGGAAACATTATTCAGTGCATCGGAGCGGTGGTCGACATCCAGTTCCCGCGCGATGCGATGCCCCGTGTTTATGACGCCCTTCTTCTTGACGCATCGGAAGAGCATGAAGGCTGCGAAAAAAATCTGATGTTCGAAGTCCAGCAGGAGCTGGGTGACGGCGTTGTGCGCGCGATTACGATGGGATCGTCCGACGGTCTGCGCCGCGGCATGAAAGTGAATGACACCGGCGCGCCAATCACGGTGCCGGTCGGTGATGCGACGATTGGGCGGATCATGGATGTTCTGGGGCGTCCGGTTGATGAGGCCGGGCCGATCAATTCAGAAGAGCGGCGTTCGATTTACCAGTCGCCGCCCAAATTCGACGAACTTTCTCCCTCGATCGAGCTTCTCGAAACGGGCATCAAGGTCATCGACCTGATTTGTCCCTTTGCGAAAGGCGGTAAAGTCGGCTTGTTCGGCGGCGCGGGCGTTGGCAAGACCGTCAACATGATGGAGCTTATCAACAACATAGCGAAACAGCACTCGGGGCTTTCCGTTTTTGCGGGCGTGGGCGAACGGACGCGCGAAGGAAACGACTTCTACCACGAAATGAAGGACTCGAACGTTCTCGACAAGGTGGCGATGGTTTTCGGACAGATGAACGAACCGCCGGGGAATCGTCTGCGTGTTGCGCTGACCGGTCTTACCATGGCCGAGCGTTTCCGTGACGACGGCCGCGACATCCTGTTCTTTGTGGATAATATTTACCGCTATACGCTGGCGGGCACCGAAGTTTCCGCCCTGCTTGGCCGGATGCCTTCTGCCGTCGGCTATCAGCCGACGCTTGCGGAAGAGATGGGGCGTCTGCAGGAACGCATCTCTTCGACCAATGTCGGTTCGATCACATCGATTCAGGCGGTTTATGTTCCTGCGGATGACTTGACCGACCCCTCTCCGGCGACGACCTTCCTCCATCTTGATTCGACTGTTGTTCTCTCGCGCGATATCGCGTCGCTGGGGATTTATCCGGCGGTCGATCCGCTTGATTCAACATCGCGCCAGCTTGATCCGCAAGTCGTTGGCGAAGAGCATTACGAAGTCGCGCGCGGCGTCCAGAAGACCTTGCAAAGGTATAAGGAATTGCGCGACATCATTGCCATTCTTGGGATGGACGAACTTTCGCCGGAAGACAAGCAAGCCGTTTTCCGCGCGCGCAAGATACAGCGTTTTCTGTCGCAGCCCTTCCATGTGGCGGAAGTTTTCACAGGCTCGCCCGGCAAATATGTTTCGCTCAAGGATACGATCAAGGGGTTCAAGATGATCGTCAATGGCGAATGCGACGCCATTCCGGAACAGGCGTTCTATATGGTCGGCAACATCGAGGAAGCGCTGGAAAAAGCCAAATCGTTCTAACAGGCTTATCGTCCATCGGGCGTGGAGAGAAAAATGTCATCGCATACAATGCAGATCGATATCGTTAGCGCCGAACGGCTGATGTTTTCCGGCGAAGCGAGTTTTGCCGTCTTCCCCGGCGAATCGGGCGAGCTGGGTATCTTCCCGCGCCACGCGCCGCTTTTGGCGCTTGTCAAGCCTGGGACGATCCGCTTGCAGGTGCCGGGAACCGAAAACTTCGAATCGATTTATGTGTCCGGCGGCATTCTGGAAGTCCAGCCGGCATTGATTACCCTGCTTACCGATACGGCGGTTCGTGCGGACGATCTGGATGAGGCCAAGGCGGTCGAAGCGCAAAAACAGGCCAGGGAAAAACTCAAAAACTGGAACGCGAAAATCGATTTTGCCAAAGCCGAAAGCGAGCTGGCGCAAGCGGTTGCTCAATTGAGAGCCATCAAAAAACGGAAAAATGCGATTCCGCATTGAGGACGCGCTTTTTGCGGAATTATGAGCCGTGAATCGTGAGCCGCGTTTATAATCGGTACCCGGAGCAGACAATCCGGGTACTGTCCGGTTTCAAATAAAACCGGTTTCATCTGCCGGACGCCGGAGTAAAGCGCCAGACTTTTCCATCTTTCTTGAAAAGGAGACGGCTCATGAAAACCATCCTGTTCTCGGCGCTGTTTTTTATGGCGCCGGTCGTCATGGCAACCGATATAAAACTTCCCGCGCCGCAAGTTTCCGGCGGCAAGCCTGTTCTGGACGCGGTCGCCGCCCGCGCGTCAGCTCCGGGCGCGTCATTCCCGGTAGGCAGGATTTCGGACAGCGAGCTTTCGACTCTCCTGTGGGCTGCTTCGGGGAAAAACCGCGCCAGCAAATGGACAATCCCTTTCGGGATGGGCGTCGAACCCTATGTGGCTATTTACGTCGCCGGAGCGGAAGGGCTATTCCGCTACTCATGGCAGGATCATTCCCTGAAAAAAATCGCGGGCGAGGATGCGCGCGCCAGGATCAGCCGTCAATCCTTTGTCGCATCCGCGCCTTATACGCTTATTTTCGCAAGCGACCGGACTTCGCTGAAGAATAATGGCCGCGGGCAGGAAAACTGGGCCAAATGGACGCATGTCGCTGCCGGCGCGATGACGCAGCAGCTTTACCTTGTCGCCGACGCGCTTGGCATTGGCGCGCGTTACCTTCAGTCGCTGAACGCCGATTTTATCCGTAAAATATTGGCTTTGCCGGAAGATGAAGAGATCATTTGCATCTTTCCGCTGGGCAAACGTTGATACCTCGTGGAGATTGTTCGCGCTTTTCAAAGGAGATGCACGTGAATCTGTTCCGTTTTGTCGCCGTTTCGCTTTTTGTTCTATCGCCGCTGGCCGGCGCGGAAAAACTGACTTACACCGGGAATGGATCCCTCCTGAAACGTCCCTCGGATGACATTGCTGCGTTTGAGGGAATCAAAAACGCTCTTTATCCGGCCCGCGCGTCGGGGAATGCCGTGACGGTGAATTTCACCCTTGTCAAAGGAGAAAAAAACATCACGCCGCACTATGTTTTTGGCGCGCTGAGCGCGGAGAAAACGCTTAAAAGGAACACGGTCTGGCTGAAAAAGGGGACATCCGACAATCTTTACGGCGCGGCTTCCAAAAACGGCGAAGTATCGGGCAACGCGGTCGTCATCGGGCGGCAGGCGACACGCGCCCGCCGTATTTCGCCTGCCGCTGCGCCCGCTGCGGCTACCCCGGACATCATCGCGGGCGTCGTTTATGGCGGCGCGTCGTTCTATGCGGACGCGAAAGGCAATACCGTCAATTTGTTGCAGGAAGATGCAGCGCTTGACGTAATCCATGGCGGTTTTTCCGGCGACAGCGCGGCAAAAGCTAATTCCGTTGCCATTCGCGCCGGGAAAGTTTCCGGGATTGTTTCCGGTGGAAGTTCAAAGAACGGTGCGGTGGAAAAAAATACCGTCCATGTCAGCGGCGGCCAGCTTGGTCAGGTCTATGGCGGCGTTTCGCTCACTGGCCCCGTGCGCTCCAACGTTGTCCGGGTGACCGATGGCCGGATACCGGAAGGCCGGGTTACGGGCGGGTTGGTCAAAGCCGGCCTTTCCGCCGGAAACGCTGTTTATATCCAGGGCGGCCACATGAACCATGTGATTGGAGGAATGGCCGACAAGGGCCGGGCGGTCGGCAATCACGTAAAAATCGGCGGCGGCCGGATCGAAAGCGCGATTACGGGCGGAAGCGTGACCTTCGGTGAAGGGATGGCGACAAAGAACACGGTTGTTCTGGGCGGCCGCTCGCTGATGCTCGGCAAGGCTGTATGGCTGCGTGGAGGCCAGACGCCTGCGGGTGATGCCTTTACAGACAATCGCCTCCATATCGAAAATCCGATTGAGGGAGAAATTTTCGGTCTCGAAAATTTCGAAATGCTCCGTTTCAGGCTTCCATCGTCGATTACTCCCGGAGCGGTGATGCTGAACGTCGGGAAAGGCGGCGCGCTTTTATCCGACCGCCGCGCGGGAAAAAGCAGCGTGATTGAGCTTTTGCACGCGGACAATCTCACGCGCCTCAAGGAAGGAGATACGATTGCGCTGATCCGGACGGACGGGATGATCGGCGCGCCTCCCGAAAATCACGTCATCCTCGACGAGGAATTCCAGGGAGCGGGAAAGAAGGCGTGGCGTTACCGTTTCAGAGTCGATATTTCCGACGACGGAAAAGAACTCCTGGCGACCCTGGTCGAGGCTCCTCAGCCGCGCCTGGCGCGGAAAAAACGATAAATCGTTTGGAAGCGTGTTGCTGGCCGACGTTTTTCTATTGAAAAACGCCAGCCGGAGACAATGGAATACGGTTCGCGCTGAACTTGCCGAACCATTGACAACACCTGTTTCCGTTCGTACTGGTTTTATCGGAATACATTGATGGCGTCTATCCCCATTCGTGCTGGTTTTGTTGGAACACGTTGACGACGCCTATTTCCGTTCGTGCTGAGCCTGTCGAAGTATGAACGGACGCTCCAGGGCGTAAATGAGCGTTCCAATCCTCACTCTTTCTTCGAATCGTTTTTCAATCCTTACCCTTCGACAAGCTTCCTTCGACAGGCTCAGGACAGGCAGGGCGAACGGGATTGGAAAAACCCGTCCGCGCTGAATCTGCTGAAGCATTGACAACGTCTATTTCCGTTTGTGTTAAGTTTTCCGGAACCCTTCGGCACCCTCTATCCCCATTCGTGCTGGTTTTGTCGGAACACGTTGACGACGCCTATTTCCGTTCGTGCTGAGCCTGTCGAAGTATGAACGGATGCTCCGCCTTTCCAGTCCTCATTCTTTCTTCAAATAGTTTTTCAATCCTTCTCCTTTGACAGCGCCTATCTCCGTTCGT